>CAZJQN010000051.1:0-22659 GCA_964548125.1 uncultured Bacteroidales bacterium | reverse complement strand
TGATAAGTCAGGGTTACCTCGAAAGGTTTAATATTTATTGTGTTTCTATTGACTATCTCGTACACATGATGGACAATCACAGGCTACAATCTTTAACTTATCGAATGCAGGTTATAAATTAACCTTGTTAAGAATTAGCAGGAAGTACACTATACACAGAAGGTTGGCGCTGTGCGCCAACCTTCTGTGTATTTAAGGAAAGAATGCCTGTAAACGAAACGTGAGGCATTTCCGCCAGAGTTCCTAAGCTTGTTTCTGTGCCGAATAATCCAGTGCGGCAAGCCTCTTGTAGGCATTGTACCTCCATTTGGCATTCTCTTCAGCAGCTTTGAATAATTCAGCAGCTTCGGCAGGGAATGACTTTTTCAGTGCTGTGTACCTGATTTCACTGTTCAGGAAGTTCTGGAATTCTTCCCATTTCGGTTCCTTGCTATCGAGCTGGAAAGGATTCTGTCCCTGCTGTTCCAGAAGAGGATTGTATCGGTAAAGAGTCCAGTAGCCACACTGTACGGCCAGTTCTTCCTGTGCCTGCGATTTGCCCATTCCTGCCCGGATACCATGATTGATACACGGAGCATAGGCAATGATGAGGCTGGGACCAGGGTAAGCTTCTGCTTCTCTGATGGCTTTCAGGTACTGAGCCTGGCTGGCTCCCATTGCCACCTGGGCAACATATACATATCCATACGACATAGCCATCAAACCAAGGTCCTTCTTACGGATTTTCTTGCCTGAGGCAGCAAACTTGGCTACTGCTCCCACAGGAGTTGATTTCGAAGCCTGACCGCCGGTATTTGAATATACTTCCGTGTCGAGCACGAGAACATTCACATCTTCACCTGAAGCAAGCACATGATCGAGGCCACCGTAGCCAATATCATAAGCCCATCCGTCACCGCCGAAAATCCAGACTGATTTCTTGACAAGATATTGTTTCAGTTTCAAAATTTCGGATGCTACAGGATGTTTTTCTTTCTCAAGAGCCTTAAGAACTTTATCGGATGCCAACTCAGAGGCAGGAGCATTGTCTTTGCCCTGCAACCACTCCGTAAAGGCTGTTTTGGTTTCTTCAGCGAGTTGACCATCTTGCAATGCCTGTTGCATGAGTTGAGCAATACGTTCCCTTAATTTCTTGGTGCCAAGAGCAATTCCAAATCCATATTCGGCATTGTCTTCAAAAAGCGAATTGGCCCAGGCAACCCCTTTCCCCCTCTGACCGATGGTATAAGGGGTGGAAGGAGCCGAACCACCGTAAATGGAAGAACATCCTGTTGCATTGGCCACAATCATCCGTTCGCCAAACAACTGGGTAACAAGCTTAATATAAGGTGTTTCACCGCAACCAGCGCAGGCCCCGGAAAATTCAAACAAGGGCTGGGCAAACTGGCTGTTTTTAACAGCTGCTTCTTTCGGAAGCAGATGATCTTTATAGGTAACGTTCTTTGTAATGTAGTTCCAGCGTTCCACCTGATCCATCTCTTCTTCGAGAGGTACCAGTTCCAATGCCTTAGTCTTGGCAGGACAGTTATCAACACAATTTCCGCAACCCGTGCAATCGAGCACACTTACCTGAATCCGGTAACTCAAACCATCCAGTGCTTTTCCTGTAGCCTTAATAACCTGAGTTCCTTCCGGTAATCCGGCCTTTTCCTTTTCGTCAAACAGAAACGGACGAATGCATGCATGAGGACAAACAAAGGAACACTGGTTGCACTGGATACAGTTTTCGGGAATCCAGCGCGGTACGTGAGTAGCTATACCACGTTTTTCATAGGCCGTGGTTCCGGCAGGAAATGTCCCGTCTTCGCGCCCCAGGAAAGCACTTACCGGGAGATCATCTCCCTTCATCCTGTTCATTGGTATCATTACCTTCTTTATAAACTCCGGCATATCACCATTTTCATCAGTTTTGGCTGGTTGAAGCGATTTCCATTCAGCAGGTACCGGCACTTCTTCCACTTCACCCCCACGTTCAATGGCCGCAATGTTCATCTTAACAATATCTTCACCTTTGAGACCGAACGTTTTCTTAACGGCTTTCTTCATCTCTTCCAGTGCTTTTTCATACGGAATCACATTGGCAACTTTAAAGAAAGCGCTTTGCATAATTGTATTGGTACGGTTTCCCAGTCCGACTTCCTGTGCTAGCCTGGTAGCATTAATAATAAAGAACCGGATATTGTTGTCAGCCATATACTTCTTCATGTCATCGGGAAGCCGGTTCTTTGTTTCCTCAGCATCCCACATGGAGTTGAGAAGGAATGTACCTCCTTTCTTCAAACCTTTCAGCATGTCGTATTTGCCAAGATAGGCCGGAACATGGCATGCAACAAAATCAGGATTATTCACCAGATAAGGAGCCCGGATAGGCTGATCACCAAAACGGAGATGTGATACAGTTACACCGCCTGATTTTTTGGAGTCGTATGCAAAATATGCCTGGGCGTATTTATCGGTGGTATCTCCAATGATCTTGATTGAGTTCTTATTGGCGCCTACTGTTCCGTCGGAGCCAATTCCGTAAAATTTGCCTTCAAAGGTGCCTTTGGGTACAACGCTGATGTCTTCTTTTACCGGCAAGGAAAGGAAAGTAACATCATCAACAATACCAATAGTAAAATGGTTTTTGGGTTCATTCATCTTCAGGTTCTCAAACACAGCCAGAACCTGGGCAGGAGTGGTGTCCTTCGAGCTAAGTCCGTACCGCCCACCAACGATCAGTGGTTTTTCCTTTCTTGTATAAAACACATCTACCACATCGAGATAAAGCGGCTCGCCGGCTGCTCCGGGTTCTTTGGTCCTGTCAAGAACAGCAATTCTTTTAACTGTAGAAGGAAGAACATTAAGAAAATATTTATGGGAAAACGGACGATAGAGATGTACCGAAATCACACCCACCTTTTCTCCTTTTGCCATGAGGTAATCAACAACCTCCTTTGCGGTATCTGTAACGGAGCCCATGGCAACAATAACATGTTCGGCTTCCTTGTGGCCATAGTAGGTAAAGGGATGGTACTCGCGTCCGGTAATCCGGGAAATTTCCTTCATGTAATTTTCTACGATATCAGGTAGCGCATCGTAAAAACGATTTGCCGCTTCACGTGTCTGGAAATAGATATCGGGATTCTGTGCAGTACCACGGGTAACAGCGTGTTCAGGATTCAGAGCCCGGTCGCGGAATTCCTGAAGCGCTTTCCAGTCAAGCAATTTAACCAGTTCATCCTGATCGATTTCCTCTACTTTTTGTATTTCGGCTGAGGTTCGAAAACCATCAAAGAAATGTAGAAAAGGCACGCGTGATTTAATGGCTGAAAGATGAGCGACAGCTGCCAGGTCCATAATTTCCTGTACACTTCCTGTAGCCAGCATAGCAAAACCGGTCTGACGGGTGGCCATCACATCGCTGTGATCGCCAAAAATTGACAGGGCCTGTGCGGCAAGAGCACGTGCAGAAACATGAAAAACTCCCGGAAGGAGTTCCCCGGAAATTTTATACATGTTGGGAATCATCAGGAGTAACCCCTGCGATGCTGTAAAGGTAGTAGTTAGTGCGCCTGACTGAAGAGATCCATGCACGGCACCAGCGGCACCTGCCTCACTCTGCATCTCGACCACCTTAACAGGATCACCGAAAATATTTTTTCTCCCATGGGCAGCCCATTCGTCCACATTTTCCGCCATGGTGGATGAGGGAGTGATAGGATAAATTGCTGCCACCTCACTGAACATGTATGCAACATGCGAAGCAGCATAATTACCGTCGCAGGTTACAAATTTTTTATTCTTTGTCATGTCTTATTGAATTAAGTAGTTAAATAGCAAAAACTTACCTTTTTAAAAGAAGGTACAAAATTAATACAAATGGTATATTCTGCATGAAAATGCAGATTATTCAGAATGTTTTTAAATAAGAATCAAAGTATTTGTTTTGCAGACATTTGAATATCAGATAGCCTGGCCAGAGTAAGATGATTTTTATCATCTTTTTCCGGTACAAGAAGATTAAAGGTGTTTTCCTTTTATGGAAATATAAATTAATCGCTGTTCATTGATATGAGGAACTCTTCGTTCGACTGAGTACGAGCCATGCGGTCGCGCAGAAACTCCATCGCTTCAATGGAATTCATGTCAGCCAGATAGTTCCGCAAAATCCATATTTTATTAAGCATTTCCTTATCCAGAAGCAGTTCTTCACGTCGTGTACTGGACGCATTAATATCAACAGCAGGCCATACCCGTTTATTGGCCAGCTTGCGGTCGAGCTGAAGTTCCATGTTGCCAGTACCTTTGAATTCCTCAAAAATAACATCGTCCATTTTTGAACCTGTTTCTGTAAGGGCTGTGGCAAGGATTGTCAGCGATCCGCCGTTTTCAATATTCCTTGCGGCACCGAAGAAACGTTTAGGTTTCTGCAGAGCGTTCGAGTCCACACCACCGGAAAGAACCTTTCCTGATGCCGGGGCAATTGTGTTAAAGGCACGAGCAAGCCGTGTGATAGAATCAAGAAGGATCATTACATCGTGCCCGCACTCTACCAAACGTTTGGCCTTTTCAAGTACAATATTTGCGACCCGCACATGGCGCTCAGCGGGTTCATCGAATGTAGAGGCAATGACTTCGGCATTTACACTGCGGGCCATATCGGTAACCTCCTCAGGGCGTTCATCAATAAGAAGGATCATAAGGTACACTTCCGGATGATTGGCCGCTATGGCATTGGCAATATCTTTCAGCAGCATAGTTTTCCCGGTTTTGGGCTGAGCGACAATGAGACCGCGCTGCCCTTTTCCGATGGGAGCAAACATATCAACTACCCGTACCGATAGATTGTTGCTTTTGGGACCAACAAGGGTAAACTTTTCTTCCGGGAACAGGGGTGTGAGAAAATCAAACGGAACCCGGTCACGGATGAAATCAGGGCTGCGCCCGTTAATTTCTTCAATTTTAACCAATGGAAAATACTTTTCACCTTCCCGCGGAGGCCTTACCGTCCCTTTAATAGTATCGCCGGTTTTAAGTCCGAAATGTTTTATTTGTGACTGAGAAACATAAATATCATCAGGTGAACTCAAATAATTATAATCCGGTGACCGAAGGAAACCGTATCCGTCGGGCATAATTTCCAGTACGCCGGTATTTACAATTGCTCCTTCAAAATCATAGGGAAGATCAATGGAACGTCTTTCCTGGGGGTATTTTGGTCTGAAAGACCGGTCCTGAGGCGGCAATGTTTCAGTTAAAGGTTCAGTTTTTTCTTCCGGAACAACAGCTTCAGGAAGTAGTTCCGTTTCGGTTTCGGTAAATGGATCTGGTGGAATAAGTGGCTCCGCATCCTCCTTACCGTTTCCATTCAGCAAAAGGTCTTCTCTTTCAGGGCGGGGCGGTCTGGCCACTTCATTAGTAACCATATTTTCTACAACAGGAGAAGATTCTGTCTTCTGTTCCATTTCCTTCAAAGAACTTTCTTCTTTCTTTCTGAAATCCCTTGGGCGGCGCCCCCGGCGTCTTTCACCTGACCGGTCCTGATCCGTCTTGTCATTCTGGCTCTGGCCTTCGGTCTTGGCTTTGCTCTGGTTAGCAAGAATAGCCTGCTGATCCAGGATTTTGTAAATCAGATCCTGTTTACGGAGCGATTCCACCCGCTTAATTTGTAATGATTTAGCAATTTCTCTCAGCTCAGGAAGGAGCTTCTTGTTGAGTTCAATAATGTCGTACATACGCAAATTAAAAATGTTATACAGCAAATCCCCTTGTCGGCAGTATTATGATTGCAATGATTTGTAGTGGTTCCCACTCACAGCGTTCCGGCACCTCTAATCATCGAACCGTATATAGACTAAGGGAATAAATTCAGAATATCTTATTGACGGTTTGACGTCTGTGAAATTCACTGCAAGTATAAAACATTGAAAAGAAATAGCAAAAAATCAGTAAAAAATTTTTTCAGCAAAAACAATTTTATTTTTTTTAATTACTTTAGTCATCACCTGAGACGGATTGCTCTCAAGGCCTCAAAGATGGGTTTCATTGTACCGGGAAGGGCCTGCGGCAGGGAGGAAGAATGGATGATTCGTTATTTCCTGTACAGATTATGACCGGTTAAACCATACGAAACCTTAAAAGCATGAGACAGCTAAAGATCACCAAACAGGTAACCAACAGGGAAACCCCCTCCCTTGATAAGTACCTGCATGAAATAGGGCGTGTTGATTTACTTACTGCCGAAGAAGAAGTTGAATTGGCGCGTCGGATACGGCACGGTGACAATGAAGCCCTGAACACCCTGGTAAAAGCCAATCTGCGTTTTGTTGTTTCGGTGGCAAAGCAATATCAGAACCAGGGGCTCAGCCTTCCCGACCTCATCAATGAAGGAAATCTAGGATTAATCAAGGCAGCGCAACGGTTTGATGAAACCCGGGGCTTTAAGTTCATTTCTTATGCAGTCTGGTGGATCCGCCAGTCTATTCTTCAGGCCCTGGCCGAACAAGCTCGAATTGTTAGATTACCCCTCAACAAGATCGGATCCATCAACAAGATTAACAAAACGTTTGCCGAACTGGAACAGAAGTACGAAAGAGAACCCTCCCTCAATGAAATAGCCCAGGCTCTGGAAATCGCCTCCGAAGAAATTAAAGAAACCTTGCGTAACGCCGGAAAACATGTTTCCATGGATGCCCCTCTTGGAAATGATGAAGAGGGAACCATGTACGATGTTCTGACAAACATTGAATCACCAAGCCCAGACAAGGGATTGCTTACCGACTCACTGCGACGCGAAATTGAAAGGGTTCTTACTACCCTCACCCAGCGGGAAGCTGATGTAATACGAATGTATTACGGACTTAACGGGAAACATCCCTACACACTTGAAGAAATTGCTGAAGCATTTCAACTTACCAGGGAACGTGTTCGTCAGATAAAGGAAAAAGCCATTAAACGTCTTAAGAATACAACTCGTTGTAAACTTCTCAAATCCTATCTTGGTTAACCCGTATTTTCTTCCAACAGTAAATAAAGACTGCTAGTTAAAACCTTCTGGTCTTTTATTCAGAAAGAACAGCTGCATGTACTGTACACCAGACTAATGTGAACACCTTTCGGTGTTTCCATTTTGCCTGAAGCCACATATATTCGACAAAAGAAAGAAATGTTTATCCGTACATTAAACTTTTACCGACAATCTTTATCTAACTGACAAAAGCATAAAAAATGATACTTGATCAATAAATATTTTTGTTTTATAGATTCGAAAAAAACGCACTTATGAAACTAAAAAAGAACATTGCCATTAGTGAAACAGGATATGTCTTTAATCCGACTACGGGTGAATCCTTCACACTGAATCAGATCGGGCTGGAAATCATCAATATGGCTAAAGAGAACAAGAGTGACGAGGAAATCAAACAGCATTTACTACAAAAATATGATACCGACGAGGCGTCACTTGAACGGTATTATCTTGATTTTCTGGAGATGCTGAAACAATATCAGCTTATTGAGAACGGAGACTAAACTCATCCGGTATCGAAATACTTAGGTTGAAAACAAAAAAATATGAACAGGAGAAAAATCACTGTTGCTGTCACCGGGTTGAACAATATTGATAGTCCGGGACCCGGGATTCCGGTCATAAGAGGGATAAGGGATTCCTCCTTTTTCGATCCCCGGATTATCGGCCTGGCTTATGAAAATCTTGAGCCCGGAATATACATGAAAGATCTTGTTGACAAATCGTATCTTGTTCCGTATCCATCGGAAGGCTCAGATGCCCTTATGAACAGAATTCTGGAAATCCATGCCAGAGAATCCATTGATGTTGTGATTCCCAATTTTGATGCGGAGCTGACGGCTTTCATGAAGGCTGAAAAAATGCTTTTGCAAAAAGGAATCCATACTTTTCTTCCAACCCTTAGCCAGTTTAATGAACGCAGCAAATCCAACCTTCCAACTTTCGGGGAAAAATATGAAATCAGCGTACCGGAAAGCATTTCAGTATTTTCTGCTTCGGAAATGGAAGAAGCAGTAAAAAAACTGCATTTCCCTGTTCTGGTGAAAGGTAAGTATTACGAAGCTTATATCGCTAATTCCATTGAACAGGCACAATATTACCTTTTCAAAATCAGCTCAAAATGGGGCCTGCCTGTTGTGGTTCAGCAGTTCGTCGAAGGTACTGAAGTCAACGTAATTGCTCTGGGTGACGGAAACGGAACAACTATCGGGGCAGTAGCCATGCGAAAAACCTACATTACTGACAAAGGAAAAGCATGGGGCGGAATAACGATCGATGAACCAAGGCTCATGGATCTCACCCGCAAGATTATTTCCAGCACCAAATGGAAAGGCGGCATGGAACTGGAAATCATAAAAGACCTGAATGACGAGTTTTTCGTGATCGAAATCAATCCCAGAATCCCCGCCTGGGTATACCTGGCAGTAGGTGCCGGCCAGAATATTCCTGAAGCCCTTGTTAAACTGGCACTTGGGATTCCTGTACAACCCTTTGAAAAATATGCAATAGGAAAGATGTTTGTGCGCTTTTCCTATGATATGATCATCGATATTAAAGATTTTGAAAAACTAAATACACAAGGAGAATTGTAATATGAATACAAAACAGCCTTTTGAAAGACCCTTTATCAAAAAGATTTCTCTCGGAGTCCCGGCCAAGTTTGGAATGAAAAACAAAATTGAGCCAATACATGCTATTGACGGAGTATCTGTTGATTCTCTCATGGATCAGTTTGGATCACCCCTCT
Source organism: uncultured Bacteroidales bacterium (assembly GCA_964548125.1). GTDB lineage: Bacteria > Bacteroidota > Bacteroidia > Bacteroidales > JAAYUG01 > JAAYUG01. The sequence goes on along the minus strand of CAZJQN010000051.1, from coordinate 13,903 downwards.
TTGTCCTGTCCGAGAGAACAATCCGCCATACATACCGCAAAGCATATCAGGCATTTTCCGTCCGCTATCCGAAAGTGCAATTTGCCTGGTCGTATAAAACCAATTATCTTGATGCTGTATGCAAAATTTTCCATCAGGAAGGATCCTGGGCTGAAGTTGTTTCAGGATATGAATACCATAAAGCTTTGAGTAATGGTATTCCCGGCGAAAAAATCATTTTTAACGGCCCCTCGAAACAGGAAGAAGATCTGAAACTGGCAATAGAAAACAAATCACTCATCCATATTGACCACTTTGATGAACTTTTCCAGCTTATTGAACTGTCGAGATCTTCATCCATAAAACCGAGAGTGGCAATCCGGATCAATATGAATACCGGAATATATCCTTCATGGGACCGGTTCGGCTTTAATTATGAAAACGGGGAAGCTTGGGAAGCCCTCAATAGGATAATGCTTTCAGGCGGACTTGATCTGAAAGGTTTGCATACGCATATTGGAACCTACATTCTGGAGCCTTCTGCTTACCATGCTGCTGCCTCCAAAATGGCCGAAATTGCCGGTCAGCTTTATTCAAAGTACCGTCTTGCCTTGGAGTATATCGATATCGGAGGAGGATTTGCTTCGAAAAACACACTGCGCGGAACATATCTGCCCGGAACAGATGCAGCACCTTCCTTTGAAGATTATGCCGAGGCCATTACAGGTGCCCTTATCAACTCTTCCCTTCCTCCGGAAAGGTTACCTCTTCTGATTCTGGAAACAGGCAGAGCACTTATTGATGAAGCCGGCTTTCTTTTTGCAACGGTACTGGCCAATAAGCGGCTTCCTGACGGGAAAAGAGCTATCATCATTGACGCCGGAGTAAACATCCTCTTTACAGCCTTTTGGTACGATCACCATATAGCTCCTGTTAAATCCCCATCGGAAATGACAGAAGAAACCATTATCTATGGACCTTTATGCATGAATATAGATGTGATACGACCTGCAGTTGTACTTCCTTTGCTCAGGAAAGGTGACCGGATTGTCATTACCAGGACGGGAGCATATAACATGACGCAATGGATGCAATTCATTACGTACCGCCCAAATGTTGTTCTCATCGATATGCAAGGCAAGGTTCATATCGTCAGAAAGCAGGAAACACTGGAAACATTTAAAGCATACGAATTCGTTCCCGACCATTTGCTGCAGAAATGATAAAAATAACGACAGAAAACGCCTTAACCCACTTCAAAGGAATACTGACGAGTTATTCTCAGGTATTTTTTTCCGGAAATGAAATATTCGGAATCCTTCTGCTTCTTGTTACGTTCATCCATCCGTACGCCGGTATGGCCGGACTTCTGGCTGTATTTACATCACATGTTACAGCCCTGGTGATTGGGTATGACAGGAAACTTACCGAAAAAGGTATCTATGGCTTTAACAGCCTGTTGACTGCACTTTGTATGGGTATCTTCTTTGAACCTTCTCCCCTCCTCCTGCTCCTCATTGTAATTACCTCTGTTTTTATTGTTTTACTTACCGTTGCAGTGCAGGGTGTACTTTACAAATACAGTCTACCATTTTTAAGCATCCCATTTCTTATATCTGTATGGATTGTAATACTGGCCACAAGAAATTTCGGTGCTCTTTCCCTGAGCCCCAGAACCATTTTCATTCTGAACGAATTATACAAACTTGGAGGAAACCATCTGGTTGGTCTCTATGAAGAAAGCAATAAACTACCCATTCCCGGCTCCGTAAAAATTTATCTTGAATCGCTCGGCGCTATCTTCTTTCAGTACAATCTTTTTGCAGGTACTCTGATTGCTATCGGGTTATTTTTCTTTTCGCGCATAGCTTTTTCTCTTTCATTGATTGGTTTTTACAGTGCATGGTTATTTTACAAAATTATCGGAGCAGATATATCCTCCCTCGGATACAGTTACATAGGATTCAATTATATTTTGACGGCTATTGCCATTGGCGGGTACTTCTTTATTCCTTCTGTCTACTCTTGTCTATGGGTTATTATTGTGACACCCATGGTTGCTTTCGTTTCACTTGGATTCCAGAATATTTTCAACCTTTTTCAACTTCCGGTATATTCCCTGCCTTTTAATTTTATGGTTTTGTTATTCCTGTATGCTTTCCGTCTCAGGAGCAACAGATCATCAAAAATGACTGAAGTTATAATACAAAGACAGACCCCGGAAGAGAATCTTTACAGTGCACGCGTTTCGAGTGAAAGATTCCGTTATGCCCATCTTATTCCTGTCAAACTTCCATTCTGGGGAGAATGGACTGTTGCGCAAGGTTATGATGGAGAATTTACCCATCAGGATGAATGGCGTTTTGCCTGGGATTTTGTTATAACAGATGCTTTTAATTTGCAATATTCAGGAGAAGGACTGAAACCCGAAGATTATTACTGTTTTGGGAAACCTGTTATTGCTCCTGCCGATGGAGAAATTGTTGCTATTGAGAATGAGATAGACGACAATCCGATTGGAAAAGTGAACCTTGTAAAGAACTGGGGAAATACGATTGTTATAAAACATACCCCATATTTGTACAGTCAGCTGAGTCATTTGAAAAAAGGCAGTATCAAAGTAAAACAGGGAGAACATGTTAAAGCAGGTCAGATAATGGGGGCTTGCGGAAATTCAGGACGTTCTCCATATCCGCATCTTCATTTTCAGCTGCAAGCAACACCATCTATTGGTTCTAAAACCATTCAGTATCCAATTAGTCATTATATGGTGACAAAAGAAAAAGGGAAGTTCCTGCATCAATTCCAATCTCCTTCACAAAACGATATAGTATCCAACATAACCATTGATCCTCTGCTCAGGAAAACATTTGATATAGTACCCAGACAAAAAATTGAGGTGACTTTTTCATTAAACGGAGAAGAATCTATTACAACATGGGAAGTTGCAACCAACATTTATAATGAAACCTACCTTTATTGCCCCAGGTATAAATCGTCCGCTTATTTTGTCAATGACGGAGTTTTCTTTCGTTTTGTCCATTTTGAAGGAAACCGAAAATCGTTGTTATATTACTTCTATCTGGCATTTTATGAAGTTGTTCTTAGTACAGATGCAGATAAAGCTATCGAATCAGAAATCCCTGCCTTTCAAATATTCAAACCGCTTGAACTGGTTTTACAGGATCTCATAGCTCCCTTTTTTCAATTTATGCATGCCAGATATACGTTGCAATACAGAACAGAAAGCACTGTCCTTTCTCCCAATGAAATAAAGATTTTTTCGAAAATCACCAAGGAATATGCTCTCAGAAAAAGAAAAAGGATTCTATTTGAAAGTACGGTAACAAAGGATGGAATTGGGAAAATTGCTGCGTATGAAGATTAAACTCAAAGTTATTTATCTCATTCTCTTACATTGTGTTACCATTCGCGGAGTTGTAGTTACTGCGGATGCACAAACTCCTGCCGGTATTTTCAGGGCCGATGCTCTCACCTACAGGTATTATCTTGAACAAAAATGGGATTCTCTGACCAATGCGGGCAAGAACTTCATCAGAGATGGCATTGACTTTTACTATTTGCGGATGCGATTAGGAATTGCCTATTATGAAAAAAACAAGTACTCTCTGGCCATTCCACATTTCCGAAAAGCACTGCAATTTGATCCCAACAGCCAGGTCGCCCTGGAATACCTTTATTATTCCTATCTCTTCCTCAACAGAGATATGGACGCCCACCTAACAGGGAAAGAACTTACACCTGAAACACAGGAAAGATTAGGTATCCAACCACGTTTTATTACTTCTTTATCAGCTGATTATACCTACAGGACATTCCGACCGGAACCTTATTCATTCCCTGTACCTGATTTAACCGAAGGGAAACAGCAAATACCTGAACAAATGCATAATCTGAATCTGACACTTACTCAGTTCGCAGGCAAAAGGATACGTCTTATCCATTCGTTTACAAACTTCAAACAACAAAGTACATACTACGAAAAAACATCAGCCAGAGATTACCTTTTTAAAGCCTGGTTGAACCAATATCAATATTATTTGAACCTTTCATTTTTAGTGGTTCCGGGTTTTGCAGTATCAACATGGGGCCACTATATTTATTTGCATGACCCTTATGTGTACGACAAAAGTTTCAGCCGCACACAAATCCTTTATGCTTATCAAAACAATTACCTGGCAGGTGTATCAGCCAGATTAACAGGCCGGTTAATTACAATGAACTATTCCAGCAGCAATTCTTGGTTTGGTTCCATTCACACACAGCAACACAGAGCAGGAATCGAAATTTATCCTTTAGGAAATATGAATTTATATGCGACATACCATCTCAACTTCCTGAAACAAAATCCTGAAAGCATATTTCACAATATTCAGCAAATAACTGCTGGTTTGAAAATTGCACCCGGATGCTGGTCTGAAATCGGGTTGTCAGCGGGTAAAATGTATTATTTTTCAGATGCAATGGGATATATTGTCTACAATCAGGAAAACCCGTACACCCTGCTTGCCCATGCATCACTCTTTTTCCTGCCGTCTTCCCGATGGAGTGTTTTCGTAAAAGGGTCTTTCCTAAAAGGGGAAAGTAATTTCACTTCATCGCAACTCATTATGAACCAAATTAATTTCACATCATATTCAATTACTGGAGGTGTATCATGGAAACTTTAAGATCAGTAAAAAAAATCGTCATCGTACTTCTGGCACTAACTTTAAGCCAGAAAGCCTTTAACCAGAATCATCAGGATCTTGTCAAAGCATTCAGTACAAGTTACGACCTGGAAGCAAAAAAGGAATACGGAAAGGCTTTTGAAACCCTGCAAAAAGTCTACAATGAGAACTCTTACGAAATCAACCTTCGTATGGGTTGGCTTGCTTATCTTAACAATCAGCAGGAAGTTTCGCTGAAATATTACCAAAAGGCCATGGAACTCATGCCCTATGCCATTGAACCATGCTTCGGATATGCTTTTCCAGCAGCAGCTCTGAATAAATGGGATGAGGTATTGAATATGTACGACAAAATTCTTTCCATTGACCCTAACAATACCATTGCAAGCTACCGAAAAGGTTTAATTCTTTATAACAGAGGTAATTTCAGTGCGGCAGAAAAAATGTTTGAAAAAGTAGTCAACTTGTATCCTTTCGATTATGACGGGTTGATAATGCTTGCATGGACAAAATTCAAAATGGGAAAGAACCAGGAAGCCAAAGTTTTGTTCCAGAAAACCCTTCTCAACAGGCCGGGGGATAAATCAGCAGCCGAAGGACTCGAACTGGTGAAATAAGCCTTAATTGAGGCTGGCTTTTTGCCAGGTAAACATTACATTTGCAGAAACATTGCTTATGAGGGTACTTGTTTCACCGTCCATTCTGAATGCTGATTTTCTGCATCTCTCCGATGCTGTTGAAGTTGTCAACAAAAGCGATGCAGATTGGTTACATCTTGATATTATGGACGGAGTTTACGTTCCGAATCTGACCTTTGGATTTCCCATAATTAGTCAGATAAAAAGCATATCAAAAAAGCCGCTGGATGTGCATCTGATGATTACGGAACCTGACCGGCATTTAGAACGCTTCAGGGACTCAGGAGCAGATATCCTTACAGTTCATTATGAAGCATGCACGCATCTGCACCGCACCGTTCAGCATATCCGCGCCCTTGGTATGAAAGCGGGCGTGGCACTGAATCCCCATACCCCTGTCACTCTGCTGAAGGATATTCTTCACGACCTGGACCTGGTGCTTATCATGACTGTCAACCCTGGCTATGGCGGCCAGATGTTCATTGAGCATTCTTATAGCAAAATCAGCGAACTTAAAGACATGATGAACGCAACAAATCCTGCCTGTTATCTTGAAGTGGACGGCGGAGTAGATGATAAAACGGCTCCTCTTCTTGTTAAGGCAGGGGCAAATGTTCTTGTTGCCGGCACTTATATATTCCGAAGTGCGGAACCACTAAAGCAGATAAAAAAACTTAAGAATCTTTAATCCTTTTTATACTCCCCTTTCGAAAAAGAGCCGATCCAGCCATTCCAGGAAATTTCACTTCAATCAGATCTACCAGATAAGGATTGCTTCTAATCCCGAATTTCTCTGAAAGAATAAAATACAATTTACGGGAAATGAAAATCATTTCCGTACACAGAATATATTGCCATTAACGAGGAAGAAGCTGTCCGCTGGGAAACATATTTTCCAGCCCCTCGCTTACCAACTCATCCATATGCAGAATGCGTTCGCAAAAGCGGCATTCATCACCATGGCAATAACGCAAAACAAACCCTCTGTACAGAGGATTTTTTGACCCGGCATACCGTGCATAAAACCCGCATTCGCCGGTAAACTGGCATTTCATCTGGTCATTGGTTAGGATGCTGCAATATAATGAATTGTTGGATTCCCTGTACTCTCTCATCGAATATTTTTCAACTATTTAACAATCTGTATTTCAGTCAATAAAAATTCCTTTTGCGGGAAACTCCCGCGTAGTCGGCCAGATATAAAAAACGTTGGGTCAGCTCACCTTCCCTTACAATAGTTGCTCTTTCGATAAGTGGCGAATATGTTTTCAGATACTCGGGTAAAAAATATTCTAGCAAAGCATTTCCGAAATCCTCCGAAGCGTCACGTGGCAGCTCAGCAGGAAGATTATCAACCGCCATAACTGTAATATTATCGGAATGGCTGAATGCCTTCCTTTCTTCTCCCGTAAGAGGATCCACATCATAAAAAGGTTCCTCAACTGATGCTGACCTAATGGTTGTGGGCACCGAACCGTTTATATCACAGCTGATATCGGCAATGATTTTGCAACGAAGCGGTCCGGAGGTCAGTTCCTCTATGGTGAACAGGCGAGGTGATTTTGGATCCCAGTAGTGGCCGGTAATCAGAAGATCTGTGACCCTCATAAAAGGCATAAATGCTGAAATAAATGCATCGGGATGTTGCACAAAATCGCGGAAATCAAATACTTTCCCGTCAGTACGCCTTGTGTAGTACTGCGGCCCAATCTGACAATATACGGGTCCCTCAAATGATTCTGAGAGAAATTCAGAGGGCTTCACCCGTCTGATTCCTAACAAGTTCATAATTTCCACAGCTCCTGAAGCAACCCTGCCCTCACCTGTAATAAGAATTTTCATTTTGCCCGGTCGGATACCCGCCAATTCTTTTTTGAGGGTTTCAAACGTTCCACATTGCCAGGCTGGTTTTATATCCCATGCGTCATAGCGCAGGCCCCATGCCCTGATTCCATTATAGGCTCCAACAATTCCTGCCCACCGGCCAAAGGCTATGAGACGCGAACCCTGGTCATTTGTGATAAACTCATAATCAATGAGAGAATTCTTTTTCCGAATTAAATACTGAAGAAGTCTCTGATTGTGTGGCTGTTTTTTTGCAACATGTGCAAAAAATGCATATGTCTTTCCCGGAATAAGTGCATAAGGATTTACTTCTTTAATCCCCATAAGAAGCTGACAACCAGACAAATCTTCACAAAGAACAATTCCTTCCTGCCGGTATTCATCATCAGTGAAACAGCGGCTCCCCGAAGGCTGAACAACAAAACGCACCTGAGGATTGTCTTTCATAAACCTTGATATCTGCCAGGGAGTTAACGGTACACGACGCTCTGAAGTTTTTATTGTTTCACGAAGAATGCCAATGGAGATAACCGGATTGGACATAACAAGAAAGTAGATTACTTAAAAAGAAACAGAATTTTCACCTTGTATTCAAATGTACAATAAATTGATTGTATTATTATGTGTTATATAACTTCTGGCAAAGTTTTTGTATCTTTGCATCTGAAAAATACCGGGGCCGACTGGTTTTGACAGCAGGATAAACTGGTATGTAAGCATGCCGAGCTTGTAATCACGCTCGTTAATCCTGGTTACAAACCAATAAATGGCGAAACTAATTACGCGCTCGCAGCCTAATCGAAGCATAGTAGATTAAGGCTTTTCCGCCATCAGATGGCGGACAGGCTGTCTCTCCGGAACCCTGCCTTGCGGTTCCGGGCTAAGAGGCACCAGCAAAGCAGGGCTGGTTTGCCTGGCGCTCCGGAAGGCAAATGAGAAAACAGGAGCTAAGGCTGCAGATACCTTCGGGTAAGAGATGCCGGTCTCTCGCTGCAGCACGAAAACTGAGCACCGGATAAGCATGTAGAAAGCATATGGGTTTCCTGTTTGGACCGGGGTTCGAATCCCCGCGGCTCCACAAGCAAAGCATGTGCCGCAATAGCGGCTTTTTCTGTTTTACGACGAACGCTTCATGCCCCGCATGAAAGCGGGCGGAGGAAAATTACATTACTTTATTTTACCTTTCCCTTTCTTTTTTTAGCTTTGTGTAAATATTACACTAAGAATAATGACTTATTGCTATGACTATCCAAGACCTGCTGTAAGTTCCGATTGTGTAATTTTTAGTTTTGACGGGAAACATTTGAATGTCCTTCTTATCGAGAGGAAAAATGATCCTTTCAAAGGATACTGGGCCTTCCCCGGAGGATTCCTGGAAATGGACGAAACTTCGGAACAATGTGCCAGGCGGGAACTGGAAGAAGAAACAGGTATAAAGGATGCCTGCCTTGAACAACTATATACTTTTTCGGGGCTTAACCGCGATCCACGCGGAAGAGTAGTATCAGTAGCTTATATTGCGTTGGTAAGGCAGTCTCTGACGCAAATTATGGCAGGAGACGATGCCAGGCAGGCAAAATGGTTCCCTGTGAACCAACTTCCCCAACTTGCCTTCGACCATGAACTTATTTTCCGAACTGCCATGCAAAAGCTCAGGCAAAAGATCTGCTGCCAACCCATAGGATATGAACTGCTCGAAGAAAAATTCACTCTTCCTCAACTGGTAAGGCTTTATGAATCGATTATGGCCCAGCATATTGATCGCCGGAACTTTTATCGGAGAATCCTACGCACCGGCCTTCTGATACCTTTGGAAGAGAAAACCAATGGTGTACGGCATAAACGGGCACGCTATTATCGGATTGACCAATCCCGTTTTGAGTTACTAAGAAAAAAAGGTTGCTATCCTGAAGCCTTTACTTTTGCAGAAACTCTTTCAGCAAATCAGAAATCATAAATAATTAAATGTGTTCACCTGTCTTCTGACTGATCAATGTTAAATCTGAATTAAAAAAACCATGATAAATCAACGAAATGCATTGTTGCTGATCGACATGCAGTACGATTTCTGTCATCCAAATGGTGCCCTGTTTGTCCCCGGAGCTGAAGATGATGTTAAAAGAACAGCTAATTTTATCAGGAAAAACAGGAACCTGATTGAAAGGATTTTTTTTACCATGGATTTTCATCAGGTAACGGATATTTCGCATCCCGGTTTCTGGGCAGACAGAGAGGGCAGGCATCCTGAACCTTTTACACAGATTTCATGGCAGGACATTGAACAAGGGAAGTGGAGAGCGCTATTTTTTCCGCAAACAGCGCATGCTTATGTAAAAAAGCTGGAACAACAAGGTGAATATATGCACACTATCTGGCCTGAGCATTGCATTATGGGAAGCCGGGGGGCATCAATTGCGGATGAAGTTATGGATGCTTTACGCGAATGGGCCAGTGAAGGAAAGTTTTTCCGCATCGTGATCAAAGGTTCCAATCCCCTCACGGAACACTTTGGCGCCATCCGTGCCAATATTCCTGTTGAGGATGATGAAGAAACCAGGGTGAATTACCAACTTCTGAAGGAGCTTGAGATGTATGACAATATTTACCTTGCCGGAGAAGCCAAAAGTCATTGTGTGGCCAATACAATCAAACAGCTTGGTGAATTTCCCAATCTGCTAAAAAAGATTGTGTTGCTGGAAGATTGCACATCCTCCGTCCCCGGATTTGAGGACATTGCTGCTACCATCTATAAAAAGGCTTTTGCTTCCGGCATGAGAAGAAGCGACTCAAAAATCCCTATACCGGCATAAAAAAGCGATCATTATGATTATCAGATACTTTACTGATAATGACCTGTACAAGTTCACTACAATGAACGCCATTCAGAAGCTATATCCAGAAGCTCTCGCAAGGTACAGGTTTATAAACCGAGGCGCAACACCATTTCCCGAAGGATTTGACAGGAGACTTGCAGAAGAGGTAAACCATATGGCAATGGTTTTTCTTAGCAGGGAAGAAGAGGAATTTATGCGCCGCAAATGCTACTATTTTGATCCGGTGTTTTTTGATTTACTGAAAGGATATCGCTACAATCCGGAAGAAGTTTCCATCCGACAGGAAGGAGGCAATCTGGAGGTCGAAATTGAAGGACCATGGTACCGTACTGTATTGTGGGAAGTTCCCCTGCTGGCAACAATCTCGGAACTGTATTACAAGATGACGGGGAAACATCCGGAAGGCATAGAAGAAAAGGCCAGAATAAAAGCAAACGAGTTGAAAAATCTGGAAGCCGATTTTTCAGAATTTGGCACAAGGCGGAGATTCTCATTTGAAGTTCAGGACAGGGTACTTCAGACACTAATTGCATATGCGGGTCGATATTTTCTTGGCACAAGCAATGTTTATTTTGCTATGAAGCATAATTTGACCCCGATGGGAACCCATCCGCATGAGTGGTTCATGTATCATGCCGCCCATTTTGGATACCGCATGGCCAATAGCATAGCACTGGAGAAATGGGTAGATGTTTACCAGGGTAGTCTGGGTATTGCACTTTCCGACACTTTTACAAGTGAAGCCTTTTTCCGGAGTTTCACCCTGAAACATGCGAAACTGTTTGATGGTGTGCGCTGGGACAGCGGAGATCCCATTGAATTTACAGAAAAGACAATACGGTTTTACGAGCAAAACAGGATCGATCCTCGTTCAAAAACAATCGTATATAGCGATGCACTGAACCTTGAAGAAGTCAGGCGAATTAAGCGGCATGTCAACGGACGCATACATGATGCATACGGTATCGGGACGTTTTTGACCAATGATGTAGGCGTTTCCCCTTTGAATATTGTTATCAAGATGACAGCAGCCAAACCACATCCGCGCTTCGGATGGGTTAAAACCGTCAAACTATCTGATGTTCCAGGAAAACATACAGGAAATGATGAAGATATTCAGCTCTGTCTTAAAATGTTGAATCTATAGAGACAAAATGGGCTCAGAGGGGCTTTTGAAAAATACGAAACCGTTTATGCAAAATACCGTTTACATGCTCGTATTCAGCCCGCATACGTGTGTTATGTTCAAGAATTAGATGACTATCAATAAGTTCCATCCCTGCCTTTTTAGCTGACTCAAGAATCTTAATAGCCAGTATGCTGTCAAGGCCTTTCCCCCTGTATGGTTCCTTTATAGCTCCCAGAAGAGTTGTCAGCATCTTTGTCCTTTTTGATTCCATCAAAATATGGAAGATTCCAAATGGAAGAAGTCTCCCTCTGGCCTTTCTGATCCCCTCACTCAATTCAGGCATAGCTACAATAAAAGCCAGAACCTCGTCATCCGGGTTGGTTATTACCTTAATGAACCGCGGATCAAGAACAGGAAGATACCTTCCCGCCAGTTCATACATTTCCTTTTCCTGCAAAGGAATAAAGCCATAAATATCGGCATAGGCTTCATTGATAAGCCTGAAAATCGGAACAATCCATGGTTTTAGTTCCTTCTTAGTATTGAATTCATGGAGAACATAATGATTGTTCACCATAATTCGCTCATATATTTTTGTGTAGAATTCAGGAATTTGCTCCGGAATGATCAGTTTATAAGATACCAGATCCACTTCCTTGGCATAACCAAGTTTTTCCATGAATTCCGGCATCCAGGGAAAATTATAATTGGTAGCAATCACAACCCGTTCGTTAAAACCTTCGATGAGGAACCCCTGTGGGTCTTTATCAGAAAAGGCCAGAGGGCCAACCAACTTAACCATTCCCTTGTTTCGCGCCCAGTTTTCAACGTATTCAAGAAGTGCTCTGCATACATTCAGATCTTTTTCGCAATCAAGAAAAGCAAAGCGCGCATTTCGTTCCTGGTGAATCTCATTGTACCGGTTATTGATGATTCCCATAATTCTCCCGACCGGTTTTCCATCCTTCCACGCAAGTGCCAGGACGGTATCACAGTATGAGAAAGATTTGTTCTTTCTGGGATTATAAAAAACCTTCTCATCCATATATAAAGGATGCACCCAGTTGGGATGATTGGCATGAATCTTTTCCGGTAAATAGATATATGTGCGAAGATCCTTCGCGGTTTTTACCTCACGAATTTCAATATTCATCGGATGTGATTTTGTGCGAAAGATATACTTTTTTCATTATCGATGTTCTGTCCTATCGGTTTCTGTTACGGCGCACAAAGAGAAAAATTTCCGCTGGATGCAAAGTTCGCAACCATTCAAGACTGCGTTCACTGAATAAACTGAGCAGGGATGTTGTAAGCAAGATCATAATTGGCGCTGTCAGAAGTCCACCAACAATATCTACAAAATAATGGGCTTTCAGATAAACAGCCGAGCACGACAGAAGAACTAAAATGCCAACCATCCAACGGAACAGGGGTCTGGCATATTGATAGGAAAGATAGCAAAGAATAACAGAAATACCAACATGAGAGCTAGGGAAAGCACCAGTAGGCCTTTCGCCAACTGACTGTATAAAACGCAAGAGTTTTTGAAATGCACCTCCTTCCGGTAGCCCATTTAATGGCGCGGGAAACCAGAATTGCGGTCCCTGAACCGGTAAAATAATGAATATCAAATAATAAAAGAAGAACGACTGAAGAACAATAAAAATACTTCGGTTAAAATATTCTCTGTTATAGCGATAGATGGTCCAGAGCACACCAAAAATCATCAGGAAATACGACATGTATGACAGGCTCATCAGTTCCTGAAACCATGTCCAGTGAAAAACTTCAGAAAATCTAATACTGGGTTGAAAACCAAAAATCAGGAAATCGGTTTTTTCAAACCAGGCATCCAGGTAATTATGCCATATATTATTGTAAAAGTCTGTTTCTCCATATAGATATCCAAGAGTGGCCAACGGGTAAAAACTCCGCAGAAAATCGATAAACCAGTTATTGAACCTCATCTGCAGAATAATAAGCAACATAAGTCCGCTGAAAAGGGTCACTCTGGCACCCAGATGAATCCACGTTGCCCCCAGAGTTTTAAAATACAATATATTGAGCAGACCGGTAAAGACAAGATATATCAACAAAGCCCACTCAACAGGACGAAACCTGATTACCTGAGTTAGTTCTCTGTTGTTGTTCATATCAGAACAAGGTCATTACAAAATCCATGCAAATATCGTTTTTTTTCAAAAATCAATTTTTTATTGTTTAAATGATATATTAATCGCAAAAAACGCATCAGAAATTTACTTAATTCATTGCAATTGACCCACGATATGCATTACTAGATGCATATCGTGCCCAAAAGGCCGATTTCACTTCGTTTCATCGGGGTTAACCCTGATGCCAGCATCTCAAGCTGCCCCGCTACGCTCCAGTTCGTATAGCTCCTCATGCGTAATCCGGGATTAAGAAAAACTATCATTCAATCGAATTTTCAATTCACCTGAAAGTTGGTTTTTCTAAAGAGGGATAACCCCAATTAATTCATTAGTCTGCTCTTCCAAGAGCTTAAAAGGAATAAATGGGAATTGTACCAAAACTGACACAATTACTGTTATGATAACGACAAATGTCAAAATGACAAGACAAACTCTGAAACTTAACCCGCCATGAAAGTTAGACTATTTTCCCATAGCAATTAACAGTTGAAAAATTATAGTACTACCCAATTTTTTAAACACTGGTTAAGTGTTAAATTTGATGACTTTAAACCAGTTATAACTATTCGAGTTGCAGATGCATACAAGTTATGAAACAAAAACTACAGGTAAC
>CAZJQN010000050.1:0-23755 GCA_964548125.1 uncultured Bacteroidales bacterium | reverse complement strand
CCGTCAGGCCGTGATGGGAACAAGGGTGCAGCACCAGATGAAAACCCTTAGGTACTGGGTCTTTGCCATAGGCGGCTATAGTATTAAAAACGGGAATAGCCGTATTCTAAAACTCTCCATGCAAATGAAAAGGAGGGATTGGTTCAAAGACCTTTGGAGCTCAACTGAACAAATGAGTCGGCCTTTCCATGTGCCTTCATAATTCTAATGACGGATCTGGGTTAAAAACAGAGAACATCTGAAAAAATACATAGAACACATAGGGTATTGCAATGCATTTATGTTCTCTATGTAATAAGAAAATCATTTGAAAAAGGCCTTCCGGAGTTCTTCAATCTGATGTTCATTAATTGGAAAGAGGCTTCCAAGTGCTTTGCCATAGATAAGTGATTTAGCGCTGAATTCAGCAACCTCCAGCCTGTCAAATGTCTGAAGAAGCTGATCACCTGTTACGAGCACCGAGTCATTTTCAATAATAACAGCAGGAGTGGAAGAAGAAATGATCCTGAGAATATCTTCTTTCCCGGCAAAATGGGATCCGAAAGGAACCATGGGAACGTCCTGCAGAAAGATCCAGCTTTCAGGTATCGTTCTTACTTCAAATTTGCTTCCGGTGACGCCAAAGGCCATCAGGTTAGGAGATTGCGTAAGAATAATGGAATTGATATGCGGGTTCCGGCGGTAGATTTCCTGATGGAGCCAGACTGAGCGGGAAGGGAGTTTACCCGATTCACGTTTCCCTTCACGAATCTGAACAATATCATTCCGCTGAATGTCCCATCGGAGCTTGTCAGTGGGAGTTATCAGAAAATCATTTCCTCGCCAGCGAACAGAAACAGTTCCATACGAACTGATCATAAGGCCCTGTTCGCAAGCCCGCTGAACAATTTTTACTATCTGTTCCCTTTTTTCACGCTCATCAGAAGGATATTCCGCTTTTTCCATTTCAGGTTGCAGGCGTGGTATCTGCGCTTCAAACTCTTCAATCTGATGATCGGAAAGATAACGCGGCTCACCTATTGTTTTTCCTTTGATAATAGTACGGGCACAAAATTCAAGTGTTTCAAATCGTTCAAACGCATCTGAAAGATCCTTGCCTCCAACAACCGTCCCATGGTTCTCAAGAATAACGGAGTCATAACCCTTACCAATAATATCAGCAATTTTTGTTCCCAGTTCTTCACTTCCGGGAAGAGCATATGGGACAAATCCTACCGGACCGCAGATGTGTTTTGCTTGTGGAATGATGTTGGTATCAGGAATCTGATGTACAATACTGAAGGCAACCAGGGCAGGTGGATGAGCATGCACAATGGCCTTAAGATCAGGACGGGCTGCATAAATGGCCCGATGAAACGGATATTCAGAAGAAGGTTTATGGCGGCCAATGATTTTCCCTTCACGGGTGATGCACATAATATCACTTGGCCTGAGGGACCCTTTATCAACAGCTGATGGCGTAATCCATATATTACCGTCATCATCAATAATAGAGATGTTCCCACCTGAAGTAGTTGTCAGACCACGCTTGTATTTTCTGCTGATAATTAATACTATCTGGTCCTTTGGATGCATTAGTTGTGTGTCAAGAATTTGTGCCATAAAGGTTCATTGTAAGATGGCGCAAAGTTATGATAATTGATAAAACCACCTCAAAAGTATTTAATAGCATTCATAATGAGATTCGATTTGATTAATCTTATGTATCTTCGTCATTTGATAACTTTTGGATGAATGAATTCGATGAGAAAATTACTTGTTCCCCTGGCAATGATTCTTATTTTGATGGGCTGTGCTGTTCCCGGTCCTGATGCAAAAAAAGTTGATGATTTTTGTGAATATGTAGTAAAACTTCTCCGGGAAAATAACCGGCAGGAGTTTCTGAGTTTGTATATGACCGAACAGGAAAGCCTGCTATTTTTACAAGCGCTACCTATGGATGAACAGCAGCGTGAAAAGAACCTGCAGGAATTCTTTGAATCGGTCAGACAAGGTGATTATAATCTTACCACCAGGGCTATCTGGTTTGATAATCTCCGAAAGGATGTTGGAGAAGAATTCTTGAAAAATTGTTTTATTCAAAGATTTCTCCGAACCAAAGTTCAGGAAAGAGATGATTTTAAATTGGCAGCTCCTGTTGTAATTCTTGAATCCGATAAACGCAGGGAGAAGCTTCTTGTTGGTAATCTTGTGTTTTTTGATGGGCGCTGGCGAATTCTTAAAGGTCCATGGTGGATGGATTAATTCCTTTTGAATGGAATAATGTCAATTTAAATATCCTGTCGAGAAAAGTTCGTAAGGAAACTAATCTTTAAGGAAGATTCCGTTGTGAGGTTTCATATAAAGGTATAAGCGGGATGGATTCACAGATCCCTGTTCACGTAAGTCTCTTACATCCATCATAATTTGACCCTTATAATATCCTTTGATTTTTCCTTTCTCGGCAAAATTCCAGTCTTGATCATATGTTCCGGCAGTAATGCTGGAAATATTGATAGTATAATTTGCTTCTCTCTTATTAATGGAAACGAGTCCACCTGGTCCGGTGAGGTAGGCAGAATGATCAGGCAATGCAATGCCACTCGCAGCAAAGAAAAGAAATGGGAAAAGACCGCGGCTGTCACTGGAACTAATACTTCTTCCGGCATAATCACCCCCCAGTTCGTTGGTGTTCTGGTCTACAACAGCAAGAAGCAGAGCTGCGGAATCAGCATCTTTCACATGCAGGAATTCAAACTGGTACATGTCCAGTTCCTGATTAGTCTCGCTATTGGTCAGGATAATTTTGGTTACGTATGCTTCTGTAATAGCGTAATTTTTTCCTTGAAAAGAAAAATAGTTGGAAGGATCTTCGTCTTTTTTGCATCCGTTGGAAGACAGAGCAATTAATGCCAGAATAGTTAATGAGGTAAGAAAATTTTTCATGCTGAAGGTTATTAAATATGTAAATATAATTAAAAATGCAGTCTTTGTATTGAACCGAAAAAAAGAAAGAATAATTCTTCTTACATTATTTCCAAATGGGTGCTTTTTTAGAAATGCTGATTTTTGTATCTTTTCATCATGTATAATCTAAAAAACAACTATTTCGGGGGGAAAAGACACGATGAGTTAATTCCTATCCTTTCTCGTTTTGCTGTGTTTCGCCCGGAATCGTCTGGAGGCATCCTTTTTTATGCTCCACTCTCTCTTGAGGAGCATCTTGGAATGCAGGAGGCGTTTATTGTTTCCATGTGTAATGGTAGCAATTCGATTTCATTAATTAAGAAGCAGTTGAGTGAAAAATTCGGACTGTCGCATGAAGAGACTGATGAAAAGGTGAACAGAGTTCTTGAAAAAGCAATCAATACTGGAGCTATTGATCTGAAAGATTCCTCTAAAAGGAAACAAAAAGGTAAAGAACGGGACAAAATTTCTCAGAAAGTATTTACTCATAATACTCCTAAAAGCATTATATGGTATATAACGCAGAAATGCAATCTTCATTGCCAGCATTGCCTTTTAGAAGGCGGGGCAGAAGCATTACGGGAGTTGTCAGAAAATGAAGCGCAGAGATTGATTGATGAACTTGGAGAATTAGGCGTACTATATCTTTCTCTTTCGGGAGGAGAGCCTCTGTTGCGTGAAGATTTGTTCAGACTCATTGATCATGCTGCTTCGTATGGTATGCGGGTTGATCTCGCCTCTAATGGAACACTGATTGACAAAAGAATGGTCAGGCGCATTGCACACAGCCGTGTATTTCAGGTTCAGGTCAGTATTGATGGTTCGGAAGATGTTCATAATATTTTTCGTGGAAAAAATAGTGCATACAAATTCTCGGTAAAAGCTGTGCGAAGGATGTTGGATGAAGGAATCATTGTAAGTATCAGTCATACTGTCAGAAAAGGGTTGGTTAGTGATGTGGAAAAGGTTATTGATTGGGCTGTCGGCATGCAATGTGCCGGAATAAAAATTATTCCTTTTTACCCTGTTGGCAGGGGAAAGCAGAGAGCATCGCAATTTATGCTGTCGAAGAAAGAAATTACCCAACTTTATTGCATGATTGAAAAAAAGCGAAAAGATGTACCCTGCGGATTTCAGATTTATACGGAGATGGATTACTTGATGGCAACAGCAGGTTTGAAGGAGCAGAAAAAATTTATGTATTGTCCTGCCGGCAAAGAAACACTTGCGGTGTATCCTGATGGAACTCTGTATCCATGTCCCTTTCTCACAGATTTTCCTGTTGGGAAGTGGCCGGAAGATAGAATTGAAAATATATGGAATCATTCATCGCTTCTGGCAATACTGCGGAGATTTACTGCAGAGGAAGTCAATGGGAAATGCCGGGAATGCAGGTCTAAAAGTCTATGTGGTGGAGGGTGTCGTGCTTTTGCCTGCTATTTTGGATCTACAATAGAAAGCATTGATCCGTATTGTTTAGCTTCAGAGAATGAAAATATCAATACACTAGATGAATTTCTTGTATAGTTTGTTAGAAAAGAAAAAGGGGTGAAGCAAAAAAACCCGCTTATGAGCGGGTTTTGGATTGTATTCTTGTTGCCCTGCCAGGGCTCGAACCTGGACTTTTCTGATCCAGAGTCAGACGTGTTGCCAATTACACCACAGGGCAAAGCGGGTGCAAAATTAACCAATAAGAATGAATTTGCAAAATGCAGTTATTCATTGCGGAAATGCTTATCTTAGCTGATATCTTATGAGATTTTCTCATGGAGGCAAACTTTATTACGGATTCCAGTATGGAAAAAAATCGAGATGAAAGATTGATTTTTTTCTTTATTGTTTTAGTTGCCGGTTTTATACAGTATAACCTGAATGCTCAAATTTTTAGGTTGGAAAGACCTCGTATCAGAAATTTTCCTTCCTCGGTTTATGGAGCTGATAAACAGAACTGGAGCATCAGTCAGGATGGAAATGGAAGAATGTATTTCGCAAACAACAAAGGACTGGTTGAATTCAATGGCTCGGTATGGAGAACATTTCCATTTCCTGCAGGAACTATTGTTCGCTCTGTCCTTTGTGATTCGACAGGGCGAATATATGCAGGATCTTTCGAAGAATTTGGATTCTGGGAGAAAACAAAAGATGGGAAAATGAAATATGTCTCCCTTGTTTCCGAGCTTAAAAATTATCAATTTCATAACGAAGAAATATGGAATATTCTTTCCTGGAGAGGTATTGTCTATTTTCAGGCTTTTTCAGTGATTTTTGCCTGGGACGGAAATTCTGTTGAACCAATATTTCCTCCGGGTTTTATAACATGCTTCACCAAAATTAATTCACAACTTTTTCTTGTAATTGCCGATCACGGGCTTTTTGAACTTACGAGCAAAAAAATCGTACCATTGGACACATCAGATTTTTTCAAAAATACGGAGATAAGAGTGCTGTTGCCTTATGACAGGGAAACTCTTCTGGTGGCCACAGCTAATAAGGGTATCTATTTATACGAATTATCAGGGAAACTGCTTCCCTGGTTTCAGAAACAATGGTCTCTGATAGGCAACGCCGTTATTAACCGAGGTACTGTTACCCGCGACAGTGTTTTTATTCTGGGCACGATTCTGGAAGGCGTATATGCTTTTACCCGGGAGGGTAATTTGCTGTTTCATATTTCACGAGAAAACGGGATACAGAACAATACCGTGTTATCAACTTTTACCGATCAGGACAATAATGTCTGGCTTGGGTTGGACAATGGTATTGATTTGGTTATAGTTTCCAGTCCCGTGTCATTTTCTTTCGATCCTTCGGGAAAATTGGGTTCTGTCTATGCCATTGCTATCCATGAGGGATATTTATATGCAGGCACAAACCAGGGGATTTTCTGTTCACCTTTTCATATCACAGGCAATATTTTGCAGCCTGTTTTCCGTCTTATACCTGGAAGTCAGGGGCAGGTATGGTCATTTCATGCTACGTCCTCCCAGCTTCTTTGTGGGCATAATGAAGGAACGTTTGAAGTTTACGCCGACAGGATCGTTAAAATTTCTCCGGTGACAGGGGGATTTTCTTTTACAAACTACCGATCAGGATCAGATAACTATCTTATTCAGAGCACATATACTGATCTGGTTGTTTATGCTGAGAAAAACCAGAAATGGATATTCCGGAATACAGTCGGTGGATTCCGTCATCCGATCCGACAAATCATGACTGATCAAAGCGGAAATATATGGGCAGGCCACCTTCAACGAGGTTTGTTCAAAATTAAACTTTCATCTGACCTGACAGCAGCAGAACAAGTTTTCTTTTATGGGAAAAAGAAGGGATTTAAAAGTGATTACGGTATCAGGATAGCCCTTTTTGAAAATCACCTTGTTTTTTTAAATGAGGGAAAGGTTTTTTCGTATGACGATCTTCTGGATAGTATGGTGGTTTTTGACTTTATTCATTCCCGTCTGAAGCCAGATTATCTTATCAGACAAATTCTTGCAGCCGGGGAACATTCCTATTTTTTTGTCACAGATAATTCACTCGATTTGTATAAGGTTCAAAAGGGAAATCTCATTAACTCAGGTACATATTCCGCCGATCTTTTTGATAACAAGCTTGTAAGAAATTTCGAGTTTGTTTTTCCTCTTGATTCCGATGTATGGCTTACAGGGCTGGAGAATGGACTTGCTCTCTTTTCAGATCATGCAAAACAGGTGATGTATGGGAATAAGAGTGCCTGCATAGAAATTGCTGAGTCTTTTGGAAGAAAAGACTCGACGCAATATCCTGTATTGAAAGGAATCGGGGACCCCGTTATGATACCTTTTTCTCAAAACAGCGTTGTTTTTCGATTTTCATGCCCTATATACACGTCAAAACCTTTTTTTCAGATTAAGCTCGACGGAATGGATAAGGGATGGACTAGCTCTGAGTTACCGTATGTACGTTATGAACGACTTCCCTGGGGGAAATATACCTTCCATGTAAAGGCAGTAACATCAGGAGGGGAGTACTCCGAAGAAGGCACTTTTACTTTTATTGTTCGACGCCCTTGGTACTGGTCAACTTTGTCGAAAATAATATATGGATTGATTTTGATGGTGTTTGTCTACATGTCCAGAATCTATGTAAAAAGACGTCTGGAAAATCAGGCGCGTAAATTGCGGATTGAGAAAGAAAGGGAAATGATAAGGCTTCGCAACGAAAAGCTGGAAGCTGAGGTTCACTATAAAAGCTTGCAGCTGGCCAATACCACTTATTCCATAATTAAGAAAAACGAACTGCTGATGGAAATTAAACGACTGCTTGGTCAAATGAAAAAGCCAGCTGAACAGAATTTTTCGTCGCAGTTTCGAAATGTGCTCAGATTACTCGACCGTAACATAACCGATGAAGAGGATTGGAAGGTGTTCGAAAGTAATTTTGAACAGGCGCATGAGGAATTTTTGAAAAGAATCAAGAAACAGTATCCTGATTTAACCCCGGGAGACCTCAAACTTTGTGCTTTCATACGAATGAATCTTTCTTCCAAGAAAATAGCTGCTCTGCTGGGCATTACTACCCGCGGAGTGGAAAATCACAGGTACCGGTTGCGTAAGAAGCTTAATCTGGATCGCGATGCAAACCTTACAGACTATCTGATGCAATTCTGAAATTTTTTCCGTTTCCTGTTAATAAACATTTATCGCAAAATTCAGATAATCAATTATTTAAAAACTCATGGTGTAGTAATGATGAGGTATGTGCCGCAAATCATCATAGCATGGTGTATTTTTTGTGAAGCTTTCTTTGGATAATCCCCATCCCTACTGATGTATCTTTAACCTGCTTTTCTTTTGCGAAGCAGTATTTCGATGTCAAAACCATATACCTGCTACCTATGAAAAAAACTGGTCTTATTTGTATAACGTGTTTTTTCCTGTTTGTTTTCCTTTTTGGCAGTACAGGGATTCTTTTGGCTCAGGAGAAGATTCTGGGCGGTGTTGTTCGTGATGCGGAAACAAAGGAACCTCTTCCAGGGGCCAATGTAATAATAAAAGGTACTACAAGAGGTACTATCACCGATCTGAATGGAAATTTTTCTCTTCGGCTTCAACCGGGAGATGAGGTATTGGTTATATCCTTTGTGGGCTATAATAGTAAGGAGATACAACCAGGGTCGCAACAATTTATTGAGGTTTTACTCGAAACAGAAAAAGTGGCCTTAGGAGAAATCGTTGTGATTGGATATGGCACAGTAAGAAAGAGTGATCTAACAGGTTCAGTGAGCTCTGTGAAAGCGGAGGAATTGACACGAATTACAGCTTCCAATCCGGTTCAGGGGCTTATGGGTAAGGTGGCTGGTGTGCAGGTAACCAGCACTTCAGGTGCTCCGGGAGCTGCTCCTGTTGTGCGCGTCAGAGGAGTGGGTACATTTAATAATTCTTCTCCTATTTATGTTGTAGATGGTGTTATTCTTGATGATATTTCCTTTCTGAATTCTGCTGATATAGCTTCAACCGAGGTACTGAAGGATGCTTCGGCAACAGCCATCTATGGCTCCCGTGGGGCAAACGGGGTCATAATTATCACTACCCGCAGTGGAAGCCTTACCAAGGGGAAGACTGTTTTTTCCTATTCGGGAGAATACAACCTTCAGAAGCTTGCAAAAAAAATAGACCTTTTAAATGGCAGGGAGTTTGCCATTATTTCCAACGAAATCAGGCCGGGTAGCTTTAATAATGTGGATGCAGTGCCGAATACCGATTGGCAGGATCTTATTTTCCATACAGCGCCAATGCACAACCATCAGTTTTCCGCTTCTGGGTCAACTGAAAACATGCAGTTTTATTTCGGGGTAGGATATTTCAATCAGCAGGGCATTATCGACAAATCTTCCTATGAAAGGCTTACTATTAAACTGAATAACACTTATCAACTAACAAAAGGTCTAAAACTGGGGAATAATCTGACCTTTACCCCTCATAAAGAGCAAATAGCTCCTAATGTAACATATTCGGTGTACAGGGCTCAGCCAGTTCTTGAACCCTATTATCCTGATGGAAGTTTTGGTGTAGTGTATAATGTGGGCAACCCGCTGGCTGATTTGAAATATTCAAACAATTACAACAAGGGAATCAGAGGAGTAGGCAACTTCTTTGCAGAAGCTACCATTTTGAAACATTTTACACTCAAAAGTAGTTTTGGGCTGGATGCATCGTATAATAAGTCGGTTTCATTCACCCCTGAGTTTACTGTGTATAATCCTGACGGAACAGCTTCCCAGCAGCAGAATGTTGGCAGTGATCTTTATAAAGGAACAGGGGATTTTCTCGGATGGCTATGGGAAAATACCTTAAATTTTAACCAGACTTTCGGAAAACACGCATTGGATGCAGTGGTTGGTTATACTATGCAGGATAATTCGTCGGAAAGCTATGGAATATCGGGTCAAAACATTTTAAGGGACGGAAGAGACTTCTGGTATCTTCAGCCATCCTACCTAACCAATACCGTTAATCAATTTAGAAATTCAGTCGATCCGAACCAATATTATTCCATGATCTCTTATCTGTTCCGAGTCAATTATACTTATGATGGGAAATATATCTTTACAACTACATTCCGCAGGGACGGATCGTCTAAGTTTGCACCTGGCAATCGTTTTTCCAACTTCCCTTCGTTTGCTGCCGGCTGGAATATTACACGTGAGAAGTTCATGGAGGCATTCCCCTTTATTAGCAACCTCAAGCTCAGGGCAAGCTGGGGGATTATAGGAAACGATAAGATCATTTACACCGATAGGTTCTCAACGGTTAACGCTAATCTGGTAAGTGTTTTTGGTATAAACCCCACAGCGTGGCCGGCAGCTACTTATAGCAAAAACGGAAATCCGGACCTGAAATGGGAAAGCACCTATCAAACGGACATAGGTCTTGAATCGGGTTTTTTCCAGAACAAACTTACCGCCGAGTTTGATTATTATAACAAAGTAACAAAGGATATTCTGGTAGAACTTTCCACCCCAGGATATTTAGGCAATGGTCAAGGTCAGAAAGTCCGTTTCAATGCCGCATCGGTACTCAACAGGGGGTTGGAATTTCAGGTTAACTGGAGAGAAAAGAAAAATGATTTTTCTTATAGTGTAGGATTTTTAGGTTCTACTATTCACAATGAAGATTTGAAAATCGGCGGAAATGTTGGAATCGATTCCGTATTGATAGGTGGGTACCTGGGAAATGGAATTCCTGTTACACAGAGCAGAGTTGGATTGCCAATCGGTGCATTTTACGGATACAAAACCAACGGAATATTTCAGACACCTGAAGAATTGGCTGCGTACCCTCATAGTTCTCAGGCTGAAGTTGGTGACCTTCGGTTTGTGGATGTAAACAATGACACCAAGATAGATGGAAATGACCGAACATATATAGGATCTCCCATTCCTAAGTTTATTTATGGATTTCACTTCGAGGCAGGATATAAAGATTTTGAGCTTTCACTTGACTTACAGGGGCAAACCGGAAATAAAATATTTAATGGCAAAGAGGTGGTAAGGCCTGATCCCTATAATTTTGAAAAGCATGTGTTCAACCGGTGGACAGGTCCTGGCACAAGCAATACCGAGCCCAGGCCATCTTTCGGGGGATATAATTACTCCCCCTCCGACAGGTTTGTGCAGGATGGTTCCTTTTTACGATTGAGGAATGTTACATTTTCGTATATATTACCTTCTGGCCTTTCTGACAAACTTCAGCTTTCAAAGGCTGTTCTTTACCTGAAAGGTACCAATCTGTTTACTCTCGCCAAATTCACCGGATATACTCCGGAGATAGGCAGTGAAGATGTTCTGTCAAACGGGATTGATAATGGTATTTATCCTGTTACTGCTGTTTATTCATTTGGTTTGAATATCACTTTTTAGTTAAAGAATATGAAAGCATACCATTTTTATTTTCTATTCCTGGCCATATTGGCAGGTGGATGTGAAGACTTTTTAGACAAAGAACTTCAGGGTTCTCTTACTCAGTCTTCCTTCCCTGTTACAGAAGAGGATGCTTTGCTCGCTACCAATGCTGTTTATGCGAGTGTGCGTAGCTGGTACTATAATTCGGGTGGGTATCCGATTCTTGATATCATGTCAGATGATGCCCATAAGGGAAGCAATCCTAATGACCAGCTTGCTACGGTTGGTCCGTATGATAATTTCAATATTACCCCAACCCAGGATGGACTTGATCGGTGGTGGGCTACACTATATGAAGGCATCAAAAGGGCGAATGTTGTCATTGAAAAAGTACCTTCCATTCAGATGGATACTGTACTGCGTAATCGCTATGTTGCAGAGGCTCGTTTTCTCAGGGCTCTGTTTTATTTTGATGCAGTGAGAGCCTGGGGAGGAGTTCCTCTGGTGACAACCCTCAATCCTCCATTGAAATTGAAGCGTGCTACTGCCGACCAGGTATACGAACAGGTTCTTTCGGATTTGCATTATGCACTGGCCAACCTGAAGGAAAAAAGCGAGCTTTCTGACCAGGATCAGGGAAGGGCTACTAAAGGAGCCGCCAGATCATTGCTGGCAAAGGTGTATCTCTTCCGGCAGGATTTTGTGAATGCCGAAAAATATGCGCTGGAAGTGATTCATTCCGATGAATATGATCTGGAACCCTTATTTATTGATGCCAATGGAGTGTACGGGGAAAATGGTCCTGAATCAGTTTTTGAAATCGGAGCCCTTCAGATTGAAGGGTATGAAAACGGAGGAAATCAGTATGCCAATACCCAGGGTGTAAGAGGAACGCCAAATCGGGGCTGGGGATTCAATCGTCCTTCCGAAAATCTGCGCAATTCTTTTGAAACCGGTGACCCAAGACTGGAAGGAACCATCATTGATCTGGGTCAGGTAATTGACGGTGTTCTCATTCTGGGTGACGGAACAACACCTGATGTAACCAAGGATGATCAAGGAAATATTATTGAAAGGGAATGTTATAACCGGAAGGTTTGGGTTCCCGGAACAACAACTGTTACACAATGGGGTCATCACCGGAGGCTGATCCGCTATGCTGATGTTTTGCTAATGGCTGCTGAAGCCCTGAATGAAAATAATAAGCCCGATCAGGCTTTGGTTTATCTAAACAAGGTGAGAGAAAGAGCCAGGCAGGGTAATAATACCATTCTTACTGATATTACGGTTACTCAGAAAGAACAGCTTCGTGATATTATTCTAAATGAGCGGCGCCATGAACTGGCCCTTGAAGGACACCGTTTCTGGGATCTCGTTCGTACAGGCAAAGCCTCTGAAATCCTTTGTCCATTAGGCTTTGTTGCAGGAAGAAATGAGCTGTTACCCATACCGCAAAACGAAATTGATATTTCCCAGGGTACCCTGGAACAAAATCCGAATTATTAATTCCTTAATGTCTAATTTAAACCATCAAACTATGAAAACGAAAACTGCTTTAATCAGTGTCTTGTTCACGTTTGTGATGATTCTCTTCATCATAAACAGTTGCAGTAAGGATGAACCGGTACCTCTGAAATTGGTATCGCTTACAGCTGGAAGTATTGATCTCAATGGTGCTACTTCACCTAACAATGTGCCGGTAAATCCTGTCATTACTGCCACATTTAATACCAATGTGGATCCTGCCACGGCCACAAGCTCCACCATCACACTTGTACAGAATTATGATGGTGCCAACATTGAGCTGAATATATCTGTTGATGGCAAGACAGTTACAATTAGCCCAAAATCGGATCTGGGCCACGGTGCTTTATATCAGCTTACGATTACGGAAGGACTAAAATCAAAAGATGGTGAGCCTTTGGTGTCCCTGACCCGCTCATTTACCACCGAAGGAACATTTGTACCTTCCGGGCAGATTGCTCACTGGGGCTTTGAAAATAATGCCAATGATGATGTTGGTACATGGAATGCTTCACCTAACGGCATTGTTGATATTACCTACGTTAATTCACGTAATGCTGCCGCAGGAAAAGCTGCATCCTTCAACGGAACAACGAGCATAATTGAAATTCCCAATGGCGACCAGCTCATCAATACTCACGATTTTACTATCAGCTTCTGGGTAAAAACCAATTCAGCTGAAAAAACCAGCGGTCATTTTGTCCTTGGTTTAGGTGCATTTTATGGTATACAGTTCGAAATTTTCGGCGGTTATGATGGAGCCAAGTTTGCCATACGCTATGAATTGGGTGACGGAACAACCGCTTCGGAAGATATGTGGTTTCCTGCTAATGCTACCGATAATACCAACGGAGGATGGCAAGGATGGGATTTTGCCAAACCCGTTCCTGCTGACCAGATGGTTGCTATGCTGAAAGATACCTGGCTGCATGTTGTTTATACATATAACAGCACAGAAAAGAAGGGAACCTTATACTACAATGGTGAGAAAATGAAAAGTTTTGATTTCGACCTGTGGCCTGATAATGATCCGAAAAGAACAGTTGTTGGGCTCAAATATGGAGGGGTAGCCCCTGAAGTGGTAAATGAGCTTGCCTTTGGTTTCATTCAGTCTAGAGCAGGCACTCTCTGGGATAATGAGAGCTGGGGCGGTTATGATTTTCCTGGAGCAAATCACTTCAAAGGTTTGCTTGACGATGTGAGAATCTTCCACAAAACACTTACAGCAACCGAAATTAATCTGATGTACAACTCAGAAAAACCATAAATTTTATAAAAAGAGGTTTCAGGGAATTCTCCCTGAGACCTCTTTCATTGGTTGGTCTCAGCCTGCTTCCAAAATAATTGGCCGGCAATCTAAAAAGAATTATCCATGAATGCGCGTACAAAGAACATCTTACTGATCGTATTATTTTCCTTTCTTGCCATTTCCTGCAAAAAAGAAAAGCCGGATGACGGAACAGAAGGAAATATTCTTCAACTGGCTAGAGTGAGGGTGGGAAGCGTTGTTCTTTCCTTGCAGGCTGTGGTTTCAAATGTTCCGGTTGATAAAAACGTTTTTGTTGAATTCAGCAGTGCTGTGGATACGGCCTCAGCCCGCGCCAGTATACATCTTTCACTGCAGGACGGAACACCGGTGCCATGCGAAGTAAGTTTTCTCGATGCATTTAAAACCGTCTTATTAATTCCGAGCACAACTCTCCGTAACAATACCACCTATAAACTGACCATCGCAAAAACCATTAAGGGATTAGATGGATCAGTTTTCCCTGGTGTAGAGTATTCTTTTACCACTGTGCCGGCGAGTCTGATAATAGATAGTATTCTTCTTAACGGAAATTGCTTTAAAACGCCGGCTATCCCAACCGATGTTCCTTTTAACGGGATTACTATCAATGTGCGGTTCTCGGCTCCACTAAATACAAACAATGCCGCGTATTATTTCAGTCTTTCGGGTGGGGTTCCCTTTAGCCTGTCATTTGCTGAAAACAATACACGTGTTATCCTCACAACGACACAAAAACTGGAACCATACAAAAAATATACCTTTGTTATTTCCAGTTCTCTCACTTCAGCCGAGGGGAGTCCCTTTGCTGGATTTTCGAATTCTTTTTATACCAGTCTGGATTCTGCATTTAAGTTTCCGGAAATAAGCAACGAAGAGCTGTTGAATCTGGTTCAGCGACAGACGTTCCGGTATTTTTATGATTTTGCACATCCTTCCTGTGGCCTGGCAAGGGAAAGAAATACTTCAGGTGATGTGGTAACCATCGGAGGTTCGGGTTTCGGGGTGATGGCTTTGATCGTAGGAATGGAAAGAGGTTTTATTACCCGACAGGAAGGTGTTAATCGTCTGAACAAAATCCTTGGTTTTCTTGAAACCTGCGATAGGTTCCACGGCGCCTGGCCTCATTGGCTGAACGGATCTACAGGAAAAATTGTTCCATTCAGTCCAACTGATGATGGCGGCGATCTGGTGGAAACTTCGTTCATGATCCAGGGACTTTATATGATGCGGCAATATCTTGATTCAACCATATCAGAAGAAAAATCACTGATTCAACGAATCAATACACTGGCATCACAGGTTGAATATGACTGGTTTACAAATGGCCAGAATGTTCTTTACTGGCTTTGGTCTCCAAATAACGGATATATTCTGCGCATTGAAGGATATAATGAAACACTCATAACCTATGTTCTTGCTGCTTCATCCAAAACGCATACGGTTTCGGCTCAAGTTTATCATCAGGGATATGCCCGTAGCGGAGCAATCAAGAACGGAAGTTCCTATTATGGTTATATTCTGCCTCTGGGTCAACCATACGGAGGTCCGTTGTTTTTTACCCATTATTCCTTTCTGGGCCTTGACCCCCGCAACCTGACCGACCAATATGCCAATTATTGGCAACAAAATGTTAATCAGTCTTTAATCAACTGGGCATACTGCACAGCTAATCCAAAGAAATATATCGGTTATAGAAGCGACTGCTGGGGGCTTACAGCCAGCGATAATCCCTGGGGATACAATGCACATTCTCCGACAAATGACCTTGGTGTTATTACTCCTTCGGCTGCCATTTCATCCATCCCATATACTCCCGAACAATCCATGAATGCTATACGGCATTTTTATTATTTGCTAGGTGATAAATTATGGGGAGAATACGGATTTTACGATGCGTTTGATGTTACAGAAGGCTGGTGGGCTAGTTCTTATATTGCCATTGACCAGGGTCCTATTATCTGTATGATTGAGAATTACCGAACGCAACTTCTCTGGAACCTTTTTATGTCCTGTCCCGAGGTACAGGAAGGATTAAACAAGCTTGGATTCAGCTTTTGAAAAACAGAATGGATTATATGCGACTGATGCGATATAAAAAATCAATTTTCAGGCAGATGATTTTGACAGTACTTTTTATTGCCTCTATTCTCTCAAGCTGTTACTTAACTGAAACCTCAAAGGGGAAATCTGGTAATCCTTTAGAAACAACCATAAATGATGATTCACTTCTTACCCTGGTGCAATATCATACATTTCAATATTTCTGGAAAGGAGCGGAGCCGGTTTCAGGGATGGCACGTGAACGAATCCATATGGATGGTGTGTATCCTGAAAATGATCAGAATGTTGTAACAACCGGAGGGACAGGTTTTGGTCTAATGGCTATTTTGACAGGTATTGAGAGGAGATTTATTGCACGGGAAGAGGGCCGGGAACACATGCAAAAGGTTGTTGATTTTCTTTCGAAAGCCGATCGTTTTCACGGTGCCTGGCCTCACTGGCTTTATGGAGAAAGCGGCAAAGTAAAACCATTTAGCCCAAAGGATGACGGCGCTGATATTGTAGAGACAGCTTACCTGGTGCAAGGTCTTCTTGCCGTGCGACAATATTTCAACCAATCTATCGAATCAGAGAAGAAACTTGTAAATGATATCAACAGATTATGGGAAGAAGTTGAATGGGATTGGTTTACGAAGGGTGGAGAGCATGTTATATACTGGCATTGGTCTCCCAGATTTGAATGGGAAATGAATTTTCCAGTGGAAGGATATAATGAATGTCTAATACTTTATGTTCTTGCCGCTTCCTCTCCCACACATCCTGTTGATCCTGTTGCTTATCACGAAGGCTGGGCGAGAGGAGGGAAAATAAGGGGGAACAGCCGACCTTATGGATACCAACTAGCCCTGAGGCATAACGGAGCGGAAGAATATGGAGGTCCCCTTTTCTGGGCGCATTATTCATTTCTCGGCCTCGATCCAAGGCATCTAAAAGATCAATATGCCAACTACTGGGAACACAATGTAAACCAAACCCTCATTAACAGACAATGGTGTATTGAGAACCCCGGGAAATTTAAAGGATATGGACCTGCCTGCTGGGGACTTACTGCAGGTTATTCTCCAGTTGGCTATGCGGCACATGCTCCCGGAAAGAAAACGGATCTTGGGGTCATTTCTCCTACTGCCGCCCTTGGTTCATTTCCTTATACTCCTGAATTTTCCATGGAAGCCTTGAAATATTTCTATTTCCAGTTGGGAGACAAAATCTGGGGTGATTACGGTTTCTATGATGGTTTCAGCGAATCGGCCAACTGGTACCCGGAACGTTACCTTGCTATTGATCAGGGACCAGAGGTGGTAATGATTGAAAACTACCGTTCTGGTCTTTTATGGAACCTTTTTATGTCATGTCCTGAAATCCAGAGCGGACTGAAAAAACTGGGATTTGAATTTTAACTAAGTATTTGAATTCTAAAAATGAAAGGAGGTGGATGACAGTAAAAAAAGAGAAAATGAAATTACCGGCAATTTTTAGTACTAACCAATTAAAAGTAAACACCTATGAAAAAATTTCTACTTTTCTTAAGCTTTCTGGGTATAACAACCATTATGTCAAATGCCCAGGTAATCGAAAATTTTGAAAACTTCATCAAGGTGCATACCATGGCTAATGGACATTTGGATGTTCCCGGAGCCTTTAAAGTAGTTGCCAATCCGTTAAAAGGAGACGCTAACAACAGCGATCATGTTATGATGTTTACCAGAGGGTATGATGGTAACCCCTGGGCTGGTTTCTGGAGTGCACTGAGTATACCGGTTGATTTAACCACAGATAAATACATTCGGGTGAAAGTGCTGAAACCAAGAATCAGTCCTCTTCATTTCAAGGTAGAAGGTGGAAGTTCCGTTCCTGCTGCTTTTGAGATTACCCCACTTAGTGAGCAAACAAAGACAGACGAATGGGAGACATTTGTCTTTTACTTTGAGAATGCAACTGGAACTTATCCGACCATCGTTTTTATGCCCGATTTTGAAGATCCGGTGACATTAACCGATGACATTGTTATCTACTTCGATGATATTGAAGTATGCAATACGCCTGATGGGCCGGCAACACGGGTCATTGAGAATTTCGAAGGAGCTATTCCGGTTCATACCATGGCCAACGGGCATCTGGATGTGCCGGAAGCCTTTGAAGTGGTTGCCAATCCTCTTCAAGATGATGTGAACGGAAGCGATCTGGTTATGAAATTTACCAGAGCTTTTGATGGAAATCCCTGGGCTGGTTTCTGGTGCATTCTCCCGCAACCGATTGATATGACGGTGAATAAATACATGCACGTAAAGGTTCTTAAACCCCGGATCAGTCCGCTGCATTTCAAAGTAGAAGGAGGATCAACACCTAATATTGAAATTCTGTCAATGCATCCGCAAACAATGACTGATGCCTGGGAAGATATAGTATTCTATTTCGAGAATGCCACAGGCACATATCCTACCATTGTTTTCATGCCCGACTTTGAAGATCCTGTTACGCATACTGAAGACATTACCATATACTTCGACGATATTGAGCTGACGGAAACAGGACCTGTTGGTGTAAAAAATCTTTCCACCGACAGTGGTATGGTTATTTATCCCAATCCGGTTAAAACAACCCTGACACTTGATAATCTTCAGAATGCCGAAAGGATTGTCATCAGTAATTTAATCGGACAGCAGATAATAACGACAAATAATATCAGAGAAAGCAGAATAACTATGGATGTATCCTCACTGTCTCGTGGTATATATCTTATCTCGATTTATAGTAAGAATGGAAAAACTGAAACCGGGAAATTCATGAAGGAATAGTTATATCTGTTGAATAAAATTTCAGGGGATGTGTTTTTACATCCCCTGATTTTTTTATTCCCTTATAATGAAATCTGATGCAAATGCATGTTGCAAAAACGGTCAGTTCAGTTTGATTCTCTGGCCTGAATTTTTGCCCAGGTATCCTTCAATGTAACCGTACGATTGAAAACAATCTTATCCTTGCTGGAATCGGGGTCGACACAAAAATAACCGACCCTTTCAA
Source organism: uncultured Bacteroidales bacterium (assembly GCA_964548125.1). Taxonomy (GTDB): domain Bacteria; phylum Bacteroidota; class Bacteroidia; order Bacteroidales; family JAAYUG01; genus JAAYUG01. Next base: position 5,036 of record CAZJQN010000050.1, on the reverse strand, counting down.
ACTGGAATCTGTCGTAAACTTTTGCTCCTGTTAGATAGGGCTCGCACCATGCATTAATAATTTTGAGGGAATCCGGATTCAGGTGAATTTTAAAATCCTGTCCTTCAGGAACATCATCAGGATCGGGTACATTAAACAGACGGTCGTACAAGCGCACTTCAGCCTGAAAGGCATGAGGAACAGAAACCCAGTGAATGGTACTTTTAACTTTTCTTCCATCGGGTGAATTACCTCCGCGTGAAGCCGGATCATAGGTGCAATGGATCACGGTTACTTCACCCGTTACAGGATCTTTTTCAACGCCGGTACATTTTACAAAATAAGCATATCGCAGACGCACCTCGGTACCCGGAGAAAGACGGAAAAACTTCTTGGGAGGATTTTCCATGAAGTCGTCTCTTTCAATCCACAGTTCCCTGGAAAAAGGAACCATTCGCGTGCCGGCAGAAGGATCTTCGGGATTATTGACTGCTTCAAGTTCTTCGGTAACCCCTTCCGGGTAATTATCGATAACGAGCTTCACGGGATTGAGTACAGTCATAACACGGGTAGCATGCTTGTTAAGGTCTTCCCTGATACAGTGTTCAAGAAGGGCAACATCAATAACATTATCTCGTTTTGCCACGCCAACCCGTTCAGCAAAATCACGGATTGATTCGGGAGTATATCCTCTTCGCCGGAGACCGCATATTGTCGGCATCCGCGGATCGTCCCAGCCTCTGACAATACCCAGTTTAACCAGTTCCAGCAGTTTACGCTTACTCATAACCGTATAGGAAAGATTCAACCGGGCAAATTCAATCTGTCGTGGCCTCACTCTTCCCGGTTCGGCAATGTGATCAAGGAACCAGTCGTAAAGTGGACGGTGCACTTCAAATTCAAGTGTGCAGATAGAATGAGTAATGCCTTCAATATAGTCGCTTTGTCCATGGGCAAAATCGTACATAGGATAAATGCACCATTTGGTGCCTGTTCGATGATGGGGTGTGTAATTGATACGGTACAGAATGGGATCACGCATGTGCATGTTGGGGGACGACATATCAATTTTAGCCCGCAGGATTTTTGATCCTTCAGGAAATTCTCCTGCACGCATTCTTCTGAACAATTCAAGGTTTTCCTCGATTGAACGGTTTCTAAAGGGACTTTCTTTGCCAGGCACGGTAGGTGTCCCTTTTTGTTCGGCTATCTGTTCAGGGGTAAGTTCACATACATAGGCCAAACCTTTCTTTATCAGCATTTCAGCCCATTCATATAACTGGTCAAAATAATCGGAGGCATATTTCGGTTCCCCTTCCCATTGAAATCCCAGCCATCGAATATCTTCCATGATCGATTCTACGTATTCAACATCCTCCTTGGTGGGATTGGTATCATCAAACCGAAGGTTGGTCTTTCCACCATACTTTTGTGCAATACCAAAATTCAGGCAGATGGATTTGGCATGACCTATATGCAAATAGCCATTAGGCTCAGGAGGGAAACGAGTTAATACTTTCCCTCCGTTTTTCCCTTCCGCCAGGTCTTTTTCAATGATTTCGTGAATGAAATTTTTGTTTTCTTTACCAGTTCCGTTTCCAGTTTCGTCTGCCATATTGATTATTTGTTAGTAAACTGACCTGCAAAAATAATGGTTCTTCCCAAATAATTGCTTCCCAGATAAAAAGCAAGGATGTTCTATGTAAAAATGTTATACAGACTGATTTAAAAACGACATTTCATTAACTTAGCAGGACTTTTACATGCATATGGGACAGATCTTCCTTGAAGGAATGGAATTCTATGCCTTCCATGGGCATTTTGAAGAAGAAAATATTATCGGCAACCGGTTTGTGGTAGATTTGATTATTGAAACCGATATGGAAATCCCTTCTATGACCGATAATCTGAAAGATGCAGTTAATTACCACACAGCCTATCAGATTGTGCAGCGTGAGATGGCAAAGAAGTCTCGGCTGTTGGAACATATTGCCGGCAGAATTCTGGATGCTTTGCATAATGAATTAAAAGGGATACAGAAAGCGACAGTTACGGTTGCCAAACTGAATCCGCCTGTAGGAGGTAAAGTGCATTCTGTGCGGGTAACCTTAAGCCGTTAATTATGAAATTGTCCAGAGAGGTTCTGAAACGATGTCCCTCGTGTGGAGGTTTTTTTTCCTGTTATAGTGAAGGGGATTGCTGGTGCGAGGAATTCAGGATTCACAGAAAGGAAATGGTTAAGCTTATGCAGGAATTCACAGATTGTATTTGTCCTGAATGCCTTAAGAAATACACTATCGAATAGACCTTTGAGCAGAAAAGGCCTGGAAATCTTATCAGCGAGTAATGATTCGGCTTGATCCCGGGGAAAGTTTTACATCCCAGTTGTAATCGCTGTACTGGATTTTTACCTGGCCTCCTTTATCAGAATGAATTACAGCTTTGAGAAGTTGGTGGTCTTTCCATTCCAGGTCAACAACAAATCCTCCCCTTGCACATAACCCGTATACCCTGCCATCGGGCCAGGCTGAAGGAAGAGCTGGTAATAGCCGGATAAATCCCTCATGACTCTGAATCAGCATTTCGGCGATTCCTGCTGTAGCTCCAAAATTACCGTCGATCTGAAATGGAGGATGAAGGTCGAAAAGATTAGTACAGGTGCTTCGCTTTAACAAAGTTTTGAGCATGTCATGGGCTTTGTTTCCTTCATGTAAACGGGCTCGGAAGCTGATAATCCAGGCTGCACTCCACCCGGTATGTCCTCCGCCATATTTCAACCGGTAATCGAGCGATTTTCTAACTGCTTCCATATATTCCGGAGAAGAATCAAAAGTATATTGATTTCCCGGATGGAGGGCATACAGATGTGACATATGCCTGTGCCCGGGTTCCGGTTCGGAAAATTCCTCAGCCCATTCCATTAACCTCCCGTCAGAACCTATACCGGGCATATGCAGTTCCGGCAGAATAGTTTCAACCTGTCGGGTCACGGAATCTTTAATTCCCAGTATTTGGGAAGCTTCAAGAAAACTGCTGAAGAGATCGTAAATTACTTCCTGATCATGGGAAGGCCCCATACTTATCTGGTAATTCTTCCCGTCGGGTGCAGTGAACGAATTTTCAGGCGATCCAGCAGGTCCTGATACCCATTTACCTGTCCGAGGATCCCTCACCAGCCAATCGCAATAAAAAAGAGCAGCATTTTTCAATACAGGGTAATACGCACGCAGGAATCCTGAATCTTGCGTGAATTGGAAATGTTCCCATATATGCCTGCATAGCCATCCGCCTGCTCCCAGATGAAGTCCCCATAAAGGATTTTCGCCGGGGGACGTAAAACCCCACACATTGGTAATCGGATGCACACACCACCCTCTGACTCCATATTGCACAGCAGCTGTACGAGAACCTGGCTCCACAAGAGATGAAATCATTTCTAAAAGTGGCATGTTGCATTCATGTAATCCGGTTAAATTGGCCGGCCAGTAATTCATCTGAACATTAATATTGGTGTGATAATCACCATTCCATGGTGTCTGGATCTTACTGGCCCAGATCCCCTGTAGATTGGCCGGAAGACTTCCCGGACGGGATGAAGATATTAGCAGATAACGTCCAAATTGAAAATACAGCGATTCAAGATAAAGATCTTCCTGCCCCTGCTGGTATCTATTCAAACGGATATCTGTAGGAACAGTGTCAAATGTCATGCTTTTTCCCAGTTGCAGGATACACCGTTCGGAAAGATTCCGGAAATCAGCAAGATGATTTCTGCGAAGTTGCCTGTAGTCAAGTTGACTGGCTTTTTCAATCCGGTTCCATACTTCCTTTTCAAAATCAGCCAGCTTGTAGTCAGGATAATGCAAACGGTAGTTCGTTGCTGCACTGATAAGCAAAACTACTTCGTTTGCGTTATGAATCTGTATCCGGTTCCCGGACTCTTCAAGATGACCTCCTTTAATCACCGGACGGATAATGGCAAAGTATTTCATGCCCTCTCCCCCTTTTCCGTCAGAAAGAGCGCCTTGCACAATGATCTGGCCATTTTTTATGGTTACTGTGTATCTCTCAGGCCTGGTAAACCAGAAAGATAGATTTACTGCGTTTTTCTTATCGGCCGAAATCTTATATACCAGCACTTTATCGGGATAGCTTGCAAATGCTTCCCTGTAGAACTTGATGTTATTCTGTTGGTAAGAAACCCGGGCAATTCCGGTCATAATATTCAGCTCACGTCGGTAATCAGTATATTCAATTTTTTGGTCTGATTCTATCCATAGGTCTCCCAGTGTCTGGTAACTGCCAAAAGGCACATTTGTCCCGTTGCCGTATCCGGAACCATATCCTTTACAAATCTGTGTTTTAAGGGTTAATTCGGATGCTTCATTGTATTTACCTGCAAAAAGCAATTCCCGGATTTTTGACAAGGAGGCTTTTGCATCTGGATTATCATTATCGTCAGGACTTCCTGACCAGAGGCTTTTTTCGTTCAGCTGGATTCTCTCCAGAGCCACGTCACCAAAAATCATTGCGCCCAAGGCGCCATTTCCCAGAGGAAAAGCTTTCAGCCATTCAGGATCATCGGTCCATGCATTTGGACTATCAGGCACATCAGCTTTTGCCGGTTGGGTGTACCATAGCCTAACTGGCGGAATATTCTTTTTGCATCCTGAAAGCGAAATAATTACAAAAAAGAATCCCCAAAAAAGTCTTCTCATAATATAATAATTCCAGATAGTTTCAAATTTGGCAAATTTCGTTAAAAGAAAAAATTACTACCTTTGCATCGTAATGAAAGTACTGGTCTCTTGGCCGAGTGGCTAGGCACAGGTCTGCAAAACCTCGTACGGCGGTTCGAATCCGCCAGAGACCTCCTCCAAAATCCCTTCGCGATAGCGAAAGGGTTTTTTTGCTTTTTATGACCCCTCAAGCTTGCTTGAAGGGTCATAAAAAGCAAAAAATCCCCACGGCCGCGAGGCCGAAGGGATTTTAGAGGTGTTGTCTTCGATTTTTAATAACTATCGTAAAGTATATTACTTCCTGTCAAATACACTCCC
>CAZJQN010000049.1:0-23834 GCA_964548125.1 uncultured Bacteroidales bacterium | reverse complement strand
GTTTAACAAAAATTTTTATTAGCCCGGTTGAATTTGTTAATTCATGGTACTTCGGTCTAAAAAGATTAATTGCCTAATCTCAAAAAATTACCATGTATAGTAAGCCAATGGCTAACAAACAAGGAATCTAATTGGCTTAATCAGCGTTCTGAATTGGGTATAGGCCCACAAAAGAAAAGGAGCTGTTACGAATACCATAACAGCCCCTTTTTATACAATCAACGCTCATGCTTCTCCAGCCGGGCCAAAGGTCATTGGAATAACATTCGGACCGGGTTCAACTACCTTGATAGGTCCATGAGTTGCCTCGTATTTGGCGATATTGTCCTTCAAGGCCACTAACAGGCGTTTGGTGTGCTCAGGAGTGAGAATAATCCGTGATTTTACTTCGGCCTTGGGAATACCGGGCATAATTCGCACAAAATCGATCACAAATTCCGATGAAGAGTGGGTGATAATCGCAAGATTGGAATATGTACCCTGCGCCACATCTTCTTTTAATTCAATATTGATCTGATTTACAGGAGGATTCTTTTCATCCATATCAAGGTATATTTTGTTATTCTTCCACCACTTCAGCATCCTTGGTTTTTCCTGCCGCAGCAAGGGTTTGATACTCTTCCATCGAACCTACGATCAGATCGTTGTACTGACGAAGTCCTGTTCCGGCCGGAATGAGATGTCCAACAATAACGTTCTCCTTAAGGCCTTCGAGCTCGTCAACTTTTCCATAAATAGCAGCCTCATTGAGTACTTTTGTGGTTTCCTGGAATGATGCAGCCGATATCCAGCTTTCAGTTTGCAAAGCGGCACGGGTAATCCCCTGAAGGATCTGGGATGAAGTAGCCGGAATGGCATCGCGGGCTTCAATAAGTTTTAGGTCCTTACGCTTAAGCATTGAATTTTCATCACGCAGTTTTCGGGCTGTGATAATCTGTCCGGCCTTTACTGTCTGAGAGTCACCAGGATCTACAACAACCTTCTTCCCATAAATCCAGTCATTTTCCTCCATGAATTCCCACTTGTCAACCACCTGTCTTTCGAGGAATCGTGTATCACCCGGATCGATGATTTCAACTTTTCTCATCATCTGCCGGACAATTACCTCAAAGTGCTTGTCGTTAATTTTAACACCCTGCATTCTGTAAACTTCCTGCACTTCGTTCACTATATATTCCTGCACCTGAGTTGGTCCCTTAATAGCCAGGATATCGCTGGGAGAGATTGCTCCATCAGAGAGAGGAGTTCCTGCTCTCACATAGTCGTTTTCCTGAACAAGAATTTGCCGTGAAAGAGGTACAAGGTATTTTTTCACTTCACCTGTTTTAGGGGTAATAATGATTTCTCGATTACCTCTTTTCACCTTTCCGAAAGAAACCTCACCGTCAATTTCAGCAACGATGGCAGGGTTTGACGGATTACGTGCTTCAAAGAGCTCGGTTACACGGGGCAAACCACCCGTAATATCGCCCGATTTTCCAACGGCACGTGGTATCTTGACAAGAATATCCCCCGCCTGCACATCCTGGTTTTCTTCAACCATAATGTGGGCACTGACAGGAAGATTATATATTTTAAGAATATTGCCGGCTTTATCAAGAATCCGGATTGCCGGGTTCTTTGATTTATCGCGTGTTTCGATAATAACCTTATCACGGAATCCAGTCTGCTCGTCTGATTCTTCGCGGTAGGTAAGACCTTCAATAACGTGCTCGAATTCCACCTTACCACTGGTTTCAGCAATAATTACAGCATTGTAAGGATCCCATTCGCAGATCAGGTCTCCTTTCTTTACTTCATCACCGTTGTTAATATAGAGCCTTGAACCATAAGGAATATTCTGGGTGATCAGTGCGATACGGGTATTTTTATCAACAATACGAAGTTCAGCAAGCCGACCGATAACAATCTTTACTTTCCGATCCTTATTAGCAGGATTAAGGTCAAAGGTTTTCAAATCCTCTACCTTCTCGACCGTTCTCAGTTCATCAATTTCAGCAATTCCATCATATTTGGCCACGATAGAAGACTCGAGCATGATGTTGGATGCAGTACCACCAACGTGGAACGTACGCAGGGTAAGCTGGGTACCAGGTTCCCCGATACTCTGAGCAGCTATAACTCCAACAGCTTCGCCAATCTGAACCATCCGGCCGGTGGCAAGATTTCGACCGTAGCATTTGGCACATACGCCTTTGCGGGATTCGCAGGTTAGTACCGAACGAATTTCAACCTGTTCAATAGGGCTGTCTTCAATAATCTGACAGATTTCTTCTGTTAGTTCTTCACCAGCAGCCACGATCAATTTACCGGTTGTCGGATGATAGATATCATGAACAGAGGTACGGCCAAGAATTCTCTCATAAAGTGTTTCAACAACTTCTTCATTGTCTTTAATGGCAGTAGCAACCAGTCCTCGCAGAGTACCGCAATCCTGCTCAGTAATCACAACATCCTGTGAAACGTCAACCAGACGACGAGTAAGATAACCAGCATCAGCTGTCTTCAGAGCAGTATCAGCTAGTCCTTTGCGGGCACCGTGGGTACTGATAAAGTATTCAAGAACTGATAACCCCTCTTTGAAGTTGGAAAGAATTGGGTTTTCAATAATTTCACTGGTTGTTGAACCTGATTTCTGCGGCTTGGCCATCAGACCACGCATCCCTGAAAGCTGGCGAATCTGTTCCTTAGAACCACGTGCACCGGAATCCAGCATCATGTAAACCGGGTTGAATCCCTGTTTATCTTCTGCGAGCCGCTTCATCAGTGTGGAAGTAAGACGGGCATTTGTATGAGTCCATATGTCGATAATCTGATTGTAGCGTTCGTTATTAGTAATGAAACCCATGTTGTAGGTCGACATTACTTCATCTACCTGCTTATACCCCTCTTCAACCAGTTTATTCTTTTCTTCGGGAACAATAACATCATCCAGGTTAAATGACAGACCGCCGCGGAATGCCCATTCAAACCCGAGGTTCTTGATATCATCAAGGAACTTGGCCGTTTTGGCTGTTCCGGCCTGTTTAAGTACCCTGCCGATGATATCCCTCAGAGATTTCTTGGTAAGGAGTTCGTTAATAAATCCTATTTCTTTGGGCACCACTTCGTTGAAAAGAACCCTTCCGACCGTCGTTTCAATTAGCTTTGGCCTTTCATTGCCGTCTTCGTCTTTTTCCTTTATTCTGACTTTAATAACAGCATGAAGATCAACACGTTTTTCATTATGTGCAATAATAACCTCTTCAGGAGAATAGAAGGTCAGGCCTTCTCCTTTAACTTTATGATCGGGAGTACTTTTTCTTGCCTTGGTTATGTAATACAGACCGAGAACCATATCCTGGGAGGGAACGGTGATAGGAGCGCCGTTAGCCGGATTGAGAATATTATGTGAAGCCAGCATTAAGAGTTGAGCTTCAAGAATGGCAGCATTTCCTAAAGGAAGATGCACTGCCATCTGGTCTCCATCGAAGTCGGCATTAAATGCAGTACATACAAGCGGGTGTAGCTGGATAGCTTTCCCTTCGATCAGTTTTGGCTGGAAGGCCTGGATACCAAGTCTGTGAAGTGTTGGTGCACGGTTAAGCAGAACCGGGTGACCTTTCAGAACATTTTCCAGAATGTCCCACACAACAGGATCTTTCCGGTCAACAATTTTTTTGGCTGACTTTACAGTCTTTACAATGCCGCGTTCTATCAGTTTTCTGATGATAAACGGCTTGTATAGCTCTGCAGCCATATCTTTAGGAAGGCCGCATTCGTGGAGGTTGAGTTCAGGTCCAACAACAATAACCGAGCGGGCTGAATAGTCAACACGTTTACCAAGCAGGTTCTGGCGGAAACGCCCCTGTTTTCCCTTCAAGCTGTCGCTGAGAGATTTCAGCGGTCTATTGGCATCCGTTTTTACTGCATTGGCCTTACGCGAATTATCGAACAAGGAGTCAACAGCTTCCTGAAGCATTCGTTTTTCGTTACGAAGGATAACTTCAGGGGCCTTTATATCAATCAGTCTTCTGAGACGGTTGTTTCTGATAATTACGCGACGGTATAAATCATTGAGGTCGGAAGTGGCAAAACGGCCTCCGTCAAGTGGCACAAGGGGTCTGAGTTCCGGGGGAATAACTGGAATTACCTTCAATATCATCCATTCAGGCCGGTTAACTTCTTTTGATTCACGGAATGCCTCCACAACCTGAAGCCTCTTGAGAGCCTCAGTTTTACGCTGCTGGGAGGTTTCTGTATTTGCTTTATGTCTCAATTCGTAGGAAAGCTCATCCAGGTTTATTCGTGACAGAAGCATAAGAAGGGCTTCAGCACCCATACGTGCTATAAACTTGTTGGGATCGGTGTCTTCCAGATCCTGATTTCCCTTGGGTAATGATTCGATAATATCAAGATACTCTTCTTCAGTAAGGAAATCGAGTGTCTGAATTCCTTCAGAAGCTTTAATTCCGGGCTGAACTACGACATAACGTTCATAATAGATAATACTATCAAGTTTTTTACTGGGAAGTCCGAGCAAGTATCCAATTTTGTTGGGCAGGGTACGAAAATACCATATATGAGCCACAGGAACTACAAGCGAAATATGTCCCATGCGTTCACGACGGACTTTCTTTTCAGTAACTTCTACACCGCAGCGATCGCAGACTATGCCCTTATAGCGTATTCGTTTGTATTTACCACAATGGCACTCATAGTCTTTAACCGGTCCAAAAATGCGCTCGCAAAAGAGACCATCGCGTTCAGGCTTGTACGTCCGGTAATTAATAGTTTCGGGTTTAGTAACTTCCCCGCTGGAGCGTTCAAGAATCTCTTCGGGAGAAGCCAAACCGATAGAGATTTTTGTAAAATCACTTTTAATTTTTGTGTCTTTACGCAGGGTCATTGTATTGAAATTATTAGGATTAACAAACTAGAAACTGAAATAAGGTTCATCAATCAAGCAATTTGATACTTAACCCCAGGCCCCTTAATTCATGCAAAAGTACATTAAACGACTCGGGGATACCTGGAGTAGGCATGTTTTCACCTTTTACAATTGCCTCATAAGCTTTGGCACGTCCGACAACATCATCCGATTTAACTGTAAGGATTTCCTGGAGGATGTGAGATGCACCGAAAGCCTCGAGTGCCCAAACTTCCATTTCACCGAAACGTTGTCCTCCAAACTGGGCTTTTCCTCCAAGAGGCTGCTGTGTAATAAGTGAGTACGGACCGATAGAACGGGCATGCATCTTATCATCAACCATATGGCCAAGTTTGAGCATGTAGATCATACCAACCGTTGCAGGCTGATCAAAGCGTTCACCTGTACCACCGTCGTATAGGTAGGTCTTACCAAAGTCAGGCAAACCAGCTTTCCGGGTATACTCAGTAATCTGGTCCATTTTAGCTCCGTCGAAAATAGGAGAGGCGAAACGCAGACCAAGTTTGTATCCGGCCCAACCCAGCACGGTTTCATAAATCTGACCCAGGTTCATTCGTGACGGCACACCCAGAGGGTTCAAAACAATATCAACCGGAGTACCGTCTTCGAGGAATGGCATATCTTCTTCGCGAACAATTTTGGATACGATACCTTTGTTCCCGTGCCGACCAGCCATCTTATCCCCTACTTTGATCTTGCGCTTTTTGGCTACATAAACTTTCGCCAGCTTGATAATACCGGCAGGAAGTTCATCACCAATGGTTACATTGTACTTCTTGCGCTTATATATACCATCAATTTCCTTGTATTTAACAAGATAATTGTTTATGATGGTTTTAATCAGTTCATTCTTTTCCTTATCTGTTGTCCATTTATTCGGGTTAACAGTAGTATAGTCAATTTCCTGAAGAATCTTTTGGGTAAATTTAACTCCCTTTGCTACAACATCAGCTCCATAGTAATCTTTTATGCCTTGGGAAGTCTTTCCGTTAACCAGTGCAAATAGTTTTTCAATCAGTTTTGCTTTCAGTTCTTCAGCATTGGCAGTAAACTCATCTTCAATTTTCTGAAGAATCAGCTTTTCGTTAGTTTTTCCTTTTTTATCCTTCAGTGTGCGGGAAAAGAGCTTCTTATCGATAACAACACCTTCAAGTGAAGGAGGTGCCTTTAACGATGCGTCTTTCACATCACCTGCCTTGTCACCAAAAATAGCCCTTAACAGTTTTTCTTCCGGAGATGGATCTGATTCTCCTTTAGGAGTAATCTTACCGATCAGTATATCACCAGGTTTTACTTCAGCTCCTATTCTGATCAGACCGTTTTCATCAAGGTTTCTGGTAGCTTCTTCACTGACATTGGGAATGTCAGCAGTAAGTTCTTCCATACCGCGCTTGGTGTCACGCACTTCCAGCAAGTATTCATCAATATGAATAGATGTAAAGAAGTCTTCCTTGACAATACGTTCTGAAATAACAATGGCATCTTCAAAATTGTAACCTTTCCATGGCATAAAGGCCACCATGAGATTTCGGCCAAGAGCTAATTCTCCGTCGGCAGTTGCATACCCTTCAGTAAGGATTTGTCCTTTCTTGACCCTTTCACCTTTCTGAACAACTGGTTTCAGGTTTATGCACGTATTCTGGTTGGTTTTCTTAAATTTCGGGATAATATACCGTTTAACTTCATCGTCAAAGCTTACAAATCTTTCTTCTTCCGTGAGGTCGTAACGTATAACAATCTCATTAGCATCTACATACTCAACGACACCGTCGCTTTCAGCAACGAAAAGAATCCGGGAATCTTTTGCAACTACATCCTCAATACCAGTTCCAACAATGGGGGGTTCCGGCTTGATAAGTGGAACAGCCTGACGCATCATATTAGAACCCATAAGGGCGCGGTTTGCGTCATCGTGTTCAAGGAAGGGGATGAGTGAAGCCGCTATAGATGCAATCTGATTGGGGGCCACGTCCATTAAATCAACACTTTCGGCATCGACATATGGGAAATCTCCGTCGTATCTTGCTTTGACTTTCTGGTTAACAAAGGCTCCTGTATCATCAACCGGAGCGTTAGCCTGAGCTATAATTTTTGATTCTTCCTCTTCAGCACTGAGATAAACTACACCGTCATCACTCAGTTTAACATGTCCTGTTTCAACTTTTCTGTATGGAGTTTCAATGAAACCGAGGGTATTTATTTTAGCATAGACACACAGTGAGGAAATAAGACCAATATTTGGCCCTTCCGGGGTTTCAATGGGGCATAACCTGCCGTAGTGGGTATAATGCACGTCACGTACTTCGAATCCTGCTCTTTCCCTGGAAAGACCACCGGGTCCCAAGGCTGACAGACGACGTTTATGGGTCATTTCAGCCAGCGGGTTGGTCTGATCCATAAACTGAGAAAGCTGGTTAGTTCCGAAGAAGGAATTAATTACAGAGGAAAGCGTTTTTGAATTGATTAAGTCCGTCGGGGTAAATACCTCATTATCTCTAACATTCATTCGTTCCCGTATTGTTCTTGCCATACGGGCAAGGCCTACAGAGAACTGATTAGCAAGCTGTTCCCCTACGGTACGCACACGGCGGTTGCTCAAGTGATCAATATCATCAACATCTGTTTTTGAATTGATCAGTTCGATGAGGTATTTAATAATGCTGATAATATCTTCGCGCGTAAGGATCTTGGTTTCCATGGGGATATCGAGCCCAAGTTTCTTATTGATACGATACCGACCCACATCGCCAAGGTCATAACGTTTATCGGAAAAGAACAATTTATCAATTACATCCCGTGCAGTTGCTTCGTCAGGGGGTTCTGAGTTCCTGAGCTGACGGTAGATATATAGCACAGCCTCTTTTTCGGAATTGCAGGGATCTTTCTGTAATGTGTTATATATGATACTATAATCGCTCTGATTCTGGCTCTCCTTATGAAGAAGAATGGTTTTTGCTCCCGAATCAACAATCAGGTCAACATGAAAATCTTCCAGAACCGTTTCGCGGTCAATAACAACTTCATTTCGTTCGATAGAAACCACTTCGCCGGTATCTTCATCAACAAAATCTTCAACCCAGGTTTTCAAAACGCGGGCGGCAAGTTTGCGCCCAACAACCTTTTTCAGGGCGGCTTTGGATACTTTCAATTCATCGGCCAGGTCAAAAATTTCAAGAATGCTCCGGTCACTTTCATAACCAATGGCACGAAGGAGTGTTGTTACAGGCAATTTCTTTTTGCGGTCGATGTATGCATACATTACATTGTTAATGTCGGTAGCAAACTCAATCCATGATCCTTTGAACGGAATAATTCTTGCTGAGTAAAGTTTGGTACCATTTGCATGAATACTCTGACCAAAAAAAACACCAGGAGAACGGTGAAGCTGGGAAACAACGACCCGTTCGGCACCATTAATAACAAAAGTGCCTTTGTCGGTCATATATGGGATAGTACCAAGATAAACATCCTGAACAACCGTATCAAAATCTTCGTGTTCCGGATCGGTACAATAAAGTTTCAGTTTAGCCTTTAGGGGTACGCTGTAGGTAAGCCCTCGTTCAAGGCATTCTTCGATGGTGTAGCGGGGTGAATCGATTGAATAATCGAGAAACTCGAGAACAAAGTTGTTTCGGGTATCGGTAATAGGAAAATTTTCCATAAACACCTTGTAAAGTCCTTCATTTTTCCGGTTTTCAGGACTTGTGTTCAGCTGGAAAAATTCCCGGAATGACTGAAGCTGGATTTCAAGGAAATCAGGATAATCCAGCTGGCTTTTGGTGGTGGAAAAATTAATCCGATTGTTCGCCATGGGATATGATAAAATTAGTTTGACCTGGACCAAAAAAACAGCAAAAAGGCTTAGAATCCCTTTTGGCAAGGGATTCTAAACCCAACAGAGGATACGGTGCTTAACTTATTTAAGTTCAACTTCAGCTCCTGCTTCTTCCAGTTTAGCTTTGAGAGATTCAGCTTCTTCCTTGCTAACGCCTTCTTTAACCGGCTTGGGGGCAGCATCAACCAGATCTTTGGCTTCTTTCAGTCCGAGACCGGTAAGTTCCTTAACCAGTTTCACAATTTGCAGTTTCGCCTGGCCAGCTGATTTTAGAATAACGTCGAAGGAAGTTTTTTCAGCGGCAGCAGCTGCACCACCAGCAGCACCAGCGGCAGGAGCTGCAACAGCAACTGCAGCAGCTGCAGGTTCAATGCCGTATTCTTCTTTCAGTATTTTTGATAATTCATTTACTTCTTTAACAGTAAGATTCACCAACTGTTCTGCTAAAACTTTTAAATCTGCCATTGTTGTAAGTTTTAATTGTTTCCTTAATTACTAATTGTTTTTTTCTTCCAGAGTTTTGAGAATTCCTGTGATAGTATTGCCACTGCTCTGCAATGCTCCAAGCACATTGCGCATTGGGCTCTGAAGCAGGAGGACAATATCTGCGATAAGTTCTTCTCTGGACTTAAGATTTGATAAGGTATCGAGCTGCTCGTCACCGAGATAGACCGATTCCTCAACATACGCAGCTTTCAGGAGGGGTTTACTATGGTCTTTCCGGAATTCCTTAATCAGGCGGGCCGGTGCATTACCTGTATTGGTAAACATAACCGAAGTAGCCTCCTTCAGCATTGGGTAGAGCTCATCGTATTTTCCCTGGGCCTGTTCAAAAGCTTTTTTCAGGAGTTTATTCTTTACCACAACCAGTTTAATCTGATGCTCATGACACTTACGCCTAAGATCACTAGTATCCTTGGCGTTCAGATTCCCTATATCGGTAAGGTAAAAATGTTTATACTCACTGAGTCGCTGAACTAACCCGTTAATGATTGTGTTTTTATCTTCCCTTTTCATCATTTTCCATTTTTCCGTCGGCTTAAGTCAGCCTAAGGGATTAATTACTCGTCGAACGATTTGGGATCAAGCTTAATGCCGGGGCTCATGGTAGTGGAAATGAAGGCACTCTTAATGTAGGTACCTTTTGCGGAAGCAGGCTTAAGTTTGATTACCGTATTAATAAATTCACGGGCATTTTCCACAATCTTGGGAGCATCGAAAGAAATTTTCCCAATAGTTGAATGGACAATCCCTGTTTTATCAACCTTAAAATCAATTTTTCCCTGCTTGACCTCTTTGACTGCCTTACCAACTTCCATGGTAACTGTACCGCTCTTGGGGTTTGGCATAAGGCCACGGGGACCGAGTATGCGCCCCAGAGCACCAATTTTCCCCATAACGTTGGGCGTGGTAATGATCACATCAACGTCAGTCCATCCTCCTTTAATCTTCTCAATATAATCGTCAAGACCAACATAATCGGCGCCAGCGGCTTTGGCTTCTTCTTCCTTATCGGGAGTACAAAGCACCAGAACGCGTGTCTGTTTACCTGTTCCATGAGGAAGGCTAACAACACCGCGCACCATCTGGTTCGATTTTTTGGGATCAATACCAAGGCGCAGATCAATATCAACCGACGCATCAAACTTTGTAAAGGTAATCTCCTTCAAAAGTTCGGCAGCTTCCGTGAGTTTGTAGGCTTTTCCCGGCTCTATCTTCTCAACGGCTTTTTTCTGATTTTTCGTCAACCTTGCCATACCTCACGAAGTTTTTTGTTTGCTGAATGGATCATCGCCTTTAATGGTTATACCCATACTGCGAGCAGTACCGGCAACCATTTTCATGGCCGATTCAATTGTGAAACAGTTCAGATCGGGCATTTTCGATTCGGCAATAGCGCGTACCTGTTCCCAGGTAACCGAACCGACCTTATTGCGGTTTGGTTCAGGTGAACCGGATTTGATCTGAGCAGCTTCCAGGAGCTGAACTGCCACCGGAGGATTCTTTACGATAAAATCAAACGATTTGTCAGAATATACCGTAATAATTACCGGCAGCAGCTTTCCAGCACTACTCTGGGTTCTTGCATTAAACTGTTTGCAAAATTCCATGATGTTCACACCCTTGGAACCCAGAGCAGGACCAACAGGTGGCGAAGGATTAGCTGCACCACCTTTTATCTGTAACTTGATTATTCCTGCTACTTCTTTTGCCATAATTGTGTTTACATTACATTTTGATTTTCCTCAGCAGATTTTCACTTTACAGTTACTCAGGAAGCATTTAAGGTTATTGTAACTGCATGAAAGTCAGCCGGGCAAATCTGTTATATTACGTTGTAGTACGAGAGTTCATTCTTTCTCAACTTGCATAAAACTCAGTTCCAGAGGTGTTTTGCGTCCGAAGATTTTTACCATTACCTTCAGCTTCTTTTTTTCCTCATTCACTTCTTCAATAACACCTGTAAAACTGTTAAACGGTCCATCTATTACCTTAACCGTTTCGCCAACATAGAAAGGTGTGCTAATTTCTTCCTCACTGGTCATCAGGTTATCAACCTTGCCCAGAATACGGTTCACCTCTTCAGTTCGCAAAGGAATCGGATCATCTCCCCGCGAACCAGTAAGCCACCCCATTACATTGGGTATGTTCCGAAGTATGTGGGGAATTTCGCCTACCAGGGCAGCCTCGACCAGAACATAACCCGGATAATAACTCCGTTCCTTACTAACTTTTTTTCCTTTGCGGATCTGATAAACCTTTTCCATAGGTATTAAAACCTGGGAAACGTAATCTTGCAGGTTCAGCCGGGCAATTTCATTTTCGATCAATTCCTTGACCTTTTTTTCCTTACCGCTAACTGCCCTGAGTACATACCATTTTTTGACGGTATCGGTTGTCATTTTCCGGAACGGGGTTAAATAATGATATCATAGATCAGCTTCATCAGGTGCTTGAAGGAGATATCCATAACAAGAACGATGAGAGCAATGATAAGTGAGGCAACCATCACCACAAGAGCACTGTTCTGAAGTTCTGACCAGGTAGGCCAGGTGACCTTGTGAACCAGTTCCTTGTAGGATTCCTCGAGGTATGTTTTAAGACCCATCTTTTTAAAGGTATTAGCTAGCACGGGAGGAGCGACTCGAACGCCCGACACCTGGTTTTGGAGACCAGTGCTCTACCAACTGAGCTACACCCGTGTACAACATCAGTTCCGGAGAGTGGGGTATTACTTCTCCGGAACCTGATGCAATTGTGAATTATTCAATAATTTCAGTTACGGTACCGGCACCAACTGTACGGCCACCTTCACGGATAGCGAAGCGTAGACCCTTATTAATAGCCACCGGATAAATCAGGTTAACCGTAATATTTACATTATCACCCGGCATAACCATTTCACGTCCTTCCGGAAGCATAATTTCTCCTGTAACATCGAGGGTACGAAGATAGAACTGCGGACGATAGTGATTGTGGAATGGAGTATGACGTCCACCTTCTTCTTTCTTCAGAACAACAACCTCAGCTTTGAAGACTTTGTGCGGGGTTATGGAACCGGGTTTGGCAACAACCATACCGCGTTTGATTTCTTTCTTGTCAACACCGCGAAGAAGTAAACCAACATTGTCTCCAGCTTCACCACGGTCCAGAATCTTGCGGAACATTTCAACGCCGGTAACAACCGTCTTCTTATCCTGGCCAAGACCAATGATTTGTACTTCTTCCCCGGTGGTAATAACACCTGTTTCAATTCTTCCGGTTGCAACTGTACCGCGACCTGTGATAGAGAAAACGTCTTCCACAGGCATGAGGAAGGGCTTGTCAACGTCACGAACAGGGAGGGGGATATATTCATCAACTGCATTCATCAGTTCGAGAACTTTTTCTTCCCACTTGGGATCACCATTCATAGCACCCAGTGCTGAACCCCGGATAACGGGAGCATTGTTTCCGTCGAATCCGTAGAAGTTCAGGAGCTCGCGAATTTCCATTTCAACGAGGTCGAGCATTTCAGGGTCATCAACAGCGTCCACTTTGTTCATGAAAACAACAATACGGGGTACATTCACCTGGCGGGCCAGAAGAATATGTTCACGGGTCTGTGGCATAGGACCATCGGTTGCGGCAACCACGAGAATAGCACCGTCCATCTGAGCGGCACCGGTAACCATGTTTTTGATATAATCAGCATGACCGGGGCAGTCAACGTGGGCATAGTGCCTCTTTGCAGTTTGATACTCAACGTGAGCGGTATTAATGGTAATACCTCTTTCCTTTTCCTCAGGAGCATTGTCAATCTGGTCAAAGGTTTTCACTTCAGCCAGGCCTTGTTTTGCAAGCACCATGGTAATGGCTGCCGTAAGGGTGGTCTTTCCATGATCGATGTGACCAATCGTACCAATATTGACGTGCGGTTTTGTCCTTTCAAATTTTTCTTTAGCCATAATTTAACTGGTTAGAGATTATAAACTTTATTTGGTTTCTATTTAATTAATTTACGTTTCGTTAATTGAGCCAATGATGGGAATTGAACCCATGACCCCTTCCTTACCAAGGAAGTGCTCTACCCCTGAGCTACATCGGCAGAAAGTTGAGCGGGAGACGAGGCTCGAACTCGCGACCCTAACCTTGGAAGGGTTATGCTCTACCAACTGAGCTACTCCCGCGTACACGTGGGGAGAGAAGGATTCGAACCTCCGAAGGCATCAGCCAGCAGATTTACAGTCTGCCCCAGTTGACCGCTTTGGTATCTCCCCATACGTATTTCAATGAACAGAGCCGATGGAGGGAGTCGAACCCACGACCCGCGGTTTACAAAACCGCTGCTCTGACCACTGAGCTACATCGGCAATTTCAGGCTATTTATGCCCGAAAACCACCCTCCAAAATCGGTTTGCAAATGTATAATAATTTGTCAAGATAAAAAAATTTAAACCGAAATTTATTGAGAGTCTATGAACGCTTTTTCTCCTTCGTTTTGATAACCTGATTTCTTAAGGCTTCAATTGCCTCAGTTACAGCCTCTTCAAATGTTTTAGCTTGTCGGCGGGCAAAAAGATCATTGCCTGGTACCTCAAGGCGTATTTCAGCAATTTTGTTTCCCTGATCCATATTGTTCTCAAGCTTCAGTATGATTTCTGCACCCAGAATGCGTTCATCAAACTGCTGAAGCTTTACCACCTTTTTATTAATGAAATCGAGAAGCTTTTTATCGGCATCAAAATGTACCGAACTTACATTGATTTTCATAGGTACCTCCTTTCGTTTATTAGGCCCTCGGATGGGCCTGTTTATAAACCTTTTTTAGCTTTTCAAATGAATTGTGCGTATAGATCTGCGTAGCCGATAGATTAGCATGACCCAGCAATTCCCTGATTGCATTAAGGTCTGCACCACGGTTTAACATATGAGTAGCAAAACTATGCCGGATAATATGCGGACTTTTTCTGGCCACAGTAGTTACCTGACCAAGATAATAATTTACAATGCGATAAACAAGTTTTGGATATAATGATTTTCCATTTTCCCGTACCAAAAAGGTATCTGTTGTCCCAACCTCTTTGTTTCTGATATCAAGGTAATCAATGCAGAGTTTCTTCAGCAAAAACGAAAAGGGTATGATGCGTTGCTTGTTTCTTTTTCCAGTGACCCGTATTTCCATTTCTTCGAACCGTATATCATTATCACGAAGAGAAATCAGCTCACTTAACCGCATACCTGTCTGGTATAACATTTCCAGGATAAGGCGGTCACGCAATCCTTTGAATCCTTCACCAAAATCTAACTCCGACAGAAGCTGACGCATCTGATCTTCATCGATAAAATCAGGTACTTCGGAACGGGTTCTGGGACGTCTTATCATCAGCATGGGGTCGGAAGAGAGGCGACCTTCACGCATTTCAAAACGAAAGAAGGAATGAAGAGCGGTCATTTTTCGGCATACACTCCTGGCAGATAAACCACTTTCCATCATGGAAGCAATCCATGACCGAATTACTGAAGGGTCATCGGAAATCTCCATCGGAGAGTTAAGAGCTTTGCAAAAGTCCTTGTATTGTTCTAGATCAGTTTTATAAGACAGGACGGTATGAGGAGATACTCTCCTTTCAGAAATGAGATAGTCAAGAAAAACATCCGTCTGTTGCATATTAAATGGGGTAGAGTACTGTACCCGGGCAAAAGAAAGTAAAGGCTTCCGCCGAATAAGTAACCCCTTAGTCCTGCTCCTGCTGCAATCTCTGCAGATAAGCCGCTCTGGTAACAACTTCGCGCCGGCGAACCGAAGGTTTTTTATAAGCCTGTCGTTCGCGTAATTCTTTAATAATTCCGGTTTTTTCGAATTTCCGCTTGAATTTTTTCAGCGCCCTTTCAATATTATCACCTTCCTTGATTGGAACAATAATCATAGTATCATCCTTTTAAATGAGCCGCAAAGTTAAAAAAATAATAAAATAACACAAACATTGCGCAATCACTTTTTAACTAATCAACTGATAAATAAGGATATATTTTCCGGAAAACCGAATCGGGAAGTATATGATTCTTTTTTAATTCGTTTACATCAATAATCTTTCCCCTGATTTCCCTGTACTTCAGGATGGAATACGCATTCCAACGAGAAAGGTAAGGATGGAGTATCAATTCATTTTCTGTGACGCGGTTAACTGGTATTTTCTTAATCTGCAACGAGTCGCATTGATAATGTTCATTCAGTACCTGAAGCATTTCAGGACGTATTCCGTAAATTTCCCTTAATTGCTCCATGCTCACAAATCCTCCAAGACGGGTACGATAGTTTATGATTCTTCTTGCCATTACCGGTCCGATTCCATAGAGCATGACAAGATTAGCAGAATCAGTTGTATTGATCTCTCCTTTATAATGGGGTTTTTCTTTTGTTTTTGGCCGGTGGTCTCCTGGGAAAAGCATTTGCTCTGCCTTATTTTTTGCCCTCCCTGCGGTCTCTTTTCTTTCACGACCATTCTGAGCAATTTGTATATACGGAATTATGCTCCTTACCCATGCCGAATCAATTCCATAAATTCTATATAAATCCTCCGGTGCATTGAAATGCCCACCTGCCTCTCTGTATCGTACGATCATCCTGGCCTGACTACCGGATAAACCAATACGTCGCCAGTCATCTTCTTGTAGTGTATTAGGATCGAAAGTAGAAAAAGAAACAGGTGAAAAAGAGTTTTGAACACGCCTCATTGAATCTGCGAGAAAAAGCAGTTGCTCTTTCTGCTCCCGAGAAATTTTTCTCGGTGGAAGATAAGGAATAATGGTATTGATAAAAATCATCAGAAGAAGGACCACGGTAAGAACCATGATTCCGTTTCGTTCTCCCCGTGAAAAATTCAGCCAGATATTAGCCAGTCTCTTGAACAGGTACATACCTTAAAAAGGATAACCAATTGCAATACTAAGTGCGAAATCTTTTTTTTCAGGATTATGATTCAAGAGAGTCCAACGTTTCCCCTCCGGCAAAGAAGGGTTACGTGTTTTCATTCCCACATCGATTCGGAAAATAAAAAAAGAAAAATCGAATCGGAAGCCCATGCCTGTACCCACAGCAACATCATGGAAAAAACGGTTCAGTTTAAACACTGCTCCTGGCCGCTCGTCATTGTTTCTGATGGCCCAGATGTTACCGGCATCGGCAAACAGAGCTCCTTCCAGTTTCCAGAATAATTTAAATCGGTATTCAACATTTGCCTCCAACTTAATATCCCCCAATGAATTAGGATAACGAGAAATGGTATCGTTGTACGTTCCCGGCCCCAGTGTACGAACCTGCCAGGCTCTTATACTGTTTGCTCCTCCTGCAAAAAATTTCTTTTCAAAGGGCATGGTAAGTGAATTTCCATAAGGAAATCCTGCACCAACATAAAACCGATATACCACCCAATCGGTAGGATTGAGCAGGTGATTATATCGGAAATCAAATTCTCCTCTAACAAACTGTGAGAACTGCGTACCGAATATCTGATAATACCTTCTTGATGTATCAGAAGGTATTGGTTGTCCTTCTATTCCAGAAAGACCAAAATAAGTAGCCAAAAGATTTCCGGCTGATTCCAGATTGGTTCTGAAGTAAATGAAATCTTCCTTCTTCCGTAGGTTCTGGTTGTTGAATACAAAAGACAGGCTGGACACCAGCACAAAATGATCTTGATAACTGTTTTCGAGATATGGTTTTCCTTTAATGTTCTCCAAAAAAGATGGATCAATTGAAAATATCTTCACCGCGTTTAACTCAATGGGGTTAACAATAAAGGTGTTGAAAGCATTACCCTGCCAGGTGTACCCGAATGTTGCATTGGCAATAGTTCGGGTATAATCAGGTCTTCTCTGGTAGTTGTAGGCAAACGAAAGGGCTGTTGAAGGGCTGTAACGTCTTACGAACTGAGCTGTTCGCAAGGGAAGCAAGAACCTTGGAATCCTGATACCGGATTCCACTCCGAATTCAATTGTATTCCTGAAGCCTGAAGCAAACTGGCGCGGATAAGTTTCAAGAGCCCCTTTTACCCGCAAGTTAAACCGTTCAGCACCACGAAATAAATTTTTGTGCTCATAGTAGAAGTTTCCAGCCATTCCGATATTTCCGGATGAATTGGTTCCTTCCGCCTCAAGCGCATATGATTGCATTTCCTGCGGATACAAATGGATTCGCCCGTTGATTTCCCTTTCAAGTGAAAAAGGAGCCGAAGTTTTTTCTTCCTCAAACTGGATATCAGTAAAACGAAATACTTTTAAAGAAGACAGCCGTTGATAGGTTCTTGCAACATTTGCCTGATTATAGAACTGGCCAGGCTGAATAAAGACAGCAGAAGCAATGGTGCGGGGTTTAACGGGGAAAAGACTGGGGGCCACAAACCTTATTCCATCATAGATTGCTGTGTCTTCCATTGCCATTTTTTGATCTGTTGAATCAGCATTCTTCTTCTCTCTTCCGGAAGTATAAACCATCAGGTTACGGACTCTATAGCGTGGATGGCTCCCATGTACTACTTCCCCACTCCTGTTGATCTCGGTATATTTTCCAACATTGAGGATAAGATCAATGCTTTGCAAAATACGGCTTGTATCAGCAATATACCATATATAATCTTTCGAAAAATTGAAAAATCCTCTGTTCTTCAAATAGGATTCAATCCGTAGTCGCTCATTCTGTAGCTCATCAACATCATATACCATTCCTGGTTTAATCAGTGAGTTTATGGTATCATTCAAAAGGTAAGGAATCAATATCGTATCTTCAATTGAATATTTAACAGACCTGATACGATATGGAACACCGCTGTTAATATTGAAAGTTACATAAGCCTCTTTTTTTCGGAAAAAAACCTCATAATCAACCTTTGCATTAAAATATCCTTTATTAACCAGATATAATCGCAATTGCTCCATAGAACGGTTAGCCTGATATTCATCAAAAATGACTGGAGCCTCTCCTATCTGCCGGAAACCGCGGTTTATCCAATTGTTTTTTTCCGGCTTTGACCGGTTGTACAGCCAAAGATGAAAACGAAAACCCAATATGCGTTTATTAGGACGCTGCCGGATGTATGTCCGCATCTCGCTTTTGTTCAGCTGACGGGTGTCGGTTTTAATTCTGGCTTCTGATAAAAGATACTGGCCATCAGAGACATACTTCGCTGGAAAACACCCCGAAAGTGTCAATGCACCAACGATCGGAAGCAAGTATTTCCGAAAGAAAGTCCTGAAGAGACCCAGTAGAAAATATGGTATGTTTTTTTCCAACAGTCCACAAATATAAGTAACTTCGGCAATCCGAAAATAACCAAAACATAAAGGCTTTTGTGAAACAGACTATATACAAGCCGAAAAACATCCCGTTGCCGGTAAGTTATAGAAAACTTGCCCGGGCGCTTAAGGAAAAAAAAGCACGCGACGAAACGCGGCTCTTTCTAGTTGAAGGAGAAAAAATGGTAAAAGAATTATTGCAATCGGATTACACTGCGGCATGGATAGCGGCAACCGAAAGTTGGATCAGGGAACACGGGCATGAATGTACAGGAACGGAACTGTATGAAATTGATGAAAATCTATTGAGCGGAATTAGCACTCTAAAAACACCCAACCGTGTTCTTGCCGTTGTACATATGCCTGAGCTTCCAATCCAGCAAATTCCCCCAGAAACCAATTTCTGTCTGGTTCTCGATGGAGTACAGGATCCAGGCAATACCGGTACCATTTTTCGTCTAGCCGACTGGTTTGATATCCGCTATGTAATTCTTGGTGAAACCAATGCCGACGCTTTTAATCCAAAAACCGTACAGGCTTCCATGGGAAGCATATTCAGGGTTAATATAATTCGCACTCAGGTAGGTACCATTTGCAAAACCATGCGCCAACAGGGATGGAATATATACGGAATGGACCTGCAGGGAACAAACCTGTATGAAGCAGAACTTCAGCTTCCGGCAATGATTGTGCTTGGAAATGAGTCACATGGTTTGTCCAAGATAACCCGCAGGGAGATCAATCATTTTTTGACAATTCCCCGCGGAGGCCCTAATTCAGGTGCCGAATCGCTCAATGTCGGAATGGCGGCAGCAATAGTCTGTGCCGAGTTCCGAAGACGTTTCCCAGGACAGGTTATTCAAAATGAAAATTCAGCAGAATAATATGAGATGAAAGCTGGTTTAGGCCTGTAGCAGATAGGTTTCTGTCAAGTATATCGCGCATGCCAATTGAAAGTTTCAGCTCGGTCGATAATTTAAAATAGACAAGATAAAAATCCATTCCTACACCAATTTCGCCATAAAAATCCATTGGTTTCAGGTTGATGCGAAGGGTCTCGCCTTGCTCAGTTCCAATTTTCAGCTTGTTTTCTTTTTTTGCAGCCATATCATACCTGACACTGGTCCCAGCAATCAGATAAGGACGCACATTATTCAGCCTTTCACCCCTGTATTTTATAAGGAGCGGAAAATCGAGATAGTTGCTTTCTACCTGAATCTGTCCATATTGAATATCTGAAGCAACTCCGGTAACAAAAACATTCCGCTGTCCAAAAACCAGTCCGGGAAGGAAGCGAAGGGCAAAAGCATCATTGAATCGCAGCTCCGAAACTATATTTACATTAAATCCCGGACTTAGCTGATAAATATCCATGTAAAGTGAATCGTCGCTTCCTGTATGAATGCTTCGGCTATTGCGTTCAAAACTGAAGTCCATGGCATTCAGACCAACACAGAAGCCAAAATGGATTTTTTTGTCATCTACAATCTGATAATTGAGAACTTTCTTTACCTGGCTAAATGAAACCAATCCAAATACCAGACATAGCAATGCTGAGAGGAATATTCTCTTCAAAACTGTAACCGTTATCAATTTCACTTTTACCCTTAACGAACAAAGCGCTAAAATATTATAAAAATCATTATTCATCCAATTTTTGCATCTTCAGGTTTAATCCCATAATAAATTCTTGCTACTCCAAGTGTGACGGGAAAGGAATCGACAACCAAGAATCCTGCATCTCTCAGCATACTGGAGAAACGTTCACCCTGTGGAAAGGCCTCAGCAGACTGGTTAAGGTATTTGTAAGCACTGGCATCGCCTGATACGAGTTTACCTATAAAGGGAACAATCCTTCTGAAATAAAACAGATATAGATTGCGTAATAAAGGAAAATGAGGAACAGAAAATTCCAGAATAGCAACCGTTCCACCAGGGCGGACCACCCTGAACATCTCTGAAAGACCTTTGGCGGGATTTCCGAAATTGCGTACGCCGAATGCTACCATTACAGCATCAAAGGTATCAGCATCAAAAGGTAGCCTTTCTGCATCGGCAAAAACACATTGAATCCTGTCCTGATATCCTTTCCTTTGTATTTTACTCATTGCAATGCGAAGCATCCGCTCAGAAATATCCGTTGCAACAATCCGTGCCGTCAGCATTTTCGCTGCAAGTAATGATAGATCGCCTGTGCCTGCAGCTACATCAAGAATTCTCTCCGCTTCCCGGATTCCGGAAAGCCTTACCAGCTTTCTTCTCCAGCAACGGTCCATATTGAATGACAACAAATGATTCAGCAAGTCATACCTTCGGGCTATGCGGTTAAACATTATGGTAACCTGCTCTTTTTTGTCAGATGCCAATTCAGAATAGGGTCTGATTTCTTTTATACTCTCCATTACTCCATAAACAGAACGGCAAAGTTAGACTGTTTTTTGTCATTTGCCTTTCCTGTGGACTTGGATTTTATATATTTGAGGACTCTTAAATGAACCACTATGATTGCAGTTATTACAGGTGCCACTTCAGGAATAGGCAAAGCTATTGCCTTTCAGCTGGCCAGCCATGGATACGATCTTATTCTGACCGGACGACGGAAAAAACTGCTGGACGAAACAGCCCAAACCCTTGCTTCTGAATTTGGAATCAGGGTTCTTCCCTTGTGTTTTGATATCAGAAAAAAGGAAGAAACAGAAAAGTATCTTGGACATCTGCCAGAGGACTGGCAGGATGTTGATATACTTATAAATAACGCCGGATTGGCTGCCGGGTTTCATCCCATTCATGAAGGAGACATAGACGACTGGGAACAAATGATCGATACCAATGTGAAAGGGCTATTGTACGCAACCCGTTACATTGCACCACTTATGACAGCAAGGCGTACAGGACACATCGTTAATATCAGCTCCATTGCAGGCAAGGAAGTGTATCCCAACGGGAACGTATACTGCGCAACTAAACATGCTGTGGAAGGAATAACCAGGGGAATGCGAATTGACCTCTTACCTTACGGCATAAAGGTAACCTCAGTAAGCCCTGGAGCGGTTGAAACGGAATTTTCGCTGGTTCGGTTCAAAGGCGATGAAAAGAGAGCAAAGGAAGTTTATAAAGGGTATCAGCCTCTCAAAGCAGAGGATGTAGCTGAAGCAGTATGGTTTGCTTTAAGCCGCCCGCACCATGTAAACATTAACGACATATTGATTATGCCTGCAGCTCAGGCAAATGCAATATTTTTTGAGAGAAAATAAATCCTTGAAGCATGGCATCAGCATCCTACCTCCGAATGTTTACAGCGAGGGCATTTGAGTCGATGGGCGTCCCGGCCAACGATGCAGCTCTTATTGCCGATGTTTTTATCAGAGCTGAAGAACGTGGCATTCCTTCACACGGAATGCTGCGCCTTAAAGACTATTATTTGCTCTGGAAAGAAAAACGGATTAAACCGGATCCCCACATCCGAATTGTCCATGAATCTCCATCTACTGCAGTAATTGACGCAGACATGGCTATCGGAATGGTTGCCGCAGCTCGGTCCATGCAAGTAGCAATAGAAAAAGCAAAAACATGCGGAACAGGATGGGTGGCTACACGAAATTCGAACCATTTTGGCATCGCTGGTTATTATGCCATGATGGCCCTTCCGCATGACATGATTGGAATTACCCTCTGCAATGCCAATCCTTTGGTAGCACCAACTTTTTCGGTGAGCCGATTACTGGGAACCAACCCGATAGCCGTAGCCATACCTGCCGGAAAATATCCTGCATTTGTTGCTGATTTTGCAACAACACCTATTGCACGGGGCAAACTGGCCATTTCAGCTAAGAAAAAGGAAAAGGTTCCTCTAGGGTATGTTCAGGATGAACTCGGTCATCCGTCTGATGACCCGGAAATTCTCAAGCGAGGAGGGGCAATGCTCCCCCTGGGAAGCGATAGAATACACGGAAGCCACAAAGGTTACTGTCTTGGTGCTCTGGTCGACATCTTTTCATCTCTGCTATCAGGCGCTAATTTTGGGCCTTTTGTTCCTCCATCTATTGCGTACCTGCCGGTACCCAAGAATCAGCCCGGACTCGGTACTGGACATTTTTTCGGAGCTATGCGCATTGATGCCTTCCGTTCTGCCGAAGAATTCAAAGCAATGATGGACCTGTGGATTGAAACCTTTAAAAAGGCAAAACCCGCCGAAGGACAGGAAAGGGTTTATATTCCGGGCGAAATCGAGCGGGAAGCAGAAGAAAAAGCGGCCCGAGAAGGCATTAGCATCCTCCCGGCAGTGATTAACGACTTGAAAGAAGTAGCTTCCTGCCTTGGCATCGATTTTAATCCAGACTAAAATTTCAGGAATACCTTTTGGCTATCCTTCATTGTTCATAAAACCCTTTTCTTTAATCAGGTCAAGAAACTCTCTGGAAAAGAACCGGTTGTCTGTTGCGGTATAACGGATATCGGTAAAAACCTGTGCCAGAGTTTTCTTTTTATTCTCCTCGACAAATTTTTTGCTGGCTGGCAAATTTTCTTTCTCCCTGTAAAATTTTTCGATATCAGCCTGTGAATAGTCATGGTATATTTCATGGTGAACAACCGCATCCAGAGGCAAACGATCGGTCAGCCCGGGATCCTCAGCCGGGGTCCCCATAACCATCGCTGCCACAGGAACTACCAGTTCAGGTAATTGCAAAATCTCACTAAACCTTTTTGCCATATAGGTAATTGTTCCAAGGTAACAGATTCCCAGTCCGTACTCTTCGGCTGCCAGCGCAACATTTTCTGAAACCAGCAACGCATCAATTGCTGCCGTAAAGAAGGAAAGAAAATTATCATAGCCTGGGTTGGCATCCCTCGAACGGCACCATTTGGTAAACCGATTAAAATCAGCACAGAATGTTATATGAACCGGCGCCTCCAGAACCATATTCTGTTTAAAATGTGCTTCCCAGAGTTTTTGCCTTATTCCCGGATCAGTAGTTACGATCATGCTGTAAACCTGCATGTTGCCTGTGGTAGAGGCACGTGTTCCGGCTTTTAGAATTTGATTAAGCACATCCGGCGGTACAGGATCCGGCTTGTATTTGCGGATGGAACGATGATGAAAAATTGTTTCCTTCATGATTATCTGATTTAACTATATCACTTTGACGATCAGAGTTATTTGGTACAAAAAAAATTTTGCGGCTATTTTGGCAAAACTATAAAATTGTTGTATTGATGTTTTATTATAACCTTTCGAGATGAGGTCAAAATTTGATCATTTTTTAGGTCACAGGAATTTATTCCCATCATATCTTG
>CAZJQN010000048.1:0-24575 GCA_964548125.1 uncultured Bacteroidales bacterium | reverse complement strand
TTTCATTCCGAATTTCCGGAATGATTAGATTTTGTTAGTCGATGGGTTCAATTGATGAATTTGGACTAAAATGAATTGATAACTTCCCTGATGCGGACCAGATGTTCCAGAAGGGATTCAAGCCGGCTGAGATGCAGCATATTAGCACCATCTGACAGAGCCCTGGGAGGGTCAGGATGCGTTTCACAAAATATTCCGTCGGCTCCGGTCGCTATTCCTGCTCTTGCAATTGTTTCAATCAATTCAGGTTTACCGCCACTGACTCCGGAACTTTGGTTGGGTTGTTGCAGAGAATGGGTTATGTCTACCACGACCGGAAATCCTGTCTTTTGCATTTCAGCAATTCCACGAAAATCGACAATAAGGTCCTGATAGCCGAACATGGTTCCCCGCTCAGTGAGAATGATTTTTGAATTGCCGGAATCAACAACTTTCTGCGCAGCAAAACGCATGGATTCCGGTGCAAGAAACTGCCCTTTCTTGATATTGACAATCTTTCCCGTACGGGCTGCTGCAATAAGCAAGTCGGTCTGACGGCATAAAAATGCTGGAATTTGAAGTACATCCACGTATTTTGCAGCCATTTCAGCTTCCGGGAT
The DNA here is from genome assembly GCA_964548125.1 of uncultured Bacteroidales bacterium. Taxonomy (GTDB): domain Bacteria; phylum Bacteroidota; class Bacteroidia; order Bacteroidales; family JAAYUG01; genus JAAYUG01. The sequence goes on along the minus strand of CAZJQN010000048.1, from coordinate 23,976 downwards.
GGAATGAATATCAGTGATTACCGGGATATGCAGTTGCTCCCTTACTTTAGCCAGAATTTCAAGAGCTTTTTCATCCCCGATACCCTGAAACGAATCCAGCCTGCTCCGGTTGGCTTTTCGGTATGATGCCTTAAATATGTACGGGATGCGGAAAGCTGTTGTGATCTCCTTTACTTTGCCGGCAACATCGAAACATAAGCTTTCGCTCTCCACTACGCAGGGACCTGCCAGAAGAAAAAACTGTCCGCTGTCCAGATTATTAATCCAGGGAAGTCCTTCTAACACATTCATTCGGTTATTTTCTACCTTGTTCATATCTAATAGGGATATTTATTTTTCCACCATCGTTTCAGGCGTTCAGCAATTTCCTTTTCACGTGCATTATCCTGAGGATCATAGAGAACCATCGACCTGATTTCAGGAGGGAGGAATTCTTCCTGAATAAAATTTCCCTCATAGTCATGGGCGTATTTATAGTCTTTTCCGTAACCAAGTTCTTTCATTAACTGGGTGGGTGCATTCCTGATATTCAGGGGAACGCTCAGGTCACCGGTGGTCTTAACTGTATCTAAGGCCTTCTCAATAGCCATATAAGCAGAATTGCTTTTGGGAGAAGTAGCCAGGTAGATGGCTGTTTCGGAGAGTATAATCCTGGCTTCGGGCATTCCTACCTGGTGAACTGCCTGAAAACAGGCATTGGCCAGCAACAGCGCATTGGGATTTGCCAGGCCAATATCTTCAGCTGCAAGTATGATCATCCTGCGCGCAATAAATAGTATGTCTTCTCCTCCTTCCAGCATACGGGCAAGCCAATAAACCGCTCCGTTGGGATCACTACCTCTTATTGATTTAATGAAGGCTGAAATAATATCATAATGCTGTTCCCCGGCTTTGTCATACAGGGCAATTTTTTCTGTTATGCACTGGGTAACCGTTTCATTGGTAATTTTCACCGGACCGTTTTCCTGTGGGTGCGCCTGCACAACGATTTCCAGTATATTCAAAAGTTTGCGCGCATCTCCTCCCGAATATCTGAGAAGGGCTTCCGTTTCAAGTACATGGATCTCTTTCTTTTTTAATACAATATCCTGTTCAATTGCTCTCTGCAAAATGACCAGAAGTTCATTTTTCCCCAGGGGTTTCAGTACATATACCTGGCATCTCGAGAGTAACGGGGCAATTACTTCAAAGGAAGGGTTTTCTGTTGTTGCTCCCATGAGAACAACAGTGCCGTTCTCAACTGCACCGAGGAGTGCATCCTGCTGTGATTTGCTGAAACGGTGAATCTCATCAATGAACAGGATAGGAGGGGGAGAATCCATAAAACGAGTCTTTTTGGCCTTTTCAATCATTTCCCTTACATCTTTTACCCCTGAATGCACTGCGCTCAACATGTAAAATGGTCTTTTGAGTTCAGTGGCAATAATTTGTGCCAGCGTTGTTTTTCCAACTCCCGGCGGCCCCCAAAAAATAAGAGAATGTAGCTGACCCGACTCGATTGTTTTTCTCAAAACAGCCCCTTGCCCGGTCAGGTGCTCCTGACCAATATATTCTGAGAGATGTTTTGGTCTCATTCGTTCAGCTAACGGCGCAAGACCCATTGATGTGTGCCTTAATATTAGCATGCCAAGTTAGAATAATATTTTTAAATTTGTGGAGGTAAGGGAGTGCCTCAGGTTTTAAATAACAATTAAAAAATTGAGTATGAAAGCTATCCGAAGTTTTTTGTTTTCCGTGAGCTTTTTTTCTTTGATGCTTCCTCTGAATGCCCAATTGGGCGATATCGGAACTCTTGTGGCTGGCGGACCGAAAGATGCCGAGCTTTTGCTTCAGAACTATCTTAAGCCATTTGGAAATGCCCTCGGAGCTAACCTTTCAGCGGGTTGGTATTCAACGGCTAAATCGCATAATCTCCTTGGTTTCGACATTACTCTTTCAACCTCTGTTGCATTTGTTCCTCAGGCTGACAGGATGTTTGATGCCAGTCGCCTGGCTCTCACTAACTCAGGGAATATTTCTGCGCAAGTTACCGGTACCAGTTCTCCTACCTTTTCTGGAAAGAGGGTAGCCGGCCAGGAAATTACTTATGTTTATACATACAATTCAACCCCTTATGAAATTGCCAAATATAAAACCCCTCAGGGTACCGGGCTCACATTTCTTCCAAGTCCTATGTTAAAGATTGGAATTGGGCTTATTAAAGGTACAGAAATCATGGGCCGTTATGTTCCCAAAGTAGGTCTTGGCAAGTTCGGCGATTTCGGTTTGTGGGGAGTAGGAATAAAACACGAACTGAAACAATATATTCCTGTGCTGAGCAGAGTACCCATCCTGAACATTTCTTTGATGGGCGGATATACACAAATGAAAAGCGGTGCAAATATCTCGTTCACTCCTGACGATCTCGGTGTCACCGTTTCCAATCAGCCCAGCCCGGATACCTGGAAAAATCAGAGAATGGATCTCAGTGTATCAAACTGGACTGTCAATCTTCTTGTTTCTGCTGACCTGCCAATTATTGCCTTTTACGGAGGCGCCGGTGTTTCCTCCTCAAAAACAGCTCTAAAGCTTAAGGGGAACTACCCGATACCAACATTGAATACAACTACAGCCAAAGTTGAGGTTCAACCTATGGCCAATCCTATCGATATTTCTATTGAGGGGAAAGATGGCGGCATTACAAAACCAAGGCTAAATGCAGGATTTAAGCTTAAACTGGGCTTGCTCCATATCAATTTTGATTACATTTATGCAAACTATTCTGTTGCCACGGCCGGGTTCGGGATCAGCTTCCGTTAAAAACACGATATAGAAAAAGGGAAGGCTGGTCCGAAACTGACCAGCCTTTCGTTTTTATGCATTACCTGGTGTTTTGTAAATGGGCTAATGAATGAAATGGAAGGATGAGACAAATTGAGAATAAAATTGGAATGAACTATCTTAATTCACATCAGCTGTCAGAATATCGTAGTTTACTGCGAATACTCCGTTCCGGTTTTTCTGAGGGAGAAATTGAAAGAATCAAGCAGGTTATTCGTTTCCTTTATCAGTCTATATCGGGAAAATCTGAAGAGGTAGTTGAAAAATCTTTTAATCAGGCACTTACGGTTGCTTCAGTTGTGGCAGGAGATATAGGTCTCGGTACGCATTCGGTAATTGCTGCTTTATTATATAAAGCCTCAGATTTACGGATTATAACTGACCACGAAGTCAGGAACCTGGGGGGTGATAAATGCGCAGAGCTGGTAGAGGGGCTCATTAGAATATCATCGGTCGAAATGCAACCTTCAGTAGGGCAGGTTGAGAATTTCAGGCAACTTCTTCTTGCTCTGGCTGCTGATATACGGATTATTCTCATTAAGCTGGCAGAAAGACTTGTTGTCATGCGGTCTATGGACAGGGAAGACATTACCTTTCGTCTCCAGTTAGCATGGGAAGCATTCAATCTGTATGCACCTCTGGCGCACAGGCTGGGACTTTACAACCTGAAATCAGAGATGGAAGATATTGCCATGAAACATTCTGACCCGGATAATTACTTCCTGATTGAGCAGAGGCTTCGTGAAACATCAAGGAAAAGAACCCGTTTTATTAAAGAATTTATTGCTCCCATTGAAAGTGAATTAACTGCCCATGGGTTCCAGTATGAGATAAAAAGCCGCACCAAATCGGTATGGAGCATCTGGAATAAGATGAAGAAACAACAGGTGAACTTTGATGAAATTTATGATGTATTTGCCATCAGGATCATTATTGATTCAGAACCCCAAAATGAAAAATCCGATTGCTGGCGGGTTTACTCTATTGTCACCGATCTTTACCAGCCAAATCCACAGCGCTTGCGCGACTGGATATCCGTTCCCAAATCCAATGGCTATGAATCCCTTCACACTACTGTCATAGGTCCGGGTGGAACCTGGGTAGAAGTCCAGATTCGTACCCGACGTATGGATGAAATAGCCGAAAAAGGATTTGCCGCCCACTGGAAGTACAAAGGAGTACGTGATGACAATTCCCTTGATCAGTGGCTCGGAAAAGTGAGAGAATTACTCGAAATGCCTGCTGCTGACGCAACTGAAATTCTGGATGAGTTACAACGAAACCCCCTGAACGAGGAAGTATTTGTCTTTACCCCAAAAGGCGATTTACGTAAGTTTCCCAAAGGAGCTACAGTATTGGATTTTGCATTCGATATCCATACTCAGGTGGGATGCAGCTGTATAGGTGCCAAAGTGAACGGAAGAAACGTTCCAATCCGCTATATAATGCGAAATGGCGATAAAGTTGAAATTCTTCAGGGTAAATCCCAGAAGCCAAAGCCGGATTGGCTCGATTTCGTTGTTACCACAAAAGCGAAAACCCGTATCCGTCAATACCTAAAAGAAGAAGTCGTCCGTGAGGCTGAACATGGCAAGGAATTGCTGATGCGCAGAATGAAAAACTGGAAAATAGATTATAACGATGAAAATATCAGAAAACTCCTCGACCATTATAAAATAAAAACATCTTCCGATCTTTTTTACAGAATTTCCGTTAATGCAATTGATCTGGCCGAAGTTAAAGATGTACTTACCCGTGTAGAAGAAACAGAAACTCCCTCTGAACCGGTTCAGCCCGTGGTCTCTTCTGAATCAATTACTGTTCAGCAGGGGCGGTCAGAAGACTTTCTTGTAATTGATGATAAAATCAAAAATGTGGATTATCATCTGGCTAAATGCTGTTCTCCGGTTCCGGGTGACGAGATTTTCGGATTTGTTACGGTAAGAGAAGGAATTAAAATCCATCGAATCAATTGTCCAAATGCACGTCAGCTTCTTCAGAAATATGGATATCGGGTTGTCAAAGCTCATTGGAAATACCCGGAAGGAGCTGGCTTTTTTGAAGCAGTAATTCGCATTACCGGAATTGATGAACTGGGGGTCATCAATAAACTGACAGATGTTATTTCACGCGATCTTCGGGTGAATATGCGTTCCCTTTCCATTGATGCAAAAGAAGGTATTTACGAAGGATTTGTTCGCGTAATGGTTCGCGACAAAAACCACCTTAATGAACTGATTCACCGATTGGCAAAAGTAAAAGGTGTACTTACTGTTTCCCGGGTAGAAGGAATGTAAGATTACTCTTCCGTTTGAATGTATTTGATGGGGATCCGTAAGTAAGGTTCAAAAAACTGGCCCAGTTCATACATGTCATCATCTCCTTCTTCATAGAACCAATTTATCTCCATCTTATGTGCTTCATCTACTTTATCGTTCAGAGTCTTTAAAATATTGTGCAAAGCTTTTGAAGAACTTGTATTGATGTACTCAAACTGAAGATTTATCTGTGTAAATTCCGGCAAATTTTCAACATACTTATTTAGCCATTCCATTACAGGTCGGTAAAATGCAACTGGATCTTCGGGGATTGAACGCCCCGAGATTTCTATCAATCCTCTCTGAAGTTTTATCGTTGGCGTTTGATTTGATCCGGAAATTATCAGATTGTCCATCGATATCCAATTTTGTAAGTATGAAAACAAATATATAAAAAATATTACGTACAATAGAATTAACTTTTTGTATTTCTTTTTAGTTAAAAGTTAGATTAATATCATTTAATTTTACAATGAATCGTTCAGAGAATTGAGTCTGTATGAGCATGAACCTTCTGGTAAGACCTAATCAATTAATTTCCATAATTTTTCTGTTTCCCGGATTTATGTTAGCACAACCAATGGAACGTTTTTTACCTGAAAATCCAGGCAATCAATATACTGCAGAAAATACAGAGATTTTCGCAGGTAAAAAACTGTATGATTATATAGATGGCGGAGCCGAATTGTATCTTTCCTATCATTATAGAAAATGTATTAGCAGGACCTATGCTCATAACTCTGAACCAGAAATTATTGGAGAAATTTTCGACATGGGGAGTTCATTCAATGCATTTGGCGTATTTTCCAACATGCGAGAGACCGAGAACACAGAATTCGGTCAGGGTTGCCAGCGGCTGAAAGGTTCCATTCTCTTCTGGAAAAACAAATACATAGTGTCGTTGATGACTTCACGGGAAACTCCCATTTCAGTTCAGACCATGAACCAGATTGCAGCTTTTATTGATCATGCGATTCCCAAGCCAGGTCCTCTACCATCCATCCTTAATTACCTGCCGCAGAACGGATTAACTAAGGAAAATATCCTGTATTTTACGCATTTCTCGTGGCAGAATGCTTTCTATTTTTTGGGAAGTGATGATATCCTGAGGATTGGTGCAAATACTCCTTGTGTATGGGCAAGGTATGGTACCCCTGAACACCGAGTTTTTCTTCTGATGATCCGTTACAACAATAAAATTTCGGCTGAAAAAGCATTGTCTTCTTTCCGCAGTGCATTTGGTGCCGGAAAAGATGTAAGTGTACCTGTAATGCTGGAAGACAAAACATTTTTTTCCATAGTTCGCATAGAGAATTTTTTATGTGGTATTTTTAATGCTACCACAGCCGAGGAAGCAGAATCCATGATATGGGAAGTGAAAAAACGTGTTTTTGAACAGTTGCGGTAAAAGATGATAGAGAATCTGATTAAATTTACGAAAAAACCCTGCTAGTATGACATCACTGACTCGTCGTGAACTCCTCAAAAAGGCGGTTGTATTGACTGCAGGAAGCAGTGTTTATCTTGGTTCATATGCTTTACCCGATCTGTCTTCTTCCGGAGATAAAACAAGGGTTGTTCTTGTACGTGACAAAGATTTGCTGGACAGTGGAGGGAAAATTGTGCCTTCCGTTATGGAGGATATGCTGAACAAAGCACTGTGCAATCTATATGGAGTTCATTCTGTAACAGATGCATGGAAACGAATAGCCGAACCAACTGATGTTGTAGGTGTAAAATCGAATGCCTGGCGTTTTTTGCCAACTCCGCCTGAACTAGAAGCTGCCATTGAAAAAGGTCTGCTGCAGGCTGGTGTCAAAAAGGAAAATATTAGCATTCGCGATAGGGGGGTTCTGAATGACCCCATATTTAAAAAGGCCACCGCACTCATTAATACCCGACCAATGAGAACGCATTACTGGTCAGGAGTCGGGAGTCTTATTAAAAATTACATTTTATTCGATCCTGATCCGCCTAAATACCATCCTGACACGTGTGCAGACCTTGCCAAACTCTGGGAACTCCCAATTGTTAAAAATAAAACCCGCCTTAACATTCTGGTCATGGTTACTCCTCTGTTCCATGGAAGCGGTCCACATCATTTTAATGAAGAATATACCTGGCCTTATAAAGGAATTATTGTTGGAACAGATCCTGTTGCTGTTGATTCGGTGGGTCTTAGAATTATTCAGGCGAAGAGAAAGCAGTTTTTCGGTGATGACCGCCCTCTGAATCCACCGGCCAAACATATTTATCTTGCCGATGTCAGGCATCATCTGGGTACTGCCGATCCTGCCAAAATTGATCTGGTTACCATTGGATGGGACGAAAATCAACTAATCTAAATAATGAAGAGAAAAATAAGAATTTCCCTGTCATCCATCATCCCCGGGCCTCCTGAAGCAATTTACGAGGCATGGCTTGATGCAGGTCAACATGCCGCATTTACGGGAGATGAAGTACGTATCGAGCCTTTTCCCGGCGGCACGTTCAATATATGGAATGGTTATATCACCGGGCGTATTCTCCATCTTGATCCCCCAAAACGGATCATTCATACCTGGCGAAGTGCTGATTTTCCGCCTGATAGCCCTGCATCTGAATTGGAAATAAGGCTTGAAAAAAAAGGCAACGACACACTGTTTCAGATTTTCCATTCCGGAATTCCTGATGAAGTAGCCATTGATTTCAAACAATGGTGGATCGAAAACTATATAGATCCTATGAAATTATACTTCGGTACGCTGGCTCAGGGTACCCGCAACGAATAATTATACTACATTCTTCTGAACTTTTTCCAGTTAGGTGCGTTTCTCCTGAAAAAAATGCGGTCTATCTGGCTATTGTCTTATTTGATACTTATTATTGTGAATGCTACCTGCGCACAAAAATCGGATCTGCCTACGGCACATTCAAATCATTCATTCGCTACATTAGGCACAGGATGTTTTTGGTGTACGGAAGCTGTTTTCAGAGAACTGAAAGGTGTCATTTCAGTTACTCCTGGTTATTCTGGGGGGCACATAAGGAATCCCTCGTATCGTGAAGTTTGTACAGGAAAAACCGGTCACGCTGAAGTTTGCCATATTGAATATGATCCTGATGTCATTTCCTTTATTGAACTACTGGAAGTATTCTGGGAAGTACATGACCCGACAACTTATAACAGGCAGGGAAACGACGTAGGCCCTCAGTACCGTTCTGTAGTATTCTACCATAACGAACAACAGAAGCGGGAAGCAGAATATCTGAAAACACAGCTGAACGAAAAAAATGTTTATGGTAAACCAGTAGTAACTGAAATAAGTCCATTCCTGAATTTTTATCCCGCTGAGGAGTATCATAAAGAATATTACCGCCTGCATGGTGATCAGCCGTATTGTCAGATTGTGATTAAACCTAAGGTCGAAAAATTCCGAAAGATATTCAAAGACAAACTGAAAGATTCATCTGATCGCTGAGAGAAAAGCCGGTAAGTTCTTACGGGAAGAGAAGACAGGCATCTCCGTAACTCAGAAAGCGAAAACCATTCTCCAGAGCGTAGGTATATATTTTTATCCAGTTATTGCCTGTATAGGCAGCCACCAGCATCAGCAACGTGCTTCCAGGCTGGTGGAAGTTTGTAATCATGGCATCTGCCATGGCAAACCGGTATCCAGGAATGATCATAAGGCTGGTGGATGAAAATAACCTTTCCATTCCTCGTGATTGCATCCATTTTACCAGCGCATCAAGGGCCTCTTTCCGCGGAATATTTTGCCGAATATGTTTCCATTCCCATTGTCCAACCATAAGATCCTGTTCTGCATGGATCCCTGATAACACCTTAGTGCCAATAATATAAAGGCTTTCCAGGGTTCTTACACTGGTTGTACCTACCGGAATCACTGGTCCCTTATGATGGGCCAGCTGGGTAAGGAAATCAGTTGTTATCGAAAAATGTTCGGTATGCATTACATGCTGCCGGATATCTTTATGCTTAACTGGTTGAAAGGTACCAGCGGCAACATGCAATGTTAGATGCGCTGATAAAATGCCTTTTTCCGACAACAAGCGGAAGACATGCGGGGTGAAATGTAGCCCGGCTGTGGGCGCAGCCACCGATCCATTGTTTTTAGCGTATATCGTCTGATAACGTTCACGGTCCAGTTCACTGGCCTCCCTTTTCAAGTAGGGAGGAAGGGGAACAATTCCGAAAAGTGACAAAATTTCGGCAAATGAATGATACGGACTGTCCCAGCTAAAACTTACTATACTTTCATTCCCGCTATTTTCCAGTGTAGCAGTTAAACATACCCGTCCCTGAGAGCTTTCCCTTACATCTTTCAGAGGCCCTTCCTTCCATCTTTTCTTATTCCCGATCAGGCATTTCCATCTGCATTCCCCATGCTGGCTAAAGGCCACTGAGTATTCAGGGGGATCATACGGATCAAGGCAAAAAATCTCAATAACAGCGCCGGTTTTTTTTCTGAACAGTAAACGGGCTGGTATGACCTTCGTATCATTAAAAACAAGCAAACTTTCAGCCGGAATATGATCAGACAATCGGGCAAATATATCTTGTTGTATTGTCCCCTCTTTGTAAATCAGTAGTTTAGACTGATCCCTTTCGGGCAGAGGATACCGGGCGATTCGTTCTTCGGGCAGAGGGTACTGATATGTTTCAGCTCTGAAGATATCTGATTTTTCTTCTGTCATGCTTCTGTTCAGTTCCTGAAAATCTTTTCCATTTTTTAACGGGGCAAAAATAGCTTAAACTCCCAGTTTTTTTATTAAGCATTTCGAACTTGGCTAAATTTGCAGAAAAAAAAATATGAAAATACAACCGGGCGATAAGGTCCGATTCCTTGACGACATAGGAGGTGGTATAGTAAAATACCTGTCGGGTAAAGAAATTGCTATGGTGGAAACGGAGGAGGGTTTCGAAATTCCCGTCAACATAAAAAAACTGGTGAAGATAAACGAATCACCTGAAAAGGTTGCAAAACCAAATATCCAGAAAATCAAACCCGTTGAGGATAAACCAGAAATTAGCTTACCTCCGGCGTCAGAGCAAAATATATCTGATGCGATATACCTGGGAGTTGTCCCAATCAGTCCTGTTTCTATAGCTTTGAGCGATTTTCACCTGTATCTGATTAATGATACTACCTGGTACATGACGTTTGTCCTTTCAGAAGAGCAAAATGACAACCTCCGTCTGATAGCAACAAAAGTTATAGAACCATTGACTAAAATAAGAATTTCCACTCTTACCCAGTCACAAATATCGAAGGCTGTCTTTCGGATATCCCTGATACCCTTCAGAAAAGAACCTTATCCATTTCAGCCTCCGTTAGATGCTCTTCTGGATCTCCGGCAATACGCATTTTACAAACAAAAGATTTTTCAGGAAAATGATTTTTTTGATTCTCCGGCAGTTCTGATACCTGTTTATTCACAACAAAAGGAAAATTCTGATGAACCCGATCCGAGAAAGAAAGATATAACTGACAACCCGAAAGGTGAGAAAAAAATACCAAAATTTCCGGATATAGAAGAAGTTGATCTACATATTGAAAATTTAGTTGAAAATCCGGCTTTTTTAACACCCTCAGAGATATTGAATATTCAAATGGCGCGTTTTGCCACTGCCCTAGAGGGGGCTATTCTTGCCAGACAGAAAAGGATTATTTTTATTCATGGGGTTGGTAACGGAAGGCTGAAATACGAAATACGAAAAACGTTGGATGAAAAATACAGTCATCTTCGTTACCAGGATGCATCATACCAGGAATACGGATTCGGAGCCACCATGGTCATCCTGAGAAACTGATCGGCTTGTTTGAATATTTTTTCATTATAATTGCGTTTATAATTGATAAACTGGTAACATTCAAATTGACATAGGCATCTATGAGTGTTCTCGTCAACAAAAGTTCTCGGGTACTGGTTCAGGGATTCACGGGGAAAGAAGGTACATTCCATGCGCAGCAAATGATTGAATATGGCACCAATGTCGTTGGAGGCGTGACTCCTGGCAAAGGTGGCCAGAGTCATCTGGGGTTGCCTGTGTTCAATACTGTTTCTGAAGCAGTCAGAAAAACAGGAGCCGATGTTTCAGTTCTTTTTGTACCTCCTGCCTGGGCAGCCGATTCTATCATGGAAGCTGCTGATGCCGGCATTAGCGTTATTGTGGCAATAACCGAAGGAATACCGGTTGCCGATATGGTACGTGTCAAAACCTTTTTACAGTCACGGCATTCACGTCTCATCGGTCCTAACTGTCCCGGCGTGATTTCTCCAGGAGAAGCAAAGGTAGGTATCATGCCAGGCTTTATCCATAAGAAAGGCTGTGTAGGTATTATTTCCCGCTCCGGTACTCTTACTTATGAGGCTGTTGACCAGGTAACACGTACCGGTTTAGGTCAATCTACCTGCATCGGAATTGGAGGAGATCCTATTGTTGGAACTTCCATTCTGGAGGCAATCAAACTTCTGATGAATGACCCTGAAACGGAGGGCATTATTATGATAGGTGAAATCGGCGGAACCATGGAAACAGAAGCAGCCCTCTGGGTACGTGATCACGGCAGAAAGCCTGTAGTTGGTTTCATTGCAGGAAAAACAGCACCTAAAGGAAGGAGAATGGGCCATGCAGGAGCCATTATTGGTGGAAAGGATGATACTGCCATAGCCAAAATGGAAATTATGCGATCCTGTAATATTCAGGTTGCCGACTCGCCTGCAGACATTGGTTCCCTGATGGCCAAGGTCCTGAAATGAAAAATATTTATCACTCTAAAACTGATAACCTATGAAATTACTTGAAGGAAAAACAGCACTTATTACCGGCGCTGCACGGGGTATCGGAAAAGCTATTGCCCTCCGGTTTGCTTCTGAGGGCGCCGATATCGCTTTCACTGACCTGGCATACGATGAGCATGCAAAAAACCTTGAAGCAGAATTACGTCAAATGGGTGTGAAAGCCAAAGCATATGCTTCCGATGCCTCTGATTTTGTTGATACAGAGAATGTTGTTAGTCATGTTATTGATGATTTTGGAAAAATTGATATTCTGGTAAACAATGCTGGAATTACCCGTGACACTCTCTTAATGCGAATGACTGAACAGCAGTGGGATGCTGTAATTAATGTCAATCTTAAATCAGTCTTTAATTTTACACATGCTGTTTTGAAATCTATGCTAAAAACCCGCAGCGGATCAATTATTAATATGAGTTCAGTTGTTGGCGTGGCAGGAAATGCGGGTCAGTCAAATTATTCTGCATCAAAGGCCGGTATTATAGGATTCACCAAATCTGTTGCCCGTGAGCTGGGATCAAGGAATATACGTTGTAATGCTATAGCCCCCGGATTTATAATGACTGATATGACGGCTAAATTACCCGAAGATGTAAGAGCCGAATGGGTTAAGCGAATCCCTCTTCAGCGGGCTGGCACACCGGAGGATGTAGCTAATGTGGCTCTTTTCCTTGGTTCCGATTTGTCTTCCTATGTGAGTGGTCAGGTAATTAACGTTTGCGGCGCAATGCAAACCTGAGACAAAATTTACTTTCTTCGTACTCTAGACCGGTCTGTTGGGATGATGGAACAACTTCAACAGCCCGGTCTTTTATTTAAACCAGCTTTATCATACTGTCAGTCATAATAGATTGCTTGGTTTTATTAATTTTTTTCCAACATTAATGTGATATGTGACTTAAAATGAAGAATACTGTTGTTATCGTTTCTATTTGAGTTATCTTCTGTGCAATTTTATGGTTTCAAGTACATTCCGAAAAGTTTCGTCCTCTTTTTCCTTTCTTTTTTGCTCCATTAATCGTTCTGCATTTTGAAACCCACCCTGAAAATACCGCTGATACCATGGAAAAACGGCAATAATGGCATCAGTAATTGAATAGACATCTGATACATAAAAGAATAATCCTGCCAATGCTCCTACCAGAAGAAATGAATTAAGAGCCTCTCTATGGTTACCCGATGCCAGTTGACCGGTTCCTGGCAGAATAATGCTCATTATGCGGGCCCTTTGCGGCTTATATTTTTTCTGTATTTTTTCTGCATTTCTAATGTGAAGAGAAAGATCCGAAAAACCTGCACTGTCGATACATTGCCTAAAGTACCTTTCTGCCTCGGAATACTTACCCTGCCGGTAGTTTAGAACCCCCATGTAAAAAGAATACCTTCCCGAAAAAGCTGGAACTGTCTGATCTTCTAATTTCATCAGTTCCACTGCTGAAAGTTCATATAAGCCCAGGCGCAGCATCAGATTGACTTTACGGAAAATGGCTTCGGCATTCAGACTATCGCACGACGCAACACTGGCAGCAAGATCATAATAGTACATACTTGTACGTGGGTTAGTGACTTCATATGCTTCGGCCAGCATTCGAAATGCCTGGTATCTGTATATGCCTGATGAATCAAAAAAAGTTACACGAAGCAGTAAAGGAATACTTTCCTGTTTCTGGCCTGTATTCCAAAGCCTGTGAGCATACTCCAGGGTAGATTCAATATCCTGGGAATAGAATCTGCACAAGGATAACAGACTAACGGTAATGAAGCAGAATATTCTCAGCATCGGAATGGATTGTACGAAGAAATCGATGGTTGGCCATATGGGCTGCTTTCCCAGAACCCCAAATATTGCCGGTATAGAAAATCAGGGAGATTCCACCGAAGATCCATCCGTAGGCATTACCGCTTCCATACTTTGTGAATCCGCGATACGACTGAAATGCTGTACCGAAAACCATTAGAAAGCTGATCATTCCGTCTTTCCAGTTGCCTGTATACACCTTACCGGAACCTGGAATTATACCTGAAAGGATCATAGCAACCGCCGGCTTTTTGTAATGAAATTGGGCTTCCTTTGACAATAAAACCTGGTATTGATTTGCAAAAGGAAAAGATGGTGAAACACCATATGTTTGCAAAAGAACCCTTGCTGTATCGAAGTTTCCGGCCATAATTTCATTGGACAATTTCAAAAACTGAATGTCCGGTTCTGGCAAACAGACAACTTCTGAGATGTATCTTCGACACTGATTGTATCGGGAATTCAATATTAGCAGCCGGATATATTCTCTCTGCAGACTGGAAGACATTTTAACGTCAGGATTTCCAAGTTTTTTTTCTATTTTTTCCTGAGCAACCTCACTGTTTCCTGCAAGTCGATAGCTTTGGACAAGACGAAAGAGTATAAGTGTATCCTGAGGTTGTAGAAAATGCAACCGTTCATATTCGGCTGCAGCCATTTTGTACTCACCACTAAAAAACAGATAATTGGCAAAAGCATAACTATGTTCCCGGTCAAAAATATCCTGGGCCGGAGCATGATGACTCAGGAATGCGAAAACGACCAGCCAAAGGAATCTAACGCACCGGTTTATCATAGAAATTGGTTGGGTAATCAATCAATAAGCCACTTCTCAGGTCTTTCCTATATTGTTCGGGGGACAATCCGTTACAACGGGTAAACCGGTCAGTAAAATTCCATACAGCAGTAAGAAAAGATTCATGTCGAAAACATTCCAGTGCATATGCCGAACAGGATGGTATGAATGTGCACGAACTTCCGTCCTGCGATGAAATAAAGAACTTATAGCAGTAAAAAAGAAAGGAAATCATTGAACCATCGTTTTCCTTTGCAGTTGATTGGGCAAAGCCTTGGGTATGTGTCTGAACCACAGGCATAAGGTCCGAAATGTCATCATCAGTCTGTGCCGTCATTCCGGACTCATAAAAGAGGCAAAGGAAAATCGTAAAAAAAATTCTCCTCAACATTGTTAAGTTTAATGTTTTTCAGTTTAATCTCTTCGTATATCTCATTTTTTTCCCTCAGGGTAATGCGGATTATTCTTGATGGAACCATTAATCCGCTAACATTGATGTAATCTTCGAAAAACTGTTTTGAGACAAGTTCACCTTTGGGAGTATAAAATACGGTGCCGTAAAGGACATTGTTCCGCAAAGCCGTAATAATTTTTCCATACTTACCCCGTAAGGATTCAGGAGGAATCCATGTCGTCAGAATTAGGTCTTTTTCTTTCTCTGTCTTTTCCGGTCGATAGGAGGATGTTCCCAATCCATACGAGGGAAGTTCCTGACTGAGAACAAGATGAAATAATGAAAAAGTAACTATTTCGGGGATTCTTTCTTTTGTCAATAATACTCCGTCTTTAAACCGGAACATGGCAGTATCAAATGCTACATAAATTTCTGGTTCAGGGAATTGAACCTTATAGACCAGTTTTCTGGTATTTCGGTCATAATAAAAGCGTCCTACGGTAAGATTCTGAAAATACCCGTTTTTTTGTTTGATGCTGAATTCTCCTTCCATTCGGAAAAAAAATTGCCCAAACAATTGTCCGGGCAGGAAAAAACAAAAAATGATAAGCCGGTGAAACATTACCACAATTGCCAGCCAATTAATCCAGTCCAATGACCAACACCATAAAGTATAACACTGGCAATTGTTCCAACAATGCAGCCATGGAATGATTTTCTTACTTCATCATTATCATCGGTCACAAAATACACAACAGCCATTCCGACGACACCAAAACAGCAACCCCACCAGAATGAATGAATTCCCAACGGGCCTTCAAAAAGGGTTAAAGCGGCCGGATTAAAAGTATGGCTTGTTACGGCATTTGCCATAGGATTGCCGTTGTTCTGGATCATGGACAATGTAAGCCCTTTATTTGCCAGTACATACTCTTCCAGTTGCGTTAGATCTGACAGTTCCTGTTCTATTGATTCCCTATCATATACAAAAAGGTCAGCGTCACCAGCTGTTACATTCAGGGAACATACCAGCAGAAATCCGAAAATAACTGTTAAGAACCGGTTCATATGATGTCCTTTTGACAAGCTAAGATATAAAATATCCCAATACCAAATATTGGATGTTTTCATTCGCGATCGAGCACATCGAGTAACGCTTTTGCAGCTTCCTCAGGTCCGGATCTTTCAAAGCCGCTGATCCCCAATCGGGTTCTGAATTGTCCGACAAACACCCCTGCCTTAAAAAAGGCTTCAAAATATTGCTTTGCTATCTGATCATGCAACTCACGATACTGTGGTGGGCCAAATACATTGGCAAAGTATGAGTGAACAATTCCTGTCGATGTGGTTGTTCCTTTGCTCATGACAGCTCCGGCTTCGAAAACGGCAATTGCTTCTTGTGCGTTGTCAAATCGCTCGATAATGGGATGATCCTCATCAACAATTTCATAATTGTTGGCATAAAAGATATAGTCAATTTTAGTGCCCCTGATTAGTTCTTTAAAGGTGGTGACAGGCAAAATGATGCGTGCATTAACCTGGGACGGACTCATGATAATGGCACGGTCAATCTGCCCCAGGGCATACCCTTCCTGCAAGTCATCCAGCCTCAGAAAAGCTCCTATTTCTGTACCATATCCTATGATTTCTCCGTCAGGACCAATCTCCAAAGAACCCATATCGTCAGCAATTATAGTCATATATCGGATACGTTCTTTTCCAATCAGTCTGAAGGCTTCCAGAGATTCTGACTTCCCTGCGCCTGTATCTCCTATGAATAGAACCGTTTTTTCCGTGTTTTTCATAGCAATTTTTACCAGTGCACCGTGGAAAGGCATCCGTCCTTCCTTCATCATTCTGGCGTTATGCAGGGTCAGTACCATCTTCTTTAAATAACCGAAATACCCGAATTCGTCTCTGTTAGGGCATGCTCCGATTAATAAACTATTTTTAACGTCATCGAAAAATACCGTCTGGTAATTACCAATAGAAGACAAATCCTCGTTGCATCCATAGACATATAGGGCATCGGGTTTGCGCTCAAGCTCCTCATCATCAGCAATTTCAAAAAGATTGCAGAGTGAAATGCCCAGATCGAGAAAACGGTTATGAAAATATACCATAACCAACAGCGGGCCAACTTTTGCCGGATAACACAGGTATTCTTCAGGAGATATTGTAATGATTTCAAGAGGATTACGACATACTTTTTCAAACTTTCCTCCTCGTTTGTTGGTCGGTGGATTTAGAATCAGAGGAGGATTCAACAGAATTTGCCGGACAACCGGTATATTTTTTAATTTCTGATACTCTCCCTCCGGTAAAGGAACTTCCTTTGGTAATGCTATGGCAGCTGCTTCAGCCCCTGCCGTTACCTGTCGGTAAACTCTCGGAACCTTTCCTGTCAGGTTTTTCTGAATTTCCCGATACGTTTTTCTTACAAGGTGTGTCAGGTTTTCAATCGACTCATTGAAGGTCCGGTAGGGTCGTTTGTCAAGTACATCATTTTCGGAATTCAGGATGATAAAACGATCGTAAGTCCTCCAGAAATTATAGAGATACTCCACGAAATCATTCAGCAGATCACGGTCCTTTATAAATTCATCGGCATGGTCAACTTTACCCTGAAGCAAATCGGCAGGAACCTTACTGAGAAGGGATAAAAGTTCTGATAAGCTATCAAGATCTTTTTTGTCAGGTTTTCGGTTGCCGAAAATATCAAGCAAAGGAGATTGCTTTTCAGCAAGTTTTTCAACTGCAATTGACAGCAAGTGTCGGAAAAGAGTGCTATGAAGAAGTTCTTCCGGTGTTTCACAAAGCCTTCCCCGTAAATTAATGATCACTTTGTTTCCAAGAACCCTGAATGTCTTATCTTCCTTGTTTTGCATTTCAAAAAAAAATTATGTTATAAAACACAAAAATAATAAAAGCTGTGGATGATTTTTCAAAATTTCTAATTATTCGCCTCCAGATTATATAACTATTTTTGCCGTCAGCATATTTCATTATACCATTTGTATTCTGTTCATGCATAACACATTGTTTTACATCATTATAGTAATCATATTTACTGATTACCTGTTAGAGCGGTATCTCGAATGGCTGAATGATCGCAACTGGTCAGCTGCACTTCCTCCTGAACTGAGCGATGTTTACGATTCGAAGGAATATGAACGTTCCCAGAAGTATCATCGCGAAAATAACCGCTTTGAATGGATCACATCCACCATTCAGTTGCTGGTTATATTGGGAATGCTTTTTTTTCAGGGTTTTGCCCTTGTTGATTCATGGGCGAGAAATATGACATCAAATCCAGTTGGTATTTCCCTTATCTTTTTCGGAATCATAGGCCTAGCTTCAGATATTATCAGTATCCCATTTTCTGTATACGAAATATTCGTCATTGAAGAAAAATACGGGTTTAACAAAACGACACCCCGGATTTTTATTAGCGATAAGTTCAAGGGGTATCTACTGGGTCTCATTATCGGTGCTCCCCTTATTGCGCTCATCGTCTGGTTTTATACAGTTACAGGAAAATCTTTCTGGCTTTATACCTGGGGCCTGGTGGTTTTCTTCCTGATTTTTATGAATATGTTTTATTCCGATTTGATTGTCCCCTTGTTTAATAAACAGACCCCTTTACCCGAAGGGGATCTCAGAAATGCCATTTTTGCCCTGTCAGAAAAAGCTGGTTTCCCTCTAAAGGATATTTATGTTATTGACAGTTCCAAGCGGTCTACCAAATCAAATGCCTATTTTACCGGGCTTGGTCCCAGAAAAAGAATTGTATTGTACGATACTCTTCTTCAGGATCTTTCAACTGAAGAAATTACAGCTACTCTGGCTCACGAAATTGGCCATTATAAGCTGAAACATACACGGCTGGGACTTATATTATCAGTTATTCAGACAGGCATAACGCTTTATATACTCTCTCTCTTTATTGACAATCCAGAACTTTCCAGAGCCCTTGGAAGTCAACAGCAAGGCTTCCACCTGTCGCTGATTGCATTTGGTTTATTGTATTCTCCCATTTCTATGGTATTGGGGATTGGTGCAAACTTTATTTCCCGGAAACACGAATATGCTGCCGACAGATTTGCCTCACAATATGGGCTTTCACAATCCCTTATCAGTGCCCTTAAGAAACTCAGCGCAAAAAATCTCTCCAACCTGACACCTCATCCGGCCTATGTGTTTTTTCACTATTCGCATCCCACCTTGCTTCAGAGAATAAAAGCGCTCAATACGTTTACCATATAGGAATGCTTCTTGTTGGAATAAAAGAAAACAATCCAAAAAATTTCGGCCTGAGACAAATGAACTATTTGATAGTTCACAATGTTTCTCTGGAAACTATTGGTATGACTGTCGATGAGTTCCTTAATACCTTAACATTGGATCGGCCCCCGGATGATTTTTCCCCGCTTCTCCGTGCTCTCTGGTATGAAAGAAAAGGCGATTGGAACACAGCACATCAGATCGTGCAGATGATTCATTCTCCGCGAGCATGCCGGATTCATGCTTATTTGCATCGTGCTAAAGGAGATAAGGAAAACGCCGCCTACTGGTACCAGAAGGCACGCCAACCATATCCATCTATAGACACAGAAAGGGAATGGGAAAACCTCTTGTCAAAATTGCTATAGGTAATTTTATATTGTTTTTATAATGAATGCTGCGGTTATTACTATTGGAAAGGAAATTCTCATAGGTCAGATTACCGATACCAATGCAGCTTTTATCGGCCAAAAACTCACTGAAATAGGTCTGGAAGTGGTCAGAATGATTACCGTTGCTGATACGGTTGATTCTATCGAATCAGCTTTACAGGAAGCATCGGAATATGCCGGTATCATTATATCTACTGGCGGACTTGGCCCTACATCGGATGATGTTACTAAATCTGCATTATGCCATTATTTTCAAACGTCACTTTCTCTGCATCAGCCAACAAGAGAACACATTCAGCAACTTTTAGCAGCACGTAACATGCAGATGAACGAACTCAATGCCGGACAGGCCATTTTGCCAGCTTCAGCAGAGGTTCTCTTCAATCAGTTCGGGACGGCTCCGGGACTCTGGTTTGAAAAAGAAGGCAAGAGCTATATTTTTCTGCCAGGTGTTCCTTACGAAATGAAAGCCATACTGCTTGATTATGTTCTGCCTGAGCTAAAAAAAAGGTTTTCTCTCCCTTTCATTCTTCATCGGACCATTATGACGCAGGGACTTCCTGAGTCGTATTTAGCCCAGCGATTGGAGAATTTTGAGAAACAGTTGCCTCCCGATGTTTCCCTGGCATATCTGCCTTCATACGGAGGTGTACGTCTGCGGATTTCGGCTTCGGGCAAAAGCAGGCAGGAACTTGAACATCTTATTGACGGGCAGATTCATCTGGTATTGAACGTTATTCAGCCATTTGTTTATGGATACGATGAAGAAACCCTGCCCGAAGCTATCGGAAAACTCTTGCGGGAAAGAAAGCTATCTGTTTCAGTTGCAGAAAGCTGCACAGGAGGCTCCATATCTGCGGCCATTACTTCCGTTTCGGGGAGCTCGGAGTATTTTAAGGGTGGTATTGTAGCCTACAGCAATGAAATCAAAGAAAATGAATTACATGTTCCCAAAGACCTTATTCAGGAGCATGGTGCTGTTAGCGAAGAAGTTGTGACAGCCATGGCCAGAGGGATTCTGAAAAAATTTGATACCGACCTTGCCATT
The DNA here is from genome assembly GCA_964548125.1 of uncultured Bacteroidales bacterium. GTDB lineage: Bacteria > Bacteroidota > Bacteroidia > Bacteroidales > JAAYUG01 > JAAYUG01. The sequence continues at coordinate 3,322 of CAZJQN010000048.1, read as the reverse complement.
GCCGTTACAGGAATAGCTGGTCCGGGCGGTGGTACACCAGATAAACCAGTTGGAACTGTCTGGATTGCGGTTGGTGATAAAAATCACATTATTACCCGGGTATTCAGGTTCGGTGAAAACCGGGAAAGAAACATTTACAGGACCACCCAGACAGCCCTGAATATGCTTCGCATGCTGGTTCAGGGTATGGATATTCATGCTGTTTTCGAAGGCTTGCCTTAAGACCTGTCACCGGGCGTAACAATAAATGCATTTGCTCCGGCAGGTTCCGTAGCTGCCAATATCAGTACTCAGGGTACACAAACATGCTTTTCTCTGACCGGGATCTTTCTTGGTTTCTATGTTAAGTCGGTAGAGGGAATTGATCAGTTCAGCATCAATGCAGGCTCCTGCTGAAACACTGCTGGCTGATAGGTCTTCTTCCGAAGAACAAAGCTGCAAATTTATACTGTGCGATTGGGCTATTGAATGTAACGAACGCAGGAGTTCTGATTTCACTTCAACGGATGGGTCAAATGCATCGAATTTGTAAAGGTTTGTACGGCATTTCCGGTAAAATTTTACGAAACTGGTTATGCACCGGAAGATAATATTCTGAAGATTTTCTGATATTTCTAAGAATTTTTCTTTGTGAAAGTTTTCAGTATAACGGTGAGTAAAAATAATGGGGTCGTATCTCCAGATAACCGTTCCGGTTGGCATCATGGAAGCCAGTTCTGCCAGGCCGGCCAGGCGCTTTTTCAGTGGTGGGAAACCTGGTTCCAGATCAGTTCCGTAAGGTGTGACCGTGTACAGAAACAAGACCGGATATCCTTCATTTTTTATCTCATGAAGATAGGGCAGAAGGGGTTTTGCATTCCGCGTCCAGAATACAATGCAGTCAACGTCATCCCTCCGTAGGCTCACTTCTCTGATATAGCCCGGATTATAAGGATTGTGTACCAGCGTTTTTCCTGCCCTTAACTGTTCCATAAACCAGGCTGCATGCCAGGCAGGGATATCCGTCCGACGACTTGCACTAATAATCATTCTTTGAAAGCGCTATACGTGTTGTATTTCCCCTATGGGGAACCGTATGTCCGATATGATATAATGGTATTTCATGTTCATGGCAAAATTTCTCAAACTCGATGGAATTTTTTTCTTCTACCGTCAATAAAAGTCCTCCGCTTGTTTGTGGATCGCATAGCACCATTTTCTGGTCATGCTCCAGTGGGCTGATCTTTTCGCCATAGCTTTTAAAATTCCGGTATGTGCCACCGGGTATTGTGTTCAGTTTTATGTATTCCTCAATGCCCTCAATGACTGGCACACGGGTGAAGTCAATGACTGCATCGATTCCGCTCCCTTCACACATTTCAAGCAGATGGCCTGCCAGCCCGAATCCGGTCACATCGGTCATGGCCGTAACATAGGGAAGAGTTGCCAGAAGGCTACCAGCCGTATTCGGGGTTAACATGAGATCCCTTGCTTTTGAAAGATGTTCCGGCCGGGCCAGCCCTTTTTTCTCTGCTGTTGATATCATGCCAATCCCCAATGGTTTGGTAAGATAGATCCTGGAGTCTGATGTAGCAGTCGAGTTCCTCTTGAGGTATTTTGTTTCAACAATTCCGGTAACCGCGAGACCGAATACAGGATCCTGAATATCAATGCTATGTCCTCCAGCCAGAGGAATTCCATTTTCCGTGCATACCGCACGTGCTCCCTGTACCACTGTTCCGGCAACCATAGCTGGCAATTTATCCACTGGCCAGCCGAGAATAGCTATTGCCATTAATGGCTTACCTCCCATGGCGTATACATCGCTCAGGGCATTGGTGGCAGCTATTCGTCCGTAATCAAACGGATCATCAACAATAGGTGTAAAAAAATCCGTGGTGCTGATGAGGGCTGTTCCATTGCCAAGGTCATAGACGGCAGCATCGTCCTTTTCATCATGGCCTACCAAAAGGTTCGGACTTACCAGGTCTGATGTTTGTCCCTGCAAAATTTCTTCCAGAATCTTTGGGGCAATTTTGCAACCACATCCGGCACCCGGACTGAATTGCGTTAACCGGATTGTTTCCATCAAGATAACTAATTTGAAAAAATTAATTTTTTACCTAAGGTAATTAATTCTTGAATATTGATATACTGAAAGTTATCTGTGTAAAATGTTTTAATGATCTGCTGCTGTTTTTTGTGCAGTTGGCGTGAGTATACCTTATCGTAATAATGAAGGGCAATTTCGGCAGCCTTCTCATATTTCCGTTCCTGTACCGCCTGAATGGCCTGCTGACATTTCTCACTGCCAAGGCGTTTGACAAGTCCGCGGAAAACTGCCGTCAACGTCTCATGGTCGGTAATGCCATATTCCCTCACCAACCTCTCCAGCCGCTCAGAAAACGGTCTGTTGATGCAAACCATCGGGGCTTTTTCCATTTGCTCAAACATGTTGCGGGGAACGAACAGTTTTCCTATGGTAATGCTTTCATTCTCAATCCATACGGGCTTTTCGTGTTTCAGGGTTCGGAAGACTTCAAAAAGGTTGTTTTCGAACTGTTCCTGTGTTGGTTGGTCGGGTTGTCCGATAGCTCCAAAGGCTGAACCTTTATGACAGGCAATCGCTTCCAGATCCAGAACTTGTTCGCCTTCTGCAGCCAGCATACGAAGAATTTCCGTTTTTCCTGCGCCTGTCTCACCACCAAGTACAATCCATTTTATGGGAGTCTTGAATTTTTCGAGTACATACCTCCGGTAAGCCTTATATCCTCCTTCCACAACAAAACTTTGCATCCCCGTTGTTGAAAACAGCCAGGCCAGGCTTCCGCTCCGCATACCTCCCCTCCAGCAATAGAGGATTATTTTTCGATCCGGAGAGAGCTGCTGAGCCTTTTCAATATAGTCTTTTAATCGGGGGCCAACGATCTCCATGCCCAGAAGGATGGCTGCGTTGGATCCATTGTGCGCATAAACCTTGCCTATCAGGGCTCGTTCGTTATTGTCGAACAATGGAATCTGCACCGCTCCGGGTATATGTCCGCGACGATATTCATCCGGAGTGCGTACATCAACCAGAGGAATTTCCTGCTTCAACGCAAAAAGTTCTTCCGCACTTATTTTTTTAACCTCAACCAATGAATAATTAGTTAAAAAATTTAAATTTATAATTTATGCTATTTATATTAATTATTTTATAATTAGATAGTTATGATTAAAACAAAATCCAATTCCACTTTATGGATTTCTCTGTAAAGATATCAAAAAAGGTTGAGGTATCTTGTAACCGAGATTAGTCAATAGAAACACAATAAGTATTCAAACAACTTGTTTCTATTGACTT
>CAZJQN010000047.1:0-25512 GCA_964548125.1 uncultured Bacteroidales bacterium | reverse complement strand
AGGGTACGGGGTGAAACCCCGCATAACTCTTTGCATAAAGACTCTTGTCCTCACCTATAATGCAAGCATCGCATTTAACCCAATTCCTCTAAAAATAATTTTGTTTTAATCATGTAGGTTTTAATAAAAATTTTTATTAGCCCGATTGAATTTGTTAATTCACGGTACTTCGGTTTAATATCTTATTCTGAGGTAAACGGCTATTACTCCAGCTTTTCTCACATTGTTCTACAGCACAGAGGCCCGCCGCTGCACGTTTCTGTTTCACCTGGTAAGTTATGATCGCTCTTTTTTGAGTCAGAAAATTTCCCGGTATTGCAGCAACTGCTTTCAACAGCCATGTTTTTTCGGAATAAAAGGCGTACCGACAGAAGCAGCAGAGCCAGGGATAATATCAGGAGAGCAATAATCAGCAAAGTTATAACTGATGCATTCATGGTTTTTAATTTAAGATATAAAGATAAAAAAGTATGTAAATATACAACAAATTTTTTGAATATCAAACAAGCGAGGATTAAAAATTTAGTGTCTTGTTGAGGCCGCAACCAGCACATCCGGAGGTGCTTCTCTGGCAGGATATCTCTTCCTGTTTTGCACAGGTAATCCCTTGTCTACGTAAATGAGGATTGGATTCAACATGCGAATGACGGTAGAAATGCAGACGGTTCATCATAAAGGAGAGTCCGAGCCCTGCCATTGCCAGCAGAACAATAATCAAGGCAGGAATAAACAGTTTTATCATACTATAAAAATATCCAGCAAAAGTAACGTTTTTTTCAGTCAGATGCATGATGGAATCGGAACAAAACCAGTCGGAATTTGTTTGCATCAGATATGATGTAAAGGAAATGAAAAAAGGTTGTATTTTTATTTGGTCAATGTGTTAACCAAGGTGACAGATTACAGCAAAATCAGCTATTCTGAATTTAAGAAAAGAGTGCTTGACGACTATTTTACTGCCTGTTTAAGCCGGCAGATGAGCATTCTTGGAAGGAAAGAAGTCTTGTCGGGGAAGGCAAAATTCGGGATTTTTGGTGACGGAAAGGAGATTGCCCAGATAGCCATGGCGCATCAGTTCAGGGAAGGTGACTGGCGTTCAGGGTATTATCGTGACCAGACCTTTATGCTGGCTACGGGAATGACAACACCGGAAAACTTTTTTGCCCAGTTATATGGTGATACTGATATTGATCACAATCCTGACAATGGCGGGCGATCGATGGTTTGTCATTTTGCCACGCGATATGTCAATCCTGACGGGAGCTGGAAAGATCTTACCACAATAAAGATATCGGCTGCTGATCTCTCTCCAACCTCCGGTCAGTTACCCCGTTTACTAGGTCTTGCCTACGCCTCAAAGCTATTTCGGCAGAATGTCCAGTTACATCAATATACGCATCTATCACGGAAAGGAAACGAAGTTGCTTTCGGAACAATTGGTGATTCTGCTACCAGTGAAGGTCATTTTTTTGAAATGATGAATGCAGCAGGTGTTTTGCAGGTGCCCCTTGCCATAGCGGTATGGGACGACGGATACGGCATCTCAGTTCCGGTTGGTATGCAAACCACCAAAGGCAGTATATCGGAGCTGCTGAAAGGTTTTGAAGCAGATTCAAATCATACCGGAATTGCTATTTATAAGGGGAAGGGATGGGATTATCCCGGTTTATGCCGGTTGTTCGAAGAAGGAATAAAGCTGTGCAGGGATCATCATGTGCCTGTTCTTTTTCATATTCAGGAAATGACACAACCTCTGGGGCATTCTACCTCCGGTTCGCATGAACGGTATAAACCGCCTGAACGATTGAAATTTGAAGCAGATTTTGATCCTATTCGCAGGATGCGACAGTGGATTCTAACTACACACATTGCCAGTCAGCAGGAACTTGACCGAATCGAAACGGAAGCTGAAGTGCGTGCCCGAAAAGCAAGGGATACGGCATGGGAAGCTTATCAAAGACCTATACTTGAGGAAAGGGAAAGTTTGCTGCAGATTATTGAGAGGAAAAGTTGTGTTTGTCGCCGGGAGCATATTGACAAGATTTCATTTATAGCTGGCGAACTGCGCAGAATTGAATCTCCTCTGTTCCGTGATAGTTATAGTTCTGCGAGAAGAATTCTGCGGTACATTTGTCCGGATTGCCCCACCCGTAGTGAATTGCAGCAAAAATTGCAGAAATGGATTTCTGGAATGTCTGAAAAAATGGCTGTGCGCTATCAGAGTCACCTCTATAACGAAACCCGCCGGTCAGCCCTTTTTGTTGAGCCTGTTGCGCCTGTTTACGACGAACCTCTTGTTTATGTTCCTGGCAGAGAAATTCTCAGAGAAAATTTCGATGCACTTTTTGCCACAAATCCTCTGCTGGTTACCTTTGGTGAAGATACCGGCAATTTGGGCGATGTGAACCAGTGCCTGGAAGGCCTGCAAGCAAAGTATGGTCCTTTGCGCATTACCGATACAGGAATACGTGAAGCTACTATTATAGGCCAGGGGATAGGAATGGCGATGCGTGGATTAAGACCCATAGCCGAAATACAGTATTTCGACTACATTTTGTATTGTCTGCAAACCCTGAGTGATGATCTGGCAAGTCTGCGGTGGAGGACAGCTGGTGGTCAGTCGGCACCTCTAATCGTTCGCACCCGGGGGCATAGGTTAGAGGGCATCTGGCATTCCGGTTCACCCATGAGCATGATTATTAACAGCATCAGGGGGATTTATGTGTGTGTGCCACGCAATCTAACACAGGCTGCTGGCTTTTACAATACCCTTCTTGAAGCAGATGATCCGGCTCTGATTGTAGAACCTCTGAACGCCTACCGCCTGAAAGAACCCAGACCAACCAATCCCGGAAAATACCGAATACCTCTTGGTGTACCTGAAATAATGCGCGAAGGAAGGGATGCCACGCTGGTAACGTACGGTGCCTGTGTGAGAATTGCCATGGATGCTGCCAAACAACTTTCAGAGAAGGGAATTGAAGTTGAAGTTATTGATGTGCAAACACTTATTCCCTTTGACCTGCCCGGTAAATTGCTGAAGTCTTTACAAAAAACAAACCGGGTTGTATTTCTGGATGAGGATGTACCGGGCGGAGCTACCGCATATATGGCTGACAGACTGCTCTATGCCAGCGGAGGTTTTGAATGGCTTGATCATGAACCTGTACTGATTACAGCCAGGGAACATCGTCCTGCCTATTCATCGGACGGGGATTATTTTTCGAACCCAAATGCTGAGGATGTGTTTGATGCCATTTATAGGATGATGCATAATCTTTATCCGCAGCAATTTCCACAGTTATCCTGATACAATTTTTGGTCAGGTTAACGTTAACTTTGAGGTACGATTTTTGCGGATTATTGTTCGGGAGAATCATTATGGCAAAAAACCTTAATATCGATTTTTTCAGGATTGAAGGAAGCACTCTTCAGCCGCAGAAAGGCAGGATTCTCATTGCAGAGCCTTTTCTGAATGATAATTATTTCAAACGCTCAGTAGTTCTTTTAACAGAACATGGAAAAGAAGGTACGGTTGGATTTGTGCTTAACAAGCCTATTGATGTGGCGGTTCCGGATATAATTGAAGGTTTTCCTTCAATTGATGCCAGTGTTTCTATTGGAGGACCAGTTCAAACTAATACCGTTCATTACATTCATACCCTGGGTGATTTGATTCCTAACAGTATTCCTGTTCTGGAAGGTATTTACTGGGGTGGAGATTTTGATGTGCTGAAAGAACTTGTTTTAACTGGAATTTGCAAGGGAAACCAGATCCGCTTTTTTGTGGGATATTCCGGCTGGAGACCTAAGCAGTTGGAGGGAGAACTAGAGCAAAATGCCTGGGTTGTGGCAGATATCAAACCTGAACTGGTTATGAAATATACTTCCGAAAGCGTCTGGAAAAAAACACTTGAAAAACTCGGTGAAAAATACAGAATCTGGATTAATACGCCTGAAAATCCGGGACTGAATTAGTCCGAAACAAATTGTCAGAGGAAGTTCTGTAAATATTTCATTAGATTTTCGTTGGGTTCGGTTTTTATTGGCTTTATTCCTGCCCTTATGGCAGCCTGGATGTCACTTTCGCGGTCTCCTATAAAGAAAGACTTATCCGGGCTGATATGAAAACGGGCAAGGGCTTTTTCAATGAGAAGGCTCTCCGGTTTGCGGCACAGGCATTTTCCATAATCTGGATGGTGAGGACAATAGTAAATCTCTGTTATATGTACCCCATATGATTCCAACAGGTGAATCATCTTTCGGTTGATCTCCTCCAGCGTCAGGTGTGTATAAAGACCTTTGGCAATTCCTCCCTGGTTGGTAATGATGATTAACAAATAACCTGCATCCTGAAGTTTCTTAAGGAATTCCCCGATGCCCTCATTAAGTATAAATTGGTCGGGGTGAGTAACATAATACAGATCCTTATCGGAATTGATAACTCCGTCTCGGTCAAGAAATATTGCCTTTATGGATTCAGTGTGCATTAGTTTAAACCTTTACGAATCTGATCCGCAAAATGAAAGATCAGATCAGGTTCCAGAAACAGGGGGAAAACAAGGCCGTACAGGGCACCGATAAAATGGGCATCATGATTGATGTTATCGTTACTGCGCATGCTCATATACTGAGAGTAAATCAGATAAAGAATGCCGAAAAGAATACCAGGCATGGGAATGATTGCGTAAAAATAGATTTTCTGAATCGGGAAAAAGAAGATGGTGAGAAAAACAACGGTTGAAACAGCTCCTGATGCTCCTACAGAGGCATAAGAAATGTTGTCTTTTTCTTTTATCAGGGTAAAGATGGAGGAAATGGCGATAGAGCTTATGTACATCAGTATATATACAATTTTCGGGTGGGAAATGATCCTCTGGACGGATAGTTCGTCAAATACCGATTCAGCAACGGTCCCGAAAGAATACAGCACAATCATGTTCACAATCAGATGAAGCCAATCGGCGTGTACAAATCCATGGGTAAATAACCGGTACCATTGACGCCTGTAAATCACCATGAAAGGACTGAGTTGCAGTTCACTGAAAAGGCTGGGATTTTGAAAGACGTATACTGATACTAAGAAAGTGATGATAATCAAAAGAATGGTCATATTGTATTAGCTAATGGAGAATTTTATAAAGAAGTTCTTTCATGAGATCGGAAGGTTCGGCTGATACATTTCCGATTCCTTTCGATTTGAGATCATATTCGCGCAGTAGAGAAATGATGCTACGAGTTTTGGATGGGGGATAATTACGGGCTGCCTGACGGTATTCTTCAATAAAGAAAGGGTTAACACGCAGTGCAGCAGCAAGTGAATTTTTATCAGATTTATCGGGTAAGGAATGAAAAAGGAGGACTTTGGAAAACAGGTTGTACATAGAAGGGATGGCCACAACCAGAAGTTTGTTGTCGGCAAGGTACTTACCTATCCGATATGCTTTTAAAACCTGTTTATAAGCAAGGGCTTTAGTGAGTTCGAATGCATTAAACTCTTTGCTTATGCCAATATATTTTTCGATCAGTGGAGCAGTTATTATACGCTTATTTTCAGGTAAAACAATAAGGAGTTTTTCAAGCTCATTAACAATTTTAGACAGATCATCGCCAACAAATTCAGTCAACAGAACGGCGGCATCGGGATCAATGGATGCTTTGCGGGAGTTCAGGTACTGTGCTATCCATTTCGGGATTCTGTCTTCATAGAGTTTTGGAAAATCGGCAATGTATCCTTTCTCGTTGAGCAGCTTGTAGAGCGATGTTCTTTTGTCGAGCGATTTGTACTTATAGTTAATGACCAGGATCGTACTGGGGAGAGGGGCTTTGAGGTAAAGAGAAAGTTCATCGATGCTTTTTAGCGCCTGAGCTTCTTTGACGATGACTACTAGATAATTTGACATCATCGGATACCTGCGGGCTGTATTTATGACTGTTGCAATGTCTGTGTCCCGGCCATAAAAAACAAAAAGATTGAATGCCTTCTGGGCTTCATCCAGAACCGTGTTCTGCAGGTAATCAGTTATCTGATCGATAAACCATGTCTCTTCTCCCTGAAGAAAATATACAGGCCTGTAGATTTTATTGCGGAGTTCCTCCATGATCTCCTCGTACGTAAAGCCTGTTTTCTTGACCGCCATATTCTTTTGTAAAGCATTTCAGCAGAGTGCAAAAATAAGGAATATTGGGTATGTTTTTTAATTTTACACTAATGGATATGAAAAGCTTTTCTGTTAACAAATTTCAATTCCGCCAGAAAGACGGGAAAAAGTATATTTTTGATCGTTTCCGCAAAAAATATGTAGTACTAACTCCGGAAGAATGGGTGCGACAAAATTTCCTTACCTGGCTTACCCTGGAAAAGGGATACCCTGTTTCCCTGCTGCGGGTTGAATCGAATCTGATGCTTGGAAATTCAAATTGGCGTTTTGATGCAGTGTTTTTTAGAAAAGACGGAAAGCCGGCTGTGATTATTGAATGCAAGGCACCAGATGTACCTGTTGGACCGGAAAGTTTTGAACAGATTGCTCGTTATAACGAGATGCTAAAAGCAGATTATTTAATGGTAACAAACGGGGAAAGGCATTATTGCTGCAAAATGGATTACAATACTCGCTCATGGGTCTTTCTTCATGAGATTCCAGACTGGGCAGCGATCAGTGGACCTGTTTCTGGTTGATGAGTTGAAGGAAATATTCGTCTTCCCACCCATCTGCATTACGGTTCCATTCTTTTCGTATGCCTACAACAGTGAAGCCGGCTTCAGTAAATAACTTTAAGCTGGATTCGTTTGAAAGGGCAATATTGCAGTAAAGCTGGTGAAGACATAGAATATCAAATGCGTATGCTATAAGAACTTTGAGGGCGTTCTTGGCATACCCTTTTTTTCTTTCTGATATGTCACCTATCAGGATACCTACACCGGCGCGAAGGTGAAACGGGTCAAAATCATAAATTTCGATAGTTCCGACCGGCTTTTGTTCTTTTGTTGTTTCAATGATCAGCCGGAGCTGGCGCACCTCAAACAGGTCTTTGGAGGCATTATCGATAAACTGCTTTAGCATGTACCTGGAAACCGGAACTATTGTGTTTGACACTTTCCATGTAGATGGATTATTTTCCCATGTATATAGCAATTCTAGATCTGAGGGTTCCGGTGCACGCAAACGAATAATTTCATTAGCCAACTGATCAGACCAGAGAAGCGATTCTGTTACCACGGCAATTATTGGTTCTGAAGGTCTTTAAGCTGGTCACCGCTCAGAATGGTAACCCGGAAGATATCCATCATATCCGAATCGTCTTTTTTTCTGGTAATATATCCGGATGTTCCGTTTCCGACAGGGAAATAGAATTTATTATCGCCTGTGGTATTGATTGGGAAGCCAATGTTGACTGCTGGCATCCACTTGTTTTGTTCCAGTTTGGAGTAGAAAATATCAAATCCTCCCATATTCTGGTGCCCCTGAGATGCAAAAAAAAGGACGCGACCGGAAGCAGAAAGAAAGGGAGCAATTTCATCCGATTTGGTGTTGATATTGGGGCCGAGGTTTTCAGCCTTACCCCAGTCTCCGTTTATTTTTTCCGAACGCCATATATCAAAACCTCCAAAGCCGCCTCGTCGGTTGCTGGAAAAATAAAGATATTTCCCATCGGGAGAAAGACAGGCATAGGTTTCTGATTTGGCAGAATTTATATTGCTGTTAAGGGGTTGCATGATTGACCATTTCCCGTTTTCCCAGCGACTAACATAAATATGGCTGGTGTTTTTAATTTTTTTCACCAGGTAAAGTTCAGAACCATCAGCAGAGATGCATGTAGGATATGATTCGCCATCAGAGCCTACCTGTGGTGTGATATTTTCCGGTTCGGTCCACTGTCCATCAATTTTTCGTGACATAAAAATGGCATTATAGAACTTCAGGCTCGTCATATAAATGATGATAGATTCATCAGGGACAAGAACCGGATCATAGTTATTGGCAGAAGTATTGATTGGCTCACCAATGTTGTGGAGTTCAATTTCTATGGGTTTGTCCTGAATCACTTTAGCCCGTTTGCATGCTTCAATTTCGGCATTTACGACGCCAACATTATAGTTTCCTTCAAAATATCGTGAAGAGGTAAATTTATCAAGCATCTCCAATGCTTTATCAAGCTGGTTATTGATCCGATAGGCCTGTGCAAGATAAAAGTATGTATGAAATGGTGCTTTCGATTCTTCAAATGTGCTTTTCTTGTATTGAATAGTAGCTTTTTCAATGGCCTGTTCAAAATAAGGTATGGCTTTATATTCTTCTCCTGGTAAATTCAGGTAGCACATGCCGATGTGGTAATTAATATTTCCGTTTTTAGGGTTATAATCATGCAGCTTCAGAAAATAGTAAACAGCTTCTTTATAGTCTTCTGATTCAAAGAAAAACATACCGTTACTGAAAAGTTCCTTTCTTTCAGCAAGGGTCTGGCTTTTAAGTTGGTGAAAAGAAGTAAAAGTCAGAGTCAGGAGAATTAGAGATCCCTGAATCAGGGAAAAAGCCGGTAATCTTTTCTTCATGGCTCCTGAGATGTTAATTTCAGTATTGACCAAAATTAACAAATTGATATGAAATTACAAGATAAAAATAGAAGGACAAAGGAATTCAATCCAAAGCAAAAAGAATATGCTCGCAAAGGATTAAAAACTGCTCATTTTTTGAGTGGGGCGGGAATCTCCAGAGGTTCTATAATGAGGTAGCCATTATCACCGGCAACAATTCTAAAATCAGCTCTGCGGTTATATTTTCTGCCTTCAGGATTATCTGACCCGTCAGGATTATTATTGATAGCAACCGGCTGGCGCTCACCCATAGATGAAGTAGTTATTCTGGAAGGTGCGATATGTCGGTTGGTCAAGTAAAGCTTAACCATTTCAGCTCTTTTTTTCCCGAGATTCATATTGTATTCATCCGATCCAATGGCATCGGTGTGACCAATAATTTCAACCCTTAAGTCGCTGTTTTGCTGCATGGCCTTGATAAGCATGTCGAGCATATTTCGGGCTTCTTGTGTAAGCAATGCCTGATTAAATCCGAACAAAATAGCATGAACGGTTATCTTTTCGGGCAAAGCTGGCGGAGTTACGACAGGTGGTTTTTCTGGTTTCTGGGTGGTGTCAGGTAGAGGAACAACAGCTTTTTTTTCTTCGGCAGGCACTACAGGTTGGACTTTTTCTTCTTTTGGTTCTTGCACAAATTCAATCCGGTAAATATCATCATCGCCTAATCCTCCTTCTTCGTAAAGTGCCATGTATCCTGCGTTACCATTCTGTACCGGATAGAAGAAAAGATCATCATCGGTGGTATTCAGAGGAAAACCAAGATTCCGGGGTGTATCCCATGTGCCATCTTCTTTCAGGTCAGAACAAAAGATATCGAATCCGCCCATGGTCGAATGTCCTTGCGAACTGAAGAAAAGCTTCTTTCCATCGGGCGTAACAAAAGGACAATCTTCGTTAAGCGAAGTGTTTATCACAGGTCCCAGATTGACGGGAGGACCCCAGTCGCCATTAGATAGTTTGTCAGACCGATAAATGTCCATTCCGCCCAGCCCTCCACTTCGATTACTGGCAAAATACATATGGTTGCCATCGGCTGTAACACTGGCATGCGATTCCCAGAACTTTGAATTGATGCTTTTTCCTACAGGTCGGGAACGGTTCCATTTGTTATTTTCAAAGATGCTTGTATATACGTCGCTGTTAAACTGATCTTCTTTCGTCAGGTAGAGTTGTGTTCCATCAGGAGTAATGTAACAGGGGAACTGATCTCCGTCAGACTGAATCTGTTCCGTAATGTTTTCAGGCGCTGACCATTTTCCATTTATTTTCCGGCTCATGTATATGGCATCATAAAATTTTAACCGGTTTGCGTAAATTATAATCGATTCATCTTGTGAAACAACTGGTTTATAATTCGCTTCAGAAGAATTTACAGGTTTTCCAAGGTTAACTTTCGCTATAGATACAGGATGTTTTTGCATCTCTGTTGCATTTTTGCAGGCATAGATCTGTTGGTGGGCAAATTGTGTCATTTCATTCGACTCATTCTTCATGAGTTCCAGGTACTTTTCGTAAGCTTTAATAGCATTATCGAGTTGGTTGTCAATACGATACGCATTTCCAAGATAAAGGAACACATCATATGGAGCTCGAGTTTCTTTAATGTTTCCTTCTTTATAAGCAGGAGTCAGATTTTGTGAAGCTTTTTGCAGGTAAGGGATTGCTTCCTTTTTCTGTCCAGGAATATTCAGGTAGCAAATTCCTATTCTGTAGTTAATACTTGCGTTATCGGAAAAGCCTCTTTTATAGACTTTCATATACTCGGGAAGGGCATCAGCGTAAAATTCTTGCATAAAAAAGTACTCAGCATCGTTAAAAACTTCCTTGAGGGCTTCGCCGGCTTCTTGCGGGAAGGCTTCAAACGTAACAAGCAAAAGGAAGAAAAAGATACCGGAAATTTGTTTCCTCATGAGACGTTAAATTTGAAACGATTAAAGAAACTGCCACTTCCGGAAGGTTCAAAATCACTAACAACCTGAATACTACACAGTTCTTCCGGCTGGATAAGCAAATTTAAAAATAAAATTTCACTTATCCGATAGGGGCTGAATTTTCCGCCTTCTTTTTTCTTCTTTTTGCAGCGAAAAAGAGAATGATGATAAGAGCAATCAGGAGCAATACACCTGCAGCCGGAAATACAGGAAATGGCTTATGTCGCATTTGTTCCATTTCCGAAATGCTGGCGAGAAGACTCTGTAACATATCATTGATGATTCTTACCAGCAGGTGCACAACGTCTTCCCTGGTATATTTATTGGCGGGAGCGTTGGTATAAAGCCATTCTATCAGATCATATGCATTTTTGAAAGGTTGATCTGATCGGATCAGTTGGTCAATAGTATTTTTAAGGTTACCTTCTGCATAGTAGGACAGTTTTTCCTTAAACCAGGTAAGTTCCGTTTCATCATGGAATGCGAAAATGAATTTATTTACTTCTTCTGCTGGCAGTCCCAAAGCGTGTTCATTGCCAAGAATACTCAACAGCAGTTCCTGCAAGCTTGCTGGTTCTTCTTTGTCCATTCCCAAAGGTTTTCCACTGGTTTGCTTCACGAAAAGCCTGAAGTCTTCCATGAAGTTTTCAGCCAGCATTCGTTCGTGAATTCTTCCTATCAGAATTCCAATATTCCGGTTTTCAAGTTCTGGCCCGGATGAAACATTAAATAATGATTCCAGAAGTATGGTTCTTGAGTCATAGCTCAATGTTTTTCTTCCTCTTGATAATAAATATTCTTTCAGAGAAGGATCTGCCAAGTTCTGCATTTCATCGAACAGATTATCGGCTTCCAGAGAAGCAACAGCTTTCATATACAAATCAAATATTTCTCCGGCGGTCTTTTTTCCCCAGCGTTTGCTGTCAATAAGATTTTCAGGGAAAGAAGGTGAAAGGAATAGTTTTTTTGCTTGTGTCGATTGCATAAGGTTTTTGAGGGAAGCAGTGCTCAGGGAGAGCATTTTGTCATAAATTGCTGAAGGTTCAAATTTATTAAATACAGCTGTGACAATAGCAATGTGAATATCATCGGATTTCTCAGGAGGAAGATTTTCTGTAATGTAATCAAAATAATCACCTCGCTCGAATTTTCGTATTCGTTCATAATGATTTTCCCTGACGAAATCGGCCAGAGTATCATCGGAATGAGAAATCATTTTATTCCAGGCACGTTCCAGCATCAACCGGCCATCAGTCTTTTTTAGAGCCTGCAATAGATCATTTTCACTGTATCCACCTGAAGGGGCCTGATTGAACAGATAATCTACCAGTTCTGGGACAGAGGTTAATCCAAGCTTATACGGATTAGTTTTCTCGAGCTGATATCGCAGATTTCCGTTTGTCAGAGGAATCATTTTTCTGAGGTACATTTCTACTTGTCGTGAAGCAAGGTAAGTAGCCGCTGTTTGAGTGACTATGGCCGGGTTCATTCTTACAGGACTTTTCTTTGAGCCAATGAACTTCATGAGTTCTTCAAGAGAAGAAATTGTATGTTTTTGCAAATCAATAGAAAGAAGTATTCTGGCAGTATCGGCAGGAAACATAATGGCCATCCGGTAGAGGTGATCCTCAGGGTCACCTTCAAATGCCGCGGCAGTAAGCATTTTCAGGAATTCTGATTCTGAATAACCATTCAAACTGGCCAGGCCCAAAAGCGTGTCTGCATATCCCTGATTAGTGAGGATTCCTGATTTAACCGGGTCAAGGTTACTGATAGTAGTATGCAGGCTGTTTGTGGAGTAGTGCAGGAGGACTTCACGAAATGCTGTTACATTGTTTTGTTCGCTCATGGCCGCTGCAGTAAACATATCCAGCAGATCATCGGTAGTGTATTTCCCTTCACCAGTATGATCGAGAAGATACCTGACCAACTGTTCAGGAGAATGGAGCTTCTTTTCAAGCGAAGGAACAGAAGCAATGAATCTGCGGAGATTTCCTCCAGCATAGGGAATAAGTTTTTCCAGCCATTCGTTCATCGGATAGGTAGAAGCAGCCCTAATAAGAATCGTTTCCAGATCTGATTCCGAAATTCCATTTGCTTTGGCCTGTTCAAAAAGATAATCAGTAATGGAAGGAATGGTTTTCAGAGAAGAGGGAATCTGCAGATTGTGCAAAAATGTATAGCTATTCCCGGATGCAAAGGCAGAAAGCTTTTCAATGAACTGCTGTCCTGGCAAAACGTCGGAAGCAGCTACCATGGCAAGTGAATGGAGGACATCCTGCTTGGTAAATCCTTTTTTGGTAGCATTTTCGATGAGGTAATTAATAAGCTGTGTTCCTTCCGATATTCCAAGCTGAGCAGGATTAATTTGTTGCAGTTCTTGTCTGAGAGCTCCGGATGAATTTGCTGCCATGCGCCTGATGAGTTCGTCAAGAGGCATATGGGCTGACAGGTAGGCAAGGTTGATGAGAAATTCTTCCTGCGAAAAACCGAGAGAATCAGCATGCATAAATAAATATCTGGCCAGTTCACTTGCTGACGGATTTCCCATTTTTTCAGGTCGAATATTCTGCAATGCTTTCTGAATGTTATCAGATCCTGATTGATTTAATTGGTTCAGTAAGTTTATTCCCCCTGATGTAGACAATTGTTTTTTATGAATATCCTTTTGCTGATCCGGAATCTGAAGGTTGACAAATACCGTATCGGAGGCTTTCTGCATATTAGTCCCCGTGGCAGTCAGTACAATCACATTCAGGCCCGGTTCCGGGTAATAGACGTAGACAAAACGTTTCTTTTCTAAAGGTATAAGATCTGATCGGATGGGACGGTTGTCAACAAATGCGTTAACTTCAAGTGTACTGGCATTCTCTGTTGTGATGGTTATTCGAACCGGACCAGCCTGTTTCAGAGAGTATGTATTTTGACGTACTGAAATTGTGGGTGGTTCCGATAGGATTTTGGTTTCCGTAACGATTGGTTTTTCTTCAGGAGGAAGTTTCAACTGGGAAGAAAGTATGATATCTCCTTCTTTATAATCTTTTGGCACAAGAAGGCGCTGGATGTGAGGAAGATAACCTGGCATCTTAACCAGGAGATCGTATTCGCCTGCAGGAACCGTTATACTATATTCACCTGCAGGATTAGCAGTGGTTTTGTAAACAGTGTCCCTTGTCGGTATTTTAAGCGCGTAGATATTGGCTGATGTACCACCTGCTTCCACTTTACCGGGAAGAGCGACGATTCCTCTGATAGTGAATTTACGGGGATGAACCCCTGAGTAAATCTCAAACCTAAAAATATCAGAGCGTCCCAGCGTATTATTTTCCAGATATCTTGAAATATAGGCAAAGGTTCCGTTTTTGACAGGCACAAAAAACTGGTCATTGTCGGTCGT
The DNA here is from genome assembly GCA_964548125.1 of uncultured Bacteroidales bacterium. Lineage (GTDB taxonomy): Bacteria > Bacteroidota > Bacteroidia > Bacteroidales > JAAYUG01 > JAAYUG01. The sequence continues at coordinate 11,588 of CAZJQN010000047.1, read as the reverse complement.
ATTGATCGGATAACCTGCATTTACAGGTACTGCCCAGGAGCCGTCGTCCAAGAGGTTAGTGTAGTTTATGTCATATCCGCCCATATTCAGATGACCGTAACTGCTGAAATACAATGTTTTACCATCTTCTGTGATAAAAGGGGTGTCTTCATTGTATTTAGTATTGACTATCGGGCCGAGACTCACTGCAGGTCCCCAGTCTCCGTTAGGGGTACGTACAGATTTGTAAATATCAAGGCCCCCAAATCCACCTTTTCGGTTACTGGTAAAATACAGAGTAGTCCCATCTGCTGAAATGCATGCATGAGATTCCCAGTATTTGGTATTGATGTTGGAGTTAAGTGCTCGCACTTTGGTCCATTTCCCGTTTACCAGTTTGCTGGTGAAGATGGTTCCAAGATAATTATCGTTACTATAGAAAAATGCTTCTGTGCCATCAGCTGAAAGGGAGCAGGGATACATATCTCCATCCACCCCGAGGTCGAACATAATATTCTCTGGATCAGTCCATTGGCCATTAACCTTTTTTGAGTAAAAAACCGCATCGTAAAACTGGAGTTTCCTGATAAAAAGCATGGCCGTTTCGTCGTGTGTTACAACAGGATTTGTTTCAGCAAAGCGGCTGTTGATTGGCTCACCCAGGTTGACAAAGTCCAGATCTATAGGCTTTTTCATTAGTTTGATAGCGTTTCGGCATGCTTCTATCTGTTCATCAACAAGGGTGGCATCATATATTTTGGGATCAAGAATCTTTCTGAAATGGGTATAAGCTTCAATGGCCTCATCAATTCTGTTATTGACAAGGTAGGCCTTGCCAAGGTAAAACCACGCATCCAGGGGAGCCCGATTCTCCTTAAAACTGTTTTCTTTATAGTCTTTAGATGCATTTTTTGTAGCCTGGTCAAGGTATTTGATGCTTTCTTCCTTCTGGTAAGGGTCGTTCAGAAGGCAAATGCCAATACGGTATTTCAGGTTATCATTTTCAGGAAACATTTTTAAGAGCCTCATATAAATGGGCAATGCTTCCTGGTATTCTTCAAAAAGAAAGTAGGATTCTGCTTCGAGAAAAGATTCTTTGGGATCAGGTTTCCGCGTTTTCTGTTCTGCTTTTTGCCCCTGAATATTTCCTGAAATCAGGAATAGCACCAGGGATACTACAGTCAAATATTTCATATCTTAACTGAAAGTGAAATCTCCGGTTAAAATTAATTTAATTCGTTTATTTGCCAATGATTTCAGGTATTATTTTGACATAATAAGAGAAATAAAAGACCAAGAGAGTATAGTAGATAACCAGGGCAAATGCAATCATCCATTTTTCTAAACGGCTAAAGTAACAGGACGATATGCAATATTCCTGGATGTACATCAGATGGGTCGATCAGGTGAGATTTCTTCGAGCATTTTTGCGACTTCCCTTAAAAATTTGCCTCCCAGCAAACCGTCGATGATACGGTGATCATAGGAGAGAGAAAACACACAAAGGCTTCGTATTCCTAAAGATTCTTTTCCCTCCCACAAAACCACGGATGGTTTTCTTCGGATTGCTCCTACAGCAAGAATGGCTGATTCAGGTTGGTTGATAATGGGGGTGCCTGTCAGGCTCTCGGCCAGTCCTAAATTGGTAATGGTGAATGTTCCTCCAATGGTTTCCGATGGGAGAAGTGTTCCCTGTCTGGCTCTTGTAACAAGATCATTCAACCGTATGGCGATACCGGAAAGATTCAGCAGGTTGGCTCTATGAATTATTGGTACAATGAGATTTCCGTCAGGCAAAGCTGTTGCAATCCCGATATTAATATTTTTTTTTCTGAGGATTGTTTCTCCTTCTACCGAAACATTGATGTCAGGGAACCGGGCAATAGTTTGAGCGACAGCTTCAACAAACAATGCAGTAAACGTCAGAGGGACGCCATATTTTGTTTCAAAATCTCTCTTACAGGATTCTCTCCAGTTGACTAGACCAGTTAAATCGGCTTCATAGAAGGAAGTTACATGCGGGGCAGTAAATTTTGATTTCACCATATTGCGGGCAATAATTTTTCGGATGCGATCCATAGGGACTATCTCCGTATCTTCATTGCCAGTTATAACTGTAAAGTTTTTTTCCTGATCAACTGATATCGAGGGTTGGCTGGAGGGTATCTCAGCGGACAGATTGACCTGGCCGTTTTGCTGTCGTGATTTCAGAAAATTATAAAGATCCTCCCTCGTAATTTTTCCTTTTCGACCTGTTCCCTGAATGGATGCAAGGGAATCCATGCCGATGCCAAGATCTTGAATAACCTTGCGCAAAAAAGGAGAAAGAAAATAACCCGGACCATGCTCTCTGGCTGAAGCCAGGTCTTCATGGGGTATATTTTCTGTCGGGGTACTTTCTGATTGAGGGGGCAGTATTTCTGTTTCCTTTTCCAGAATCATTTCGGAGGAAGGAGAAATTGTTGTGCCTGCATCAGGTATTTCATCAGGGGTTCCTTCTGGCTGAAAAAGGGCAATTGTTTCTCCAACTCTTGCGATATCCCCTTCCTTTTTAACTATTTTGCGGATTTTTCCTTTACCAGGGGCGAATATTTCACTGTCAACTTTATCGGTAGCAATTTCTACCAGCGGAGTATCCTGTTCAACTATAGTTCCTTCATTTACCAACCAGTGTATTATTGAAGCCTCAATTATTCCTTCTCCCATGGAAGGAATTTTTATTTCTAAAAGATTTGCCATATCGTTCGTTTATCGGCTAAGTTTTCTGAATGCTTTTGCAATTATATAGAGGTCGCGGGTTATCCGGTAATCGCGGGCATAATTTATGTTCAGTGTATTAGTAAGTTCGGGTGAAAGATTTCCGCCTTCGTAAAGATCGGCGGGAGAAAGAATTCCTGGTCGCAGGGGTGGCAGTTGGTAGGTCGAATAAGGAATATCGGAATAATACCCTACCCAGGAATTTTTTCCTGCTACTACACGGACAATATTCCTAAGCAGGTGAAATGGGCGGGGAATGAACCAGGCTATGAAGGGAAATGCCAGCAAAAGGAGAAAAGCTATGCCGGTATCCATCAGTCTTTTAATCCGACGTACCGAGGGACGTGCTATCAAGTTATAATGCAAGGAGTATATTACACCCGGCGAGTCAATACTGCTGCTTCCTATAACAGAGACACCTTCTTCTGGAGCAATTTTAAATTCTGTTCGTGTTTCGCTCAAACGCAGCATGTTTTCAATTACTTTACCAGAAGGTATATCCCGGGCACAGAAAATAATTTCGTCAATAGCATGTACTCGTATGATTTCAGGAAGCTGGTCAGGAGATCCAAGATAGTCCATTTCGGCATTTTCTGGTCTTTGTTCACTAACATATCCCACAAGTTCAAATGGGAGTCCAGTTTCGTTAAGAAGATGAATAACGCGTTGAACTTCCTTATATGTTCCGGCAATAACAATTCTTTTCTTCTTCGGAAAGCTGAGGGCATTGTCTTTCCAGCCGGCAAACCGCATGATGATCCTTTCAATAGGGAGGGCAATCAATGTCCACAAGGTTCCCAACAGAATAAGTGCTCTGGAGAACCTTAATGAAGCGGGAAGGAGAGCATACACCAACAAAATAAAAAGACTTCCTGCTAAAACTCCGCGGATAATTCTCCACAACCGTACAGGTGGTTCAAAACCTCCTGAATAGAATATGGTAATCAGCCAGACAAGTATATAAGCCGGGACAACCAACTTAAGGTATTCCGGAGGGTAATAGTTTTTTTGTCCGAACTTTAATTCTTCCCAGAAGGGGGTAATGAGCATGTAACCAAAATAAATCACCGCCGCATCAGCTACCGGCAGACTGATTCGGAAAAGAATTCGCTGAAGTGCAGATAATCCAGCCCTAATCCATATTGCCATATGAATCAGCAGGGAGAAAAACCGAAAACTGTTTGAAGAAAAGTGTTTCCGGGCGAAAATAATCATGGCATTGTAAAAAGTATATACATAATTAAGGCTTCCCTTTTTGGTGCTCTCCCCCTTGTAATGGATGATAGTTGTTTCGGGGAAATAGTAATTTTTATAACCTGCCAGTTTTATTCTCCATGAAAGATCAATGTCTTCGCCATACATGAAAAATTCTTCATCGAGCAGTCCGGTTTTTTCCAGAGCTTCTTTACGAATAAACATAAAAGCCCCTGGAAGAATATCAATGGTATGAACCTGATCGGAAGAAAGATGGCCGAGATAATATCGTCCAAAAATACGTGAATGCGGAAACAAAGAGGTCAAACCAGTAATTTTCCAGAAAGAAACCAAAGGAGTAGGGAACCCTCTTTTTGATTCCGGCAGAAAATTTCCTTTTCCGTCGATCATTTTGACACCCATTGCTCCGGCATCCGGATGGGATTCCATAAACCTGAAACATTTTTCAAGAGTATCTTCTTCGATTACTGTGTCAGGATTGAGCAAGAGAATGTATTTGCCTGAAGATATTCTGATACCCTGATTGTTAGCCCGGGAAAATCCGATGTTTTGCTGATTTTCAATCAGCTTTACCATCGGAAACTTAGCTCTGACCATTTGGCACGATCCGTCAACCGAGGCATTGTCAATTACAATTATTTCTGTTGAAAGGGAATTCGATGCCTTCAATACCGAATTTAGACATTGCTCAAGAAAATGCCTAACGTTATAATTGACGATAATAACAGAAATATCAGTCACCGCCTGCATCGTGGTTTAGACAGGTGAAGGTACGAAAAAAAAAGTTGCTATATTTTTTTGCTGTACTTCACATTTATGTAAGGAGTAACCTATGGTTATGCGGTCTTACCCTCTTTTTTTAATACGTTTTCCTTTATATCGAAGGTGTAAGTAACCTGGTTCCTGATAAGATCATCGAGGGTTTCCCTTCGGGTGATGAGATAATCTTTGCCCTGATAGATTATTACCTCGGCTGGTCTGAGCCTGCTGTTGTAATTCGACGACATGCTGTAGCAATATGCTCCTGCATTGAGGAAGCACAGAAAATCTCCTTCATGAATTTCAGGAATACGCCGGTTCCATGCAAACGTATCAGTTTCGCATATATAACCCACTACAGTATAAAGGCGCGGCTTTTTATGTGGGCGCGATATATTGAGTATGTGATGATAAGCATCGTAAAACATTGGGCGAATCAGGTGGTTAAATCCGGAATCAACTCCGGCAAAAACGGTGGAGGTTGTTTGCTTGATAACATTTACCCTGACAAAAAAGAAACCTGCTTCGCTGACGAGAAATTTTCCTGGCTCAAAAATTAGTTCAAGCTTGCGGCCGTATTCCTTGCTGAATTGCCGAAAACGTTTTGAAAGTATCTGACCGAAGGATTGAATGTCAGTGAAATAATCATCAGGTTTGTAGGGAACTTTGAAACCACTACCAAAGTCAATATATTCCAGATCTGGAAACTGGCGGGCTGTTTCGAGCAGTATTTCAGCGCCTCTCATAAACACATCTGGATCAAGAATATCTGAGCCTGTGTGCATATGAATACCATGAATGCGTATGTTATATGCTTCTGCAATCCGGTGTACATGGGCAATCTGATGAACGGAAATACCAAATTTTGAATCAATATGGCCGGTGGATATTTTATCGTGTCCGCCTGCCATAATATGAGGGTTGATTCTGATTCCGACAGGGACTCCGGAGCCGTATGCATCACCGAACTGTTCCAGGATAGACAGGTTATCGATATTTACACGTACTCCTTTTTCCACTGCGGACTTGATTTCATCAAACGAAACACCATTGGGTGTAAACATGATGTCTTGCGGGGCAAATCCTGCCAGGATACCCAGTTCAACCTCCTGAATGGATACTGCGTCAAGACCTGCTCCCAGCTGGTTGAAAAACCGTAATACATTCAGGTTGCTAAGTGCTTTGCAAGCATAATGGACGCGCAGAGGGCAGGTTTTGAATGCTTCTGTCAGCGCTGTATACTGGCGCTGCATGATGGAGGTGTCATAAACAAAAAGAGGGGTTCCGTATTTTTTGCATAATTCTGCTGCAGGGATCCCATCAATTTCATATCGGTTATTCACCAGTTCGAGTGACATCGGCTGATTTTTGTTATGGTTAAGCTATCATCAGGGGCAAAGATAGACAAATATGTTATACAGCATATCCTGCTGTGTAGAATAATGGTAAAGAATTGCGGAAGACAGGAAAAAGTTATTGGTTACCGACCTGAAAAGGTGTTCGGTTGATAATGGACCGGGCCAGAGTGATTTCATCAGTATATTCCAGATCTCCACCTGCGGGGATTCCTCGGGCCAGGGTAGTCATATTTACATGAAAATTCTGAAAACGCCGGTAAAGATAAAACCCGGTTGTATCACCTTCCACAGTTGCAGGAAGTGCCAGGATGATTTCTTTTATTTTCCCTTGCTGAAGTTTATTTTCGAGAGAGCTTAACTGCAGGTCAGAAGGTCCAATTCCTTCCATAGGTGAGATAATACAGCCAAGTACATGATATATTCCATGGTATTGACGGGTGTTTTCAATCGCCAGCACATCCCGAACATTTTCCACAAGGCAGACTGTCGAGTGATCCCGGCTGATATCAGAGCAGATTGGGCATACTTCTTCTTCGGAAATATTGTTGCATGATGTGCAGTAATGAATTTTTTCACTCAGGTCAATCAGTGTTTGACCTAGATTTTGCAATTCTTCTTTAGGCTGTTTAAGTAAATGCAGCACAAGCCTGAGGGCAGTCTTGTTTCCGATTCCGGGGAGTTTTGAAAATTCCCTGACTGCCTGTTCGAATATACCGGAAGGAAATTGGTATTGTGCCATGAAATGTGTCAGATAAGTGCTGCAAAGATACAATAAGACTACGTTCAATCTTTCATTTTCTTTCAGGTAAGAGATTAAGGATATTTTTATTATCCTTGCACGGCATAGCACTGTACAAATGTCACCTACTGAAGTATTCGCAGTCATTCTTTTTTATTTTGCACTTCTTCTTCTGGTTGCATGGATTACGTCCAGACAGGCAAGCAACTTTGGTTTTTTTCTGGGAAATCGGAAATCGCCCTGGTATGTTGTGGCCATAGGGATGATCGGTAGTTCCATTTCGGGAGTTACGTTTGTTTCTGTTCCCGGCTGGGTTGCTTCCACACAGTTTTCATATCTGCAGATGGTATTTGGATATCTACTGGGGTATGCCATTATAGCCAGTTTTTTGCTACCGCTTTATTACCGGCTTAATCTCACTTCCATTTATGGTTATCTTGAACACCGGTTTGGAAGAAAAAGTTACAAAACTGGTGCTGTATTTTTTCTGATTTCCCGAACTATTGGTTCGGCTTTTCGTCTTTATCTCATGGCCAGTGTACTTCAGGTCACCATTTTTAGCAGGCTGCAGGTACCTTTCTGGATTACTGTTGTAATTACACTGGTCCTGATTCTGCTCTATACTTTCAGGGGAGGGATTAAAACAATTATCTGGACTGACATGCTTCAGGCTTTGTTATTTACGGCGGCTGTAGTAGTGTGTATCATTGCTGTGGCAAGGGAAATGCACCTTGATTTTTCAGGACTTGTTTTATCAATTGCTGACAGCAAATATTCCCGTATCTTCTTTTTCGATGAATGGACAGGAAAACATTTTGTCCAGCAGTTTCTCAGCGGTGCTTTTATAGCAATTGCTATGACAGGACTCGATCAGGATATGATGCAGAAAAACCTGAGTTGCCGAAACCTGAAAGAAGCGCAGAAGAATATGTACTGGTATAGTTTTGCTCTGGTTCCTGTCAATCTTCTTTTTCTTTCACTGGGTGCGCTTCTTTATCTTTATGCTGACTGGAAGAATATTCCCCGTCCGGCTCTCTCTGATGATTTTTTCCCTATGATGGTCAGTCAGGGATATCTTCCTCATTTTGCTTCTATTATGTTTATGCTGGGAATAATTGCGGCTGCTTATTCCAGTGCTGATTCTGCACTTACAGCGTTGACAACCTCGTTTACAGTTGATATCCTGAACACAGAGGGGAAAACGGAACAGGAGCTAAAACGCATACGGCAAAGAGTTCACATTTTCATTACGATAATATTGCTAATAATTATCCTGCTTTTCAGAGCAATAAACAACCAGAGCGTAATCAGTGCTATTTTTACTGTAGCAGGGTATACCTATGGTCCTCTGCTGGGATTTTATGCGTTTGGTTTATTGACACGATGGAAAATCCATGATGCTTATGCTCCCTGGATTGCCATTGCATCACCTGTGATCTGTTTGATACTGGAACATTTGCTTTCGATCTGGATTACATCGTACAGGCTGGGGTATGAACTTCTCCTTCTGAATGGACTACTGACCTTTGCAGGCCTCTACCTTTTCCGCATAAGAAAACATGAGGATTAACATACATGAAATCTTGATGTAACAATTGGTTGAGTTTGCATACCAGCCAGTTGGTGCACCCATTTTTTCATATCAGCCATTATTACTCCGGAGGAGGATACAGTTTTTTGGCTATAGGGTCAAGCATCCAGAATATCATCCTTATCAACACTGAAGATTTCGTCGATCAGGTTGCTGTATTTTTCGAACAATATTCTTCGTTTGAGTTTGAGGGTAGGAGAAAGTTCACCTGTTTGGGGTGACCATTCATCAGCTACCAGCCTGAAACGTTTAATACGTTCATGTTCACCGAGTTGCTTGTTATAACGGGCGATTTCTTTCTGATATCTGGCAATTACCTGGGGGTTGCTGATAAGGTCCTTGTTGTCCTGGAAATCGACATGATGCAAAAAGGCCCAATTGTGCAGGAAAGAAAAGTTTGGGGAAATGAGAGCACTGGCAAACTTTTGATTTTCGCCAATAACCATAGCCTGTTCGATGAACATGGATTCCTTCAACATATTTTCAATTGCCTGGGGTGCAATGTACTTGCCACTGGAGAGCTTGAAGATTTCCTTTTTTCGGTCGGTTATCTTAAGGTATTTACCTTCAACCATGATACCTATGTCGCCGGTATGAAGCCAGCCTTCCTCATCAATAGCTTCCTTTGTTTTTTCCGGGTCTTTGTAATAGCCCATCATTACGCAGGGACCTTTTGTGAGGATTTCGCCATCATCGGCAATTTTGACTTCTACGTTTTCGAAAAGAGGGCCAACGGTACCAACCCGAACTTCACCTGTACGTACATTGTTAGCGGCAATTACAGGAGAACTTTCTGTTAAACCATATCCTTCAACGGTTGGTATTCCTGCTGCCCCAAAAATGCGTGAAAGTCTTGGCTGAAGTGCTGCACCTCCAACAACAATAAGTCCGAGATTTCCTCCCAACGAAGCCTGCCATTTACTGAATACCAGTTTCCGTGCCAGGGCAAGCTGAAGTCTGTAAAAAGGACTACCTTTCAGCACATAGTCGTATTTAAGTCCCAGATTGACTGCCCAGAAGAAAATCTGTTTTTTAATGTAAGAAAGGGACTTGCCCGTTGCAATAATTTTATCATAGACTTTTTCAATGAGTCGGGGCACTGAGATTATGAGTTCCGGTTTGACTTCGCGCAGGTTATCGGCAATGGTTCCTAGGTTTTCTGCATAATAGATACCAATTCCTTCCATCTGAACATGATAATTAATGGTGCGTTCAAAAACATGGCAGATAGGAAGAAAACTGAGAATTTTGTGTTGGTCGTTAAACCAATGAATGTTGCGGGCTCCTTTAGCATTGGAAACAACATTCCTGTGAGATAGCATCACTCCTTTGGGATTGCCAGTTGTTCCACTGGTATAAATAATAGTGAGCAAATCATCAGGAGAAATGGATTTTTTGATTTCCTGAACTTTAGGCAGATATCCTGCTTCGGCTGATTCTCCGAGTCGGATGATCTCATTAAAATTTCGTGCGCCGGGCACATCATTGAAAGTAAATATGATCGTTTCAGGAAGAAGGCTTTCAGCAAGGGGCCGTATTTTTTCGTAAAGCGATTTGTCAGATACAACAATGATCCTTGGTTCGCAGTGACCAAGAATATATTGATATTCTTCCCTGCTGATGGTCGGATATACCGGAACGTGGACCGCTCCGATCTGGCTCATTCCCATGTCAAGGAAATTCCATTCAGGCCGGTTATTGGAAACGCTCAGGATTCGGTCTCCCTTCGAAATACCAAGTTGAAGAAGTCCGCAACTTACGTAATTGGCATTTTTAACATATTCTTTGCTGCTATAGGTTACCCAGGAACCGTTTTTCTTTGCAGCCAGGGCATCTGGCTTTTCTGGAAATCTGACAAGGTAATTGTCAAGAATATCGAAAGTACGGGTTATTTCCATACGAACATATTTTGGGATAAAAATAAAAAATTAACTCAAGTTACTTAATAGTTTTATAGTGGTTTAATTGGTTCAAAAAGTAGTCCGGAATTAAAAAGCTTTCTCTGCCCTTGACTCCCTGGTTGAGATACATCTTAACAGCATGTTGAATATTTACCAACTCTTGCGAAGTATTAAACGGATTTTTCTCAAACAAAACAGCAGTATGCCAGCTCGACTATTAATCAATTAAGAATAGGTGTATTTTTATTCTCTAAACAAAATGCTCCTGTTTTGGTCCTTTTGCAATAAAGAAAACCAAAATCTGGGTTTTTGTTGGACAATGCTGAATAACAATAAGAAAAACAACATGACTAACCTTATACAGTTCATTAATAATAAATTAAAACCTAGCTATGACTTTTTTACCTCTGAATGTAATTGTTCTATCTGTTTTATTTAACATTTGTCTGTTTGTTGAAACGCTAACCAGCTTAAACTTTCGTTCTTTAAGCATTCCGGGAAATTCACCTTTCCGGTCATTTATCACAAGCGTTTTTTTCGCATCGTTCCAGGTAAAATCAATAACCGAATACATTCCTTTTTCGTAGTTATAATTATCGCCTTCGTCTTCATACAATGTAAAAGCGCCATCAGCTCCTTCGTAAATGCGTATTTCGAGTGTATCCCACTTTTTTTCTGTGGCATATTGAACCTTAGGACCAACAGGAAGTATGGTACCAGCTTTCACATACAGAGGAATTAAATCCAACGGGGTTTCTTTACTAATCGTTTTTCCGCCTTCAAACTTTTCACCTGTCCAGAAGTCATACCAATCTGATCCTTTGGGCAGATATACATTCTTTGTTTTTACAATGCTGAAATCTTCCTTTCCATCTTTTGAATACATGGGTTCGGTAACCGGACAAACAAGTATGGATTTACCAAACATATATTCATCGTTAAGTTTAATAGCATATGCGTCGGCAGGAAAATCCATTACCAGAGCACGCATCATGGTTGAGTGATTGGCTGTAACATCCCATGCAGTAGCATAAATGTATGGCAGTAACAGATATCGCAAATTGATAGCTTTTTCAATGGCATCGTAAACTTTTTTGCCTTTTTTGCCAAACTGGTATATTTCGCGGGGTGCATCGGTTCCATGTGAACGCATCATGGGGCAGAAAGCGCCAAATTGAATCCAACGAGTATAGAGCTCGCAGTAATCTGGATCTTCAAGTTTTTTGGGAAAGTTCCAGAGAAAAAATCCGCCAATATCGGAATTCCAATAGGGGATGCCGCATAGCGAA
>CAZJQN010000046.1:0-25718 GCA_964548125.1 uncultured Bacteroidales bacterium | reverse complement strand
CAAAATGTAAGATTTTGATAAGTCGGGGTTACCTCGATAAGTCAATAGAAACAAGCTCTTTTAATATTTATTGAGTTTCTATTGACTAATAGAGGTTGAAAATTCGACTGAAAGATATTTATTGCAATCCGTTTAACAGCAAAAGAGTCGATTCATGCAAGCTGAATCAGATGTAAAAATCCAGACTCTGAGAATTTTTCGGAAGAACGCTAAGGATATAATTGCAGAATAGACTGATAAAGAAAAAAACAGAATGGAATTTAGTTACTTTTGTGGCTTTAAATAAACCAACTATGGTTCCTGAAATTAGACTTCACTCAAAAGGCCTGGACAAAGAGAATCTTGCTGTTCTTGTTAACAGAGAAGCGAAGACAGAATTTCCCTTTCTGAACAGAGCAGAAAATAAATATGCAGGTGAACAGCTTGCCAATCAGCAGAATATTATCAGCATCAATCAGTATAACCGGATGATCTTTCTTCTTCCGATTGAGCAAAAAAAATCCGAATTGCAGATGCTGGAATCATGTCGGATTGCTGGAGCAAAGCTGGAAACTGTTCTTCGTCAGGGAAAAATTGATCGCATTCTTGGTTATCACATGCAGGGAAAAAAAGATGAACTTCTTGCATTTGCTGAAGGATTGGTTCTTGCCTCCTATCGTTTTCATAAGTATAAAAGCAAACCTGATGACAAAAAATACTGTCTGAATTCGATTCTCTTAAAACATCCGGATCTGAGAAATGAAGAAGTTAAAGAATTGAGTATTTTGATGGATTCGGTTTACAGAGTACGCGATCTGGTGAACGAGCCGGTATCGCATCTGAATGCTCTTCAACTGGCTGCCGAAATGGAAAAAATGGGGAAGGAAGCCGGTTTCAGGGTTGAGGTACTTCATAAAGCACGCATCGAAGCCCTTAGGATGGGCGGTTTGCTGGCGGTAAACAAAGGTTCGGTTGATCCGCCTACTTTCACCATTATGGAATGGAAACCCGGCAATGCCAGAAATAAAAAGCCGGTTGTACTGGTTGGAAAAGGAATAGTTTACGATACGGGGGGACTGAGCCTCAAGCCTACTTCCGACAGCATGGATTACATGAAATCAGATATGAGCGGTGCTGCAGCGGTAGCAGGTACTATGTATGCGCTGGCACTCAACAAAATTCCACTTCATGTAATAGCCCTCGTACCTGCCACCGATAACCGTCCCGGCGGCAATGCTTATGCTCCGGGCGACATCATCACAATGTACGATAAAACTCAGGTTGAAATGCTGAACAGTGATGCCGAAGGGCGCATGATCCTGGCCGATGCTCTGGCTTATGCAAAAGCATACAAACCTTCCCTGACCATAACAGTTGCCACTCTCACCGGTTCAGCGGCACGTGCTATTGGAAAATTCGGAATGGTGGGTATGGGAACCGCGCCTGAAAAAATAAAAGACAAGCTGACACTAAGCAGTGAAAAGGTTTACGAACGCATTGCCTGGTTCCCCTTCTGGGATGAATATTCTGAATTACTGCACTCTGATATAGCCGATATCAAAAATGTGGGGGGAAATGATGCAGGTGCCATTACCGGAGGTAAGTTTCTTGCCCATTTTGCTCCGCACCCGTTTATTCATCTCGATATAGCCGGTGTGGCCTGGGCAAAAACTGCCGAAGGATACCGGACGAGTGGAGGTACCGGCATCGGAGTACGTCTTCTGTATGACTTCCTCAGGAATTACTGATCATCTGAATTTTACGTACCTTTGCTTTCTGCAAAAAGTATAGAAATATGAGTTCACGCATGCGCATCGGAATTACACACGGTGATATCAACAGCATCAGCTACGAAGTGATTATGAAAGCCCTCCTCGATCCAAGGATTATGGAAGACTGTACGCCTATCCTTTACGGATCATCCAAGGTAGCGGCTTATCACAGAAAAACACTTAACATCAATAACTTATCGTTTAATGCTATACGCTCAGCCGAAGAAGCCTCACCCCGCAAGCCCAATCTCATTAACTGCATCAATGACGAAGTACGGGTTGAATTGGGAAAATCAACGCCTCAGGCCGGAGAAGCAGCTTTTCTTGCATTGAAAAAAGGCGTAGAGGACCTGAAAGCCGGAAAAATTGATGCATTGGTTACAGGCCCCATCAACAAACACAACATCCAGTCGGAGCAATTCAGTTTCCCCGGACATACAGAATATCTCGCTACAGAATTTGGAGTTAGTGACGTGTTGATGTTCATGATTGGAGAAGCCATGCGGGTAGGAGTGGTTACAGGGCATGTCCCTCTTGCTGAAGTGGCCCGCCTTATTACTGTCGATAAAATTCTGCGGAAGCTGCAGTTGATGAACCAATCCCTGAAGGAGGATTTTGCTATTTCACGACCCAGAATTGCTGTCCTGGGTTTGAATCCCCATGCCGGAGATCAGGGTATCATTGGCCGGGAAGATGTGGAAACAGTACAACCGGCTGTGCAGAAGGCCAAAGAAGACGGTATTCTTGTATTTGGACCTTTTCCATCCGATGGTTTTTTTGGCTCAGGGACCTTTAAGAAATTTGACGGTATTCTGGCTATGTATCACGATCAGGGCCTTATACCGTTTAAGGCTCTAACCTACGAAGGTGGTGTCAATTTTACTGCCGGGCTTCCCGTTGTGCGCACCTCTCCTGCCCATGGTACTGCTTACGAATTGGCTGGAAAAAATGAAGCCAATGAAAACTCATTCCGCCAGGCTCTTTATCTTGCCTGCGATATAGTGAAAAACCGACGACTATACAGTGAAATAACTGCCAACCCGCTGAAACATTACGAGCTGAACGACACTTCTCAGACAACCTCGTAGTGGATTTCCTTCGATTTAGTTAACTATATCCTGGGTACCGATAATTTCCAAGAGAATAAATTAATTGTCAGATTTCTCGTTCATACTATGTTTCCAGTATGTCGATGAAGTCTATGAAAGATTAGAAAAATGTTCAGAAACATGATGGGTTTATGGTGTTAAACACATAAAATGGTGATTTCCCCATGCTAAAAGATATGTAGATTTGTTCATCAGAAAAATAAAAATACATCCTATGGCAAAAATTACCCGCGAAGAGGCTCTCCATTACCATGCTTCTGGACGCCCCGGTAAAATTGAAGTAATCCCAACCAAGCCTTACAGCACGCAGATTGATCTTTCCCTGGCATATACACCTGGAGTTGCTGAACCATGTCTTGAAATTCAGAAAAATCCGGAAGATGCCTATCGATACACCACCAAGTGCAATCTGGTGGCTGTTATCTCAAATGGTACCGCCGTTCTCGGTTTGGGCGACATAGGAGCCCTCGCCGGAAAACCGGTAATGGAAGGGAAAGGCTTACTTTTCAAAGTTTTTGCAGATGTTGATGTGTTTGATATTGAAGTAAACGAGAAAGACACTGAAAAGTTTATTCAGATTGTTAAGGCTATTGCCCCGACCTTTGGAGGAATTAACCTCGAAGATATCAAAGCTCCGGAATGTTTTGAAATTGAAGAACGGTTGAAAAAAGAACTTGATATTCCCGTCTTTCATGATGACCAGCATGGCACCGCCATTATTAGCCTGGCGGGACTTTTGAATGCTCTTGAAGTAACCGGTAAACAAATTGATAAAATCAAACTGGTGGTAAACGGAGCAGGGGCAGCAGCCGTTTCGTGCACAAAACTTTACATTAAGCTTGGTGTAAAGAAGGAAAATGTCATCATGCTCGACAGCAAGGGAGTACTGAGAAAAGACCGCACCGACCTGAACGAAAGTAAAAGGGAATTTGCACAGGATGTGCCTTTCAGTACATTGGCCGAAGCGATTAAGGGAGCTGACGTATTTCTTGGTCTATCAATTGGAAAAGTTGTTACTCAGGAAATGATCCGTTCCATGGCTCCCAACCCGATCGTTTTTGCCATGGCCAATCCGGTTCCCGAAATTTCGTACGAAGAAGCTACTCAGGCAAGGCCTGACGTTATTATGGCTACCGGCCGTTCTGATTATCCCAACCAGATCAACAATGTACTGGGATTTCCTTTCATATTCCGAGGAGCACTCGACGTGAGGGCTTCAGCAATTAACGATGAAATGAAAATTGCGGCAGCTTATGCACTGGCTTCCCTGGCGAAAGAAGAAGTGCCTTCTTCTGTGCTTACTGCCTACCAGTTGAATGAACTTAAATTTGGCCGCGATTACATCATTCCCAAACCCCTCGACCCGCGCCTTATTACCAGAGTAGCACCAGCTGTTGCCAAAGCCGCCATGGAAACCGGCGTAGCCCGGATGCCAATTACCGACTGGGAAGCATATCACCAGGTCCTGAAAGCCCGTATGGAACATTTACATAGTTTTTCTGCTCAGTCCCCTGTATAACACCAGGTATTAAGACTGATCATTCCTCTTTGAACAAATTAGCTGAGAAAAACGGTTCCTTATTTTCTTTAATATGAACATCTTTTCTTGGCGTGCACTAAGATAACTTGCGCCAAGGTAAATTAATTCCTATTCTCAAGATTTTCTTAAATAGTTATTTCCAATCAATTTACACAAATCTTCAGCTGACTGAAATAGATAATACTTTCCCGAGATGTCGAAAATGAGAACCTGAAACATCTCTGTTGAAAACGAATTGCAAAACAATTTCATTCCCACTTTGGAACATTTTTTTTTGGTTATTTTCGTACCGTTCAAATTCCATTTATGTTTGAATATATTAAAGGGAAAATTACCGATCTTAATCCTGCTTACGCTGTTATTGAAACAGGACAGGTCGGGTGGCTAATCAACATAACTCTTACAACCTATTCAAAACTTCAGGGATCGGAAAATGCCCGTCTTTATCTTCAGCAGATCATCAGGGAAGATGCTCATTTTCTATACGGTTTTTATGACAAGGAAGAACGGGAGATGTTCAGACATCTGATCAGCGTATCAGGAATAGGAGCAGCGACAGCACGAATTGTGCTTTCATCGCTCAGTGCAGCAGAACTAAGACAGGCGATTCTTACAGCCGATACCACCGTATTGAAATCAGTGAAAGGAATCGGACAAAAATCGGCCGAACGCCTGATTGTCGAACTGCGCGACAAACTTGGGAAAATTGCTGCTTCAGAAGACTTTTTGATATCCAGGGACAATAGACTGCGCGAAGAAGCGTTTACTGCATTGGTGACATTAGGTTTTTCCCGGACTGCCGTGGAGAAAGTTCTTGATAAAATACAACGTTCGCATCCTGAAAAAACTGGTAGCGTAGAGGAACTGATAAAACAGGCTCTCCGGGAATTGTAATGAAAGATACCGAACATTGAAGCGCATTTATCTCAAAATATATACGATACTTCTTGCCGGAAGCTTCTTTTTGCTCCTTACATCCTGGATTCCGGTACCATTAACCCATTCGACACAGAATTTACTGATTCAGTTACCTGACAGTGCCCCCGGTGATACGGGCCTCCGTTTCAAGTACCCTCCTCTTCCCCTGTATCCCCTTGGTACACTGGCTCAGCCCAGGGGGCCGTATCTCAAATACCCTGCTAATATTAAAACCGAAATTGAATATAATTCTGTTACACAACAATACGAATTCAAACAAAAAATCGGCAGTATCAATCTCCTGCCTCCTTCAGTAGCTACACTCGATGAATACCGCAACAAAGAACTGAACAACTCCATACGGGACTACTGGTATCAACGCGCCAGCAACAACACCCTCTCAGGAGCCGGATTTGTTCCCCGCTTCAGTTTAGGAGGAGAAGCTTTTGATAAAATATTCGGAAGCAATGTCATCAACATTGTTCCACAGGGCTCAGCTGAACTAATTTTTGGCTTCAACATGTCACGGGTGGATAATCCCACTCTTTCGGAAAAACTCCGAAAAACCCCTTCGTTCAATTTCGATGAAAAAATCCAGATGAACGTCACAGGATCTATTGGGGACAAACTGCAACTGGGGGTGAATTACAATACCGAAGCAACCTTTGATTTCGAAAATAAGACCAAACTTGAATGGAAGGGTGAAGAAGATGACATCATTAAGAAAGTGGAAGCCGGCAATGTGACACTTCCGCTCAGCGGATCCCTCATCACAGGAAGCCAGAGCCTCTTCGGCCTTAAAACAGAAATGCAGTTCGGAAAACTAACGGTTACAAGCGTTTTCTCACAGCAAAAGGGCGAAACCTCGGTCATGGAGGTGAAGGGTGGAGCCCAGCTTAGTGAATATGAAATAACAGCCGACAATTATGAAGCCAATAAGCACTTCTTTATTTCCCAGTATTTCAGAGATCACTACGATGAGGCCCTTGCCACTCTTCCAGTGATCAACTCCCCCATCAACATTACCCGAATTGAGGTTTGGGTTACCAATAAGACGAACAATTTTGAAAATTCCCGTAACATTATTGCTTTTGCAGATCTTGCTGAAACCGATCCTCAATTCACTAACTCCTACTGGAATATCTCCCCCGGAAATCCTTTTCCCTCCAACGAGAGCAATGACCTCTACCAGACAGTCACAGGACAGGGAAATGTTATCCGTGATCTGAGCAGTGCGGCAAATTATCTGAATTCCCTTCTGCCATACGGGATTGTTAATGGGCAGGATTATGAAAAGATCGAAAATGCCCGGCTTCTAACTGAAAGGGAATATACCTTTAATGAAAAACTGGGATATATTTCATTGAATTACGCACTGAATGCTGATGAAATTCTGGCTGTAGCATACGAATACACCATGAACGGTCAGGTTTACCGTGTGGGGGAATTTTCCACCGGAGGCATTGCTGCGCCCCAGGCTCTGGTCGTTAAACTGCTGAAAGCAACCAACCTGACCCCGAAATTGCCGACCTGGCGGTTGATGATGAAAAACATTTACAACATCGGAGCGTTTCAGATGAACCGACAGGACTTCACCCTGAATGTACTGTATCAGGACGATAAGACAGGAAATGCCCTCAATTATATCCCCGAAGGAAAAATAGCCAACAAAATTCTGCTGAAAGTTCTCCATCTTGATAACCTCAACTCCCAGCTCGATCCTTCACCCGACGGGGTTTTTGACTTCATTGAAGGAATCACGGTAAATTCGTCAACCGGCCGCATTATTTTCCCGGTTGTTGAACCTTTTGGCCGGTATCTCGAAAAACAGTTTGGTGACGATGCTGCGGGGAGGGCCATTGCAAAAAAATACGTCTTCAAGGAACTTTACGATTCCACGCAAACCCGTGCCCGTCAGATTGCTGAAAAAAATAAATTCCGACTGCAGGGGACATACAAATCGTCCTCCAGTTCGGAAATACCGTTGAATGCGATGAATGTGCCTCCCGGTTCAGTAGTCGTTACGGCAGGGGGAATTAAACTGCAGGAAAATATTGATTACACAGTAGATTATACCCTGGGGCGTGTCAAGATTCTCAACCAGGGCCTTCTTCAGAGCGGAACTCCCATCAGGGTGTCGCTTGAAAACCAGAGCATGTTTGCCATTCAAACAAAGACTCTGATCGGTTCTCATTTTGATTACAAAGTATCTGACGACCTGAATCTCGGGGCCACTGTACTACACCTTTCCGAAAGACCTTTAACCCAGAAAGTTAATATCGGCGATGAGCCGATTTCCAACACCATCTGGGGAATGAACGGAAGCTGGCGTACCCGGCCCCAACTCCTTACCACCCTGGTTGACAAACTACCCTTCATACAGACCAAGGAACCTAGTTCCCTTGTGGTGGAAGGCGAATTTGCCAACCTCATTCCTGGTTCAAACCGTGCCATAGGCAAAGGTGGAGTTTCGTATATTGATGACTTTGAAGGAAGCCAGACCAGCATTGAACTCAAATCTTATCCTGCCTGGCATCTGGCCAGCACACCACAGGGTCAGCCCGATTTATTCCCTGAAGGGTCCTATATTAATGACCTCCGGTTCGGAATGAACCGCGCCAAATTAGCCTGGTATGTAATTGATCCCCTGTTCCTCAGAAATACATCCCTCACTCCATCACACCTTTCTTCCGATGACAAATCAAGCCATTTCGTAAGAGAAGTTTTTGAAAAGGAAATATGGCCAAACAAAGAAAGCCCTAACAACATCCCTACCAATATTCCTGTGCTGAACCTGGCCTTCTACCCTGACGAAAAAGGACCTTACAATTATGATGCTTTCCCGACGAACATTTCATCAGGAATTAGTCGTTTTGGCCGGTTAAAGGATCCTGCCACACGCTGGGGAGGTATTATGCGCGAAATCCAGACCAATGACTTTGAAGCTGCCAACGTGGAGTACATCGAATTCTGGCTGATGGATCCCTTTGTGGAGTGGAATGAGAACAATCCAGGCGGAGATTTATACTTCAACCTGGGAAATATTTCAGAGGATGTGTTGCGCGATGGTCGGAAAGCTTTCGAAAACGGTCTTCCAACTCCCCGCGAACCGGCCACAGGGGTCGATACAACTACATGGGGTCTGGTACCGCAAAAACAGTCGCTCGTCAATGCTTTTGACAACGACCCGGCTTCGCGCAAAGCCCAGGATGTCGGCCTTGACGGCCTGAATAGTGAAAACGAAAAAAATTATTTCTTTTCCCGCGACTCTTCCTACCTCCGCCAGATCGATCAGTTGCACGCACAAGGCCAGCTATCCGACTCAGCTTACCAGGCACTCTGGAATGACCCCTCCTCCGACGATTACCATTATTACCGTGGACCAGATTATGATGAGGAACGCCTCAGCATTCTCGACCGATATAAAAAATATAACGGGCCGGAAGGGAATTCACCTACCTCCGAACAGACCAACCTGCCCTATCCAACAGCTGAAAGTACACTGCCCGACGTGGAAGATATTAACCGCGACAACACCCTGAGCGATGCCGAAAGTTATTACCAGTACCGGGTCGAACTGCGCAAAGACAAAATGGTTGTTGGCCAGAATTTTATCACTGACAAAGTGACTACCACCGTTACTCTTGAGAATGGAAAACGCAGTACTATCAACTGGTATCAATTCAAAGTTCCCATTACCGATTACGAAAAAGTTGTAGGTTCTATTCAGGATTTTAAGTCCATTCGCTTTATGCGAATGTTTGTCAAGAATTTCCAGGCACCCGTAATTCTTCGTTTTGCACGTCTGGAACTGAAACGCGGAGAATGGCGTAAATACACCTTCCCTTTGCTCGAAGGCAGCGAAAATCTTTCAGGCGGTGAACCAACAGGATCTCTGGATATTTCAGCCGTCAACATTGAAGAAAATTCCAGCAAAACCCCGGTTAATTATGTGCTTCCTCCGGGCATCGACAGGGTGATTGATCCCACCAACCCCCAGTTGCGGCAGTTGAACGAACAGGCTATGGTTCTTAAGGTCAGTGACCTGGCCGATGGGGATGCCCGTGCCGCATTCCGCAATGTTGAGCTGGATATTCGCCAGTACCGCCGCATCCGAATGGAGGTGCACGGAGAAGCTATCCCTGGAGAAAACCTCAGGGATGGGGACCTCACAGTGTTTATTCGCCTTGGCACCGATTATAAAAACAATTATTACGAGTACGAAGTCCCTCTGCACATCACACCTCCTGCTCCTCCCGGAGGATATAACAACGATAGCGACCGCGACCGGCTCATAGTATGGCCGGCTGAAAACCGGATCAACATCCCACTTGATTTGTTCACCAAGGCAAAATTAGCCCGAAACGAGGAAATGAATAAACCGGGATCCGGAATTTCAACCCTCACCCGCTTCCCTTATACCGACGGCAAGAATACTGTCTATATATCCGGAAATCCAAATCTGAGCAATGTCAGGATTATCATGGTTGGGATCCGTAATCCGGGAGAAAGCCGTAACGGATTCGAAAATGACGGAATGGCCAAATCAGCTGAAGTGTGGGTTAATGAACTTCGCTTGACCGATTTCAATGACCAGGGAGGCTGGGCTGCCAACGCGCGTGCTTCAGCCAAGCTGGCCGACCTCGGTACAGTTACCCTGGCCGGATCTACCAGCACCCCTGGTTTCGGTAGCATCGAAAAAAAAGTTGCTCAACGATCTACTGAACAAATTAATTCATATGACCTTTCCACCAATCTGGAACTTGGAAAGTTCTTCCCAGACAAGGCCAATATTAATATTCCCTTCTTTATGGGATATTCTGAAACCTTTATAAATCCTCAATATAATCCTCTCGATCCGGACATTTTGTTTAAGGTTGCCCTTGATGCCGCCCGGACTAAACATGACAGGGATTCCATCCGTCGGCTGGCTCAGGACTATACGCGGCGCCGAAGTATCAACTTCACCAATGTGCGTTTCGGAAAAACCAAGGCAAAACAAAAACCATGGAGCCCTTCAAACTTTACGCTGAGCTATGCATTCAGTGAAGAACTAAATCGCGATATCCGCACCGAGACTGATCTTGAAAAGCGCTATCTGGCAGCCATGAACTATAATTATACCATTCGGCCGAAAAACGTTGCCCCCTTCAGTAAAATTAAATTCCTGAAATCTCCTGCCCTTAGCCTAATCCGTGATTTTAACTTCTATTATCTGCCTTCTTCCGTTTCAATACGCACCGATATAAACCGTATTTACGGATATACCAAGTTGCGGAATATTGAACACCCTGCTTTTAAAATCGACTCCACCGTTTATAAAGACTTCCTCTGGAACCGTTACTATGATGTCAAATTTGACCTTACGCGATCCCTCAAGCTGGACTTTTCGGCAACCAACATTGCCCGCATTGACGAACCGGAAGGAGCCGTTGAACGCCGATACCGCGATTCATATGAAGCATGGCGAGATTCGGTATGGAAAAATATAAGAAACCTTGGCAGAACTACCAATTATCATCACATCATCAACCTGACCTACGCCGTACCGCTAAATAAGATACCACTCCTTAGCTGGACAAGTCACAGCATCCGTTATGGTATCACCTACGGATGGGATGCCGGTCCCATTACACCCGATACCATCCGGCTGGGAAATATCATTAATAATTCCAGAAAAATTGATGTCAGTGGCCAGTACAATTTGAATAACTTGTACAATAAAGTTGGTTTCCTCAAAAAACTTAACGAATCGGGTAAACCACCGGCACGTGGCCAGCAACCACAAAAGAAATACAAAACAGTAACCTTCGAAAAATTCATTCCGCAGCTAAAGGCAGGCGTTCCACGATCAATATTCCATCAAATGGGGACAGAAGAAGTTAAAGTGAAGGTGCTGGATAAAAACAAGCAGGAACTGCCGGTAAAAACAGAAATTGCCAGCCGCGACAGGATTGTCGTGAGCAGTGACTCCACCTTCGAAAGCGTGACTGTTTTTGTGGAAGGCCAGGTGGAAGACAAAGGCAATCCGTTTGTCATCTTTCTGCGAGGCATGGGAAAAGCGCTTCTGGGTGTAAAAACCGTCTCCCTCACCTGGAGCCTGGCCGAAGGGACCAGCTTGCCCGGGTACATGCCAGGTTCTGACTGGTTTGGCACACAGAGTTTCGGCGGTTCACTGGCTCCCGGAATCCCTTTTATTCTTGGTAATCAGGACCGGGATTTTGCTCTGGAAGCCGCCCAGAAGGGATGGCTTACCTCCGATCCCCGCCTCAGTCAGCCGTTCCTCATGAGCCGCACAGAGACTTTTAACCTCCGCAGTAATATTGAACCGGTGCAGGGGATGAAAATTGATGTTACAGCCAACCGACAGTTCAGCCGGAACATGAGTGTATATTACGGGTATTCAGAACAGGATGGATGGAACTTCTCCCGGGGACAGATGATAACAGGTAATTTCACCATGTCCACCATAACCTGGCGGACAGCCTTTGAACCTATCAGCGTTAAAAAAGGATATCGCAGTGATGCATTTGACCGTCTCCGACTTAATACGATTGTTATTTCCGAGCGACTCTCACGGCAGAGAGAAAACCGGAGAAATTCGTTCAGTCCAGGTTACAGCGACCTCGGAATCCCCGACCCTAACCAGAAAACCGGCGACTACTATAATGGCTATGGAATGACTTCACAGGAAGTTCTTATCCCTGCCTTTTTCGCCGCTTATACAGGTCGTAACCCCAACAAGGTAGAACTCACTGCCTTCCCCTCCCTTCTGTCTGTTCTTCCAAACTGGAGAATTAATTATGACGGCCTTACCAAAATTGCTTTTCTGCAACGATACTTCCGGAGCATTAATATTACCCACAGCTACCGTTCAACATACAACGTCAGTGCTTATACCAACAACCTTCTTTATGATCCGCTCGAAGCTGACGGATTGAGTTATGTAATCGACGCACAGAACAATTTTGTACCCCGTTTTGATGTAGGATCCGTGTCAGTGAATGAACAGCTGAGCCCATTGGTAGGAATTGATGTAACATGGCAGACTAATCTTACCACCCGGTTTGACTGGAAAAAAAGCCGCACAGCCTCCCTCAGCCTTGCCAATAACCAGGTGATGGAAATGACAACCGGCGAACTGAGCATTGGTGCCGGATACCGGTTCGACAACGTTCAGATCACCATCACACCTCCCGGAGGATCACAGAAAAATCTTAAAAGCGACCTCAACCTGAAGGCCGATTTTTCCATACGTGATAACAAAACAATTCTGCGTAAGCTGGTGGAAGACCGAAATGACATAACAGCCGGGCAAAGGGCTATTGCCATAAAACTCTCGGCTGACTATATGCTGGGCCCAAATTTCAATCTGCGCTTTTTCTACGATCGTATGATCAACCGGCCTTACGTCTCCTCTTCCTTTGACACCTACAATACCAATATCGGTTTCAGTCTGACATTCAGTTTATCACCCCAGGCTGCTCAACGATAAGTTGGAAATCGGATTTAAATTGTAATTTTGAAGCCAGAATAATTTCAAAACTTAATCAAAACGCATATGCAGGTACCCTCTGATCTTAAGTATACAAAGGATCATGAATGGATCCGGGTTGAAGGCAACCAGGGCGTCGTAGGAATTACAGACTATGCCCAGAAAGAACTTGGTGACATTGTTTTTATCGAAATCGAAACCCAGGGAGAAAAACTTAAGAAGGAAGACGTTTTCGGAACTATCGAAGCGGTAAAAACGGTTTCCGATATGTTCATGCCTGTTTCAGGAACAGTTCTGGAAATCAATCCAAAGCTGGAAAGTTCGCCCGACATTGTAAACAAGGATCCTTTCGGAGAAGGCTGGATGATTAGAATTTCTATTGACGATCCATCCGAACTTGGCACCCTGCTGGATGCCGAAGGGTATAAAAAACTGATCAATGCCTGATTAAAGCACAGGCTTTACCTCGGTTTCAGAGAAGGCTTCGATCATATCGCCAACCTTGATGTCATTGAAGTTCTGAATACCAAGGCCGCATTCCATGCCATTAGTAACTTCCTTAACATCTTCCTTGTAACGTTTCAGAGAAGCCAGTTCGCCGGTATATACAACAATACCGTCGCGTATTACCCGTACTCTGGAGTTACGGACAATTTTACCTTCCCGTACGATACATCCGGCAACTGTACCGACCTTTGAAACTTTAAAAGTTTCGAGCACTTCAGCTGTTCCAAGAATTTCTTCCTTTACCTCCGGCGAGAGCATACCAGCAATAGCATCTTTTATTTCATTGATAGCGTCATAGATGATGGAGTAAAGGCGGATATCAATTTGTTCTTTCTCAGCCAGTTTGCGGGCGCTAATTGAAGGTCGCACCTGGAAACCAACAATAATCGCGTTCGAAGCAGCTGCCAGCAGGATGTCGGATTCTGAAATCTGCCCCACCGCCTTGTGAATTACGTTCACCTGTACCTGAGGCGTAGACAATTTGATAAGCGAATCGGACAGCGCTTCTACAGATCCGTCCACGTCACCCTTAACAATTATATTTAGTTCTTTGAAATTTCCAATCGCAATACGGCGTCCGATTTCATCAAGTGTAATATGCTTTTGTGTGCGCATTCCCTGCTCCCGTTGAAGCTGCTCGCGACGGATTGCTATTTCCTTCACTTCCCGTTCATCGGTCATGACGACAAATTTTTCACCAGCCTGCGGTGCTCCATTCAGACCAAGAATAACGGCGGGCATGGACGGACCAGCCTGATCAATTCTCTTGCCACGCTCATTAAACAGAGCTTTAACATGGCCATAATGATACCCGGCCAGCAATAAATCTCCGGGCTTGAGTGTCCCGTCAGCCACCAGCACCGTTGCCACATAGCCGCGGCCTTTGTCGAGGGCAGATTCAATGACCGTACCTTTAGCTCTTTTGTTCGGATTTGCCTTAAGATCAAGAAGTTCAGCTTCCAGCAAAACTTTTTCTAGAAGCAGGTCAACATTCTTCCCTTCTTTGGCTGAAATCTCCTGACTCTGATATTTCCCTCCCCAGTCTTCCACGAGGAGGTTCATCTTTGCCAGGTCCTCTTTAATTTTTTCCGGATTTGCCGTGGGTTTATCAATTTTGTTAATGGCAAATACCATAGGAACCCCTGCAGCCTGTGCGTGATTGATAGCTTCAACTGTTTGCGGCATCACTCCGTCGTCGGCTGCAATCACAATAATAGCCACGTCGGTAATACTGGCTCCGCGTGCACGCATGGCAGTAAAGGCTTCGTGCCCCGGGGTGTCAAGGAAGGTAATCATCCTTCCGTCTTCCAAGGTTACACTGTACGCCCCGATGTGCTGGGTAATTCCACCGGCCTCACCTGCAATTACGTTTGTTTTTCTGATGTAATCAAGCAGTTTGGTCTTCCCATGGTCAACATGCCCCATAACAGTAACTATCGGGGGCCTTGGAACCAATTGTGACGGATCATCTTCTTCATCCTCAACCAATTCTTCAACACTGGGCACAACGAACTCCACCTTGTAATTGAATTCATCGGCTACAAGCGACAAATGTTCTGCATCCAGCCTCTGATTGATGGAAACAATCAATCCGAGGTTCATACAGACCTGAATCACATCTACCACCGGCACATTCATAAGGCTGGCCAGCTCATTCACGGTCACAAACTCAGTTACACGAAGTACTTTTGATTCAGCTTCCTGTTTCTCAAGATCAGCCATTTCCTTGAGCCGCATTTCTTCTCTCTTTTCCCGCCGGTATCGGGAGGCTTTTGACTTCCCTTTGGTAGTGAGGCGAGCGAGTGTTTCTTTAATCTGACGCTGCACGTCATCTTCATCTACTTCAGGCCTTACTGGACTGGGTTTTGGAGCTCCTTTCTTTGCATCTTTCTTACCAAGATAAATATCAATCTCTTGTAACTCCTTGTTTTTCTGTTCAGCCAGAGTGGGGGTTTCTACCTTAATGCGCTTCCTCTTCTTCTTTTTTCTCTCAAATACATCACGTGAGGAAGCCACCGGTTTTTTCTTTTCTTTTTCCTTTTCCTTTTCCAGAAGCGAAAGATCCATTTTACCAACAACCGTAGGACCTGTTAATTTTTCAACTTGCGGACGGATGAAGTTTTCATCCTCTTCCGGAATTTCGCTTTCAACTTCCTCCTTAGCAGGTACCTCTGGCTCGGTTTCAGTTATAGTGGTCTCTTGCCCGACCGGTTCTTTATCAGCCAAAGTCTCTGCTTCAGCAGGAACTTCTTCTTTTGCCTTTTCTTTGGCGGTCTTTCCGGCAGGCTTAACAATCTTTTCAATATCAATTTTCCCTACAACCTTTATTTCTGGTTCAGGAATAATTGTAGGAATTTCCTCCACAACAGGTTCTGTATCTTTTTTCTTTTGGGGAACAATTTCTTCTTCAAGCTGAACAGGTGCTGTTTTTTCTTCGTGAATGGTTTCCTCCTTCTCTGAAACAGGAACTTCAACCGGTTTTTTATCTTTTACTGGTTTCTTCTTTTCGATTTTTTCGAGATCAATCTTTCCAAGGACTTTTGGTTCCTCAACTTTCTTTTTCAGAGTCTCAGAAGAAGTATCAAGCGGATGCACTCTGCCGGTTGTAACATCTTTTATGCGGATACCTTCTTCAGCTTCTTCCGTTTCAGTAAGCTCTGATTCTTCCTTCTGGATATCATTAATGGTAACCGAAACCTGTCCTTTTGGAATGGTTCTCAAATGCAGCTTTTCCGATTCCTTTTTGATGGTTTTCTCCGTACTGAATTCTTTCTGAAGAAGGTCATATTCCTCAGGCGTTACCTTGGAATTCGGATCAGGATTCAGGGTATAGCCTTTCTTCTTCAGAAATTCCACCATGGTGGAAATTCCGACATTCAACTCACGGGCCAGTTTACTTAATCGTACCGTTTTGGTTTCTGACATAGGCCGACAATCACAATTTTAAAGTTCTTGCAATGTTAAGAAGTTTTAACGAGCTCTGTGTTGTGTAAAGTCAAATTTTATTCAAATTCTGCCTTTAGTATTTTTCGTACTTCACGAACCGTCTCTTCTTCAAGGTCGGTGCGTTTGACAAGATCTTCCACCGACAGGCTGAGAACACTTTTTGCTGTATCACAACCAATAGCTTTCAGCTCATCAATAATCCAGCTGTCAATTTCATCAGCAAACTCATCAAGGTTCACATCTTCATCCTCTTCAGTTCCGGCTTCACGATAAACATCGATTTCATATCCGGTAAGCTGGCTGGCCAATTTGATGTTCAAGCCACCCTTGCCTATGGCGAGGCTGACTTCCTTTGGTTCGAGGTACACTTCCGCCCGCTTATTCTCCTGGTCAAGCTTGATCGATTTGATTTTGGCAGGGCTCAGGGCACGCTGAATGAATAACTGCTGGTTGTTGGTATAATTAATTACGTCGATGTTTTCATTACGCAATTCCCGCACAATGCCGTGAATGCGCGAACCTTTCATTCCTACACATGCACCTACCGGATCAATACGTTCATCGTATGATTCAACAGCTACTTTGGCTCTTTCACCCGGAACCCTGACAATCTTTTTGATGGTGATTAAACCATCAAAAATCTCAGGAACTTCTTGTTCAAATAGCCTTTCAAGAAATACCGGCGAAGTACGGCTCAGTATTACCATCGGATTGTTGTTCTTCATTTCAACCTTTATGACAACTGCCCTGATGGTATCCCCTTTCCGGAAATGGTCAGAAGGAATCTGCTCACTGCGCGGAAGAATCAGCTCATTCCCTTCATCATCAAGTACAAGGATTTCCTTTTTCCAAACCTGGTAGACTTCTCCTGTGACTATATCACCAATCCGGTCACGGTACTTGTTGAAAATATTGCTCTTTTCAAGGTCCATGATCCGGGCACTAAGGTTTTGTCGCAAAGCAAGCACAGCTCTCCTGCCGAACTCACTCATTTTCACCTCCTGGCTAATATCCTCTCCCAGTTCAATGTCATCAACAATTTTTCTTGCCTCGCTGAGTGGTATTTCGGTAACTGGATCGGAAAATTCTGCATCATCAACAACACGGCGGTTGTGAAGAATCTGAAAGTCGCCTTTGTCAATGTTTATGATAATGTCGAAATTATCGGCTGTACCGTATTTTTTCTCGAGCATAGACCGGAATACATCTTCCAGTACACTCATCATGGTAACCCGGTCAATGTTTTTTAATTCCTTAAATTCCGAAAATGTTTCCAGCAAATTCAGATTTTCCATATATCAATATTCGTTGTTTTATTTAAATGAAATAATCACCTTACCCTGTTTGATATCATCCCATAAAATAGGAATACTGTCTGATCCTTCCTCATTCGTTTTTTTCTTTTTTCGGCCTGAAAGATCTTCTCTCAGAACAATCCCTTCCTCCGTAACTTTTAGCAGGGTGCCGGTGAGTTGCTTGCCATTCTTCAGCTCCACCTGCATTTTTCTCCCACCATGCTTAATATATTGTTCCCTGAGTTTCAGCGGCTGATCAGCTCCCGGTGAAGTAACCTCCAGATGAAAGTCCTCTGCCTCCCTGTCAAGATGTTCCTCCAGATAACGGTTAACCAGGATGCAATCATCAATAGTCACTCCTTTGATACTGTCAATAACAACCGTAATTCTGTTCTGGTGTGTAACATTTACATCTACCAGCAGAAGCTGATTGTCCCTGATAACAGGCTCCAGAATCTCTTTCAGGTATATTTCCTGAATCATAAACTAATAATAAAATAGGGGACTCAGGTCCCCTTTCACAATTCGTCCGTTTCAAATCCGGCGCAAATATACAAAAAAATAATTATTTCCACATATCAAAACGGAAGATCATCCTCCTGAGGAGAAAGATCAGTTGGTTCCATAAGCGGTGGAGGGGCACCAATCGGGCCTTCCGGCTGTGCAGCGACCGACTCGACCCTGTAAGCTCTGGCATCGGTGTACCAGCGGCCGTTGTACTCGCGTGACTCCAGGCTGAACTGCACTTTTATCATGGTTCCCGGAGAAAGATTCTTCAAATCATTAATTTTTTCTCCCCAGAGTGAAAAACAAACTTTTTTAGGAAACTGCTCCGTTGTTTCAATTACAAATTCCTGTTTTTGCCAGGGCCCATTTTTACCCTGCCCCGATTGCACCTGTAACAATTGTAAAAGTTTACCTGTAAGTTCCATTTTCTGAATTCATATTTTGTGCAAAGTAATGATTATTTTTATAAAGCTTTTCGTTCGTTGCGACTTTCCTTTTGAGAACCTATATTTGTAAAAGAATTACCGGCCGAACGATGAAAAAGTATTTCAGGCACGAAGCGGCAAAACAGATAGCTGCCCTTTTACGGTATGAATCCTATATTGTTACCCTTGCCCTTCTGGGTTTACTGATTAAAACACTCGACAGCAACTATGGAAGCTATCTCATTACTTTTGCCCTCAGTACGCTTATTGTCTTATACCTTTTTAAAGCCTACGTAACTCCCGAAGATAAAAAAGCTACTGCATGGGAACATTTTATTGCAAAATTTTCCATGTTTTCTTCCTCGGTTGTTGTTGCCGGTATAATTTTTCTCCTTTTCCGGTGGCCTGGCGACATACCTCTGCTTCTTACGGGAGGTTCTGCGCTCTTTCTCGCCCTTCCTTTTCAGGTTCATTATATCACAAGCAGGCCTGATACAAAGGTTATAGAAGGATCAATGATTCTTCGCACAGTGGTACTTCTGTCAGTAGTGATTCTGCTTTTCTTCTGGTCGAACGGAATAATTGGAAAGTAATTTTCTGTAGAGATACATCCAAAAAATTGCTTCGCGCAACACTCCTGATGACCAATCCAACTTTCGAAGTCCTCCGACCTGAGTTAAAAGCAGGAAATCAGGTATAATAAATTTTTCAAAATGGCTGATTTTATGCGGTATTTAGACAGGAAAGAATGGCGGTGTCCAGAAAATTTTCAGAGACCATGAAAAAGAAGTTATTTTTGGGCCATGGATCAGACTTCTAACCATTTGCTCGAAAAAGCCCTGGCGGGGGAATTTTTAAGCGCCAGAGAGGGGGAACATCTGTTCAATACAGAATCCCTTGTCCGGCTCATGGCAGCAGCGCATACGGTACGGCAGAGACTGGTACCCGGAAATGAAGTTGGCTGGATCATTGACAGAAATATCAATATCACCAATATTTGTATTTCAGGATGCCGGTTTTGCAATTTCAGCAGGAAACCGGGCGATGCCGACACTTATATAACTTCATTGGAAGAATATGATGAAAAAATAGCAGAACTTTTTGCTTTGGGAGGGAGGCAGGTCCTTCTTCAGGGAGGCATGCATCCAGAACTCGGCCTCGATTTCTATACAACCTTGTTCAAACGGCTTAAGAAAAAATGGCCAGAATTAAAGCTCCATGCTCTTGGTCCCCCTGAAATTGTTCATCTCTCCCGCATGGAAGGTTTGAACTACCGCGAAGTACTCGAGGAGCTTATCAGAGCAGGCCTTGATAGCCTTCCCGGTGCCGGTGCTGAGATTCTTTCCGATCGTGTACGAAAAATTGTATCACCAGGCAAATGCTCAGCACAGGAATGGCTTGACGTGATGATGGAAGCACATAAGCTCAACTTACCTACCTCTGCTACAATGATGTTTGGTCATGCTGAAACGCTCAGAGAACGAATGGAACATTTGGTAAGACTCCGTGAAGTTCAGGCTGCCAAACCAAAAAACACATGGGGGTTTGTAACTTTTGTCCCATGGACATTCCAGGATGAGGGGACCTGTCTCAAAGAAAAAATGGGAATTACCTGCAATGTTACCGCATCAGAATACATAAAAATGCTGGCCATCAGCAGGCTGATGCTTCCAAATATTTCTCATATTCAGGCCAGCTGGCTGACAGTTGGACCAGACACTGCTCAGATATGCCTTTATGCAGGAGCAGATGACCTTGGTTCAGTTATGATGGAGGAAAACGTTGTTTCTTCAGCAGGAGCTCATTTCAGATTGAGCCCCGAAGCCCTTCAGCATCTGATTCGAACTGCCGGTTTTATTCCCCGTTACCGGAATCAGAAATACGAAACTGACACGGTGCCATTAAATTCTACTCCGGAAAGCTCATAGTATAGGCAATCGCTTCCAATTGAAATAGCCAGTTTCTTTTGGGCTGATTTGGAGCAAAAACAAACCCATCCACAGTTACTATACGCCTTTTTGTATGATCAATGGTAGTAACATTAATGAAAGGCCCTCCCATAAATCCTTTCTCAACTGTCCACAGCCCTGACAGCTGGTAAAATGTTTGATTTCCAAGCTTATTTACCTCAAACAGTGGTTCAAAAATTTTCTCAGTAGTCATATAGGAACCGGGATCTTTACCCGGCACATTCCGTCGGAGAATTTCATTTCGTTTGGCTAACAGAGCCTGTTTTGTAAGCTGAAGAGTATCCTTATACGGATATGTCCAAATGAGCAAGCCGAGAATATTGTCTCCCCGCATCTGCTCAATCCATACGAAATTACCCGTATCAACTTGAATAGCAAATCCCTGAGGCACGGCCAGTAAAAGAGAGTGGTTTTTCAGCAATTTGTCATGGATAGGTTTGTCATAGTATTTTTTGTTCAGTTCAATAGTACGCATTCGTTCGGTATTGAGAATTGTACTCACAATCTGCTGGCAGCCCTGAACGAGCAAGTTAATAACAGACGCCTGATTGGGCCCCTGCAGTTCGTAAATAATCTGAGTTTTGGCCGAAACATCTCTACTCAGCACCAACCTTGGTTTATCATACTGATTTCCAATGCTGATGATTACCACATTGCGGTATGTCTGGAAAATTCCTTTGAATCCGTCAGGCGGAACCTGCCTGAGTGTCAGAATAGGCTCCGATTGAGGAAAATAAGGAATGGGATATGCCAGCAGGGAACGCATGGTATCCCCCAAAACTCCCTCCCATTGATATTTAGGCATGACTACCAGAACGTCATAGGCAGTTCCGGCAACTGAAGGCAACATAGGACGCTGATTTTCCTTACAACCGGCTATCAGCAGAAGTAAAATCAACATCTTGCCAAAAACTAATAAACTTCGCTTCATGAAAGAATGTTTTAATCTTCAATAAAAGTAAAAATTTTGATGAAACAATGAATACAATAATTTCGGGTTAACCCATATCTGTGAAATACGATATGTGGATTTAATTCACTGACAGAAAATAAAAAACCCCCCAGTGCTTTGATAAAAGCGCTGGCAGGGCTTTATACCTTTTTAAGCGTATCAGGGTTTATCTATAGGTTTACTTTCAGAATCAGAACTTTTTTCCTCCAGTTTGGAGGCTTTTTTAAATTCCCTGATTCCTTCGCCTAAACCCCTCATGAGCTCAGGAATTTTGCGTCCTCCAAAAAGAAGCAGAATGATAGCAACAATGAGGATCACCTGTCCTGGCCCGATCACACCCAGTAAAATAAAAGGATTCATAGGTTCAACTTTTAAAACATCGTACAAAGGTACAAAATATATTTAGATTTTTGATGATTAATCATGTCTTTTACCGATGCAAATTCCTGAAATCATTCTATTTACCGGAAAAGCTTGATAATGTCATTGAGGTTTGCGTAAAGAATGAGTGCAAGAAGGAGGCTCATTCCCACAATCTGGGCGTATTCGAGGAATTTATCCCCCGGCTTCCTCCCTGTCACGATTTCAAATAAAAGGAACAAAACATGCCCTCCGTCAAGTGCAGGGATAGGCAAAATGTTCATGATGGCCAGAATGATGGAAAGGAAGGCCGTCATTGACCAGAATGCCTGCCAGTCCCACTGACCGGGGAAAATGCTCCCGATAGTTATAAATCCGCCCAACGACTCGTATCCTTTGGTTTTGCGCGAAAAAATCAATTTAAACTGACGTATGTAATCAATGCTGGTCTGATAACCCTTTTGTATACCGGCCGGAATAGCTGCAAAAAATCCATACCGCAGATGTTTGATCTGGAAAAAGCGGCTAAGATCTCCGACAGGATAAATGCCCAGCAAGCCGGTTTCAGGCACTCTGAGATGTATGTCAACCGGACTTCCTTTGCGGACAACTGTAACAGTTATACTGTCACCTTTGTACCGGGAAAAAGCTGACCGGAATTCATCAAAGAACACATACCGTTCCCCATTAATAGCCACAAGACTATCTTCTTTTTGAAATCCAGCTTCACGTGCAATTGAGTTCTTGGTAAAATCGCCAACAACAAAAGGTATGCGAACATCCACAAAACGAGGTTTCTTCAGAAGAACCGATACCAGAGTATCTGGTATGGAAATCGTCAGCAGCTGGCTATCGCGCATAACCTGTATGCTTCTGGCATCCTGCAGGGCAATAATCTTGACAATGTCGTGAAAGTCTTCGACCGGTTTATTATCAATAGCAACAATATGATCTCCGTTTTGCAGGCCAATCTGTAAAGCCAGCGAATCGGCCATAATACCGTAGCGTGCATTTTGTGTCGGAAGGTAATCTTCTCCCCACACATACAAAACACTTATGTAGATAATAAAAGCCAGTAAGAAATTCACCAACACTCCTCCCAGCATGATGAACAATCTTTGCCAGGCAGGTTTGGAACGAAATTCCCATGGTTGCGGGGGTTGCTTTAGTTGTTCCTTGTCAAGGGATTCATCAATCATGCCGGCTATTTTAACATATCCGCCCAGCGGTAACCAGCCAATCCCATACTCTGTATCTCCTCTCCTCGCCTTGAACAAACTAAACCACGGGTTAAAGAACAAATAGAATTTTTCAACCCTGGTTTTGAAAATCCTGGCAAATACAAAATGCCCCGCTTCATGCAATATAACAAGAATTGAAATAGAAAGCAGAAATTGAATTACCTTAATCAGAATTTCCATGTAACAATGTTTAAATTAATATTTGTGCAAATTCTCTTGCAATCCTGTCGGAACGTTTGTAATCATCAAGATCAGGAGTCGCAATATATTCAGATTTTTCTAATGTACGGCTTATAATATCAGGAATTTTGGTAAAAGCAATCTTCCCTTCAATAAATGCCCCTACCGCAATTTCGTTGGCTGCATTCATAATGCAAGGCATGTTCCCACCAGCTCTCAAGCAATCGAAAGCAATCTGCAAACAGGGAAATTTTTGTATGTCAGGAGGTTCAAACTGAAGATCCATTGCCTTACTAAAGTCCAGTCTGGGAAAATTGGAAGCTATGCGTAAAGGATAACTTAGGGCAAATAAAATGGGCAGACGCATATCCGGCAGTCCCATCTGAGCTTTTATGGAGCCATCGCGAAACTGCACCATGGAGTGTATGATGCTCTGCGGATGAATCACTACTTCAATTTGCTCAGGAGACAATCCAAAGAGCCACCTGGCTTCAATTACTTCAAGGCCTTTGTTCATTAGCGATGCAGAATCGATGGTGATCTTATTACCCATACACCAATTAGGGTGACGCAGGGCATCTTCCAGTGTGACTTCGTGCAATTTGTCTGCAGGCAGGTTCCGGAAAGGCCCTCCCGAAGCCGTAAGAATAATTTTTTCCGCTTTGTTTTCTTTTTCTCCCATGAGGCACTGAAAAATTGCCGAGTGTTCTGAATCAACCGGCAGAATGGAGATATTTTTCCTGCGCGCAAGACGGGTAACCAGTTCTCCGGCTATGACCATTGTTTCCTTGTTGGCAAGGGCAATGTCCTTGCCTGCCTCAATGGCACCAATCGTCGGTTCCAGACCGGCATAACCAACCAGAGCAGAAAGAACCATATCTATTCCGGGTAATTTTACCGCTTCGTTCAGTCCTTCCTGTCCTGAAAGCACTCTGATGCGCTTACCCTTCAAAGAATCCCTTACCTGTAAATATTTTTCCGGGTTGGCAACCACCACTACTTCAGGCAGAAATTCTACAGCCTGCTGTATAATAAGATCCGTACGGTTATTGGTAGAAAGAACATCCACCTTGAAAAGTTCCGGGTTGGCTCTGATTACTTCCAGAGCCTGCGTGCCGATTGATCCGGTCGAACCAAGTATTGCTATGCGTTTCACGAAAATCAGAACAGAATATAATCTTCCGGATTTACCGGAATGCCATTATGCCACAGTTCAAAATGTAGATGAGGTCCTGAAGTATATTCTCCGGAATTACCAACAATAGCAATTACTTCACCTGCCTTCACCATGTTGCCGGTCTGTTTAAGAAGCTCGGCATTATGCTTATACACGGAAACGAGATTATTTGGATGCTGAATGACGAGCAGATAGCCGGTTTCAATAGTCCAGGCCGAAAGAAGTACCGTTCCGCTCATCACGGACTTAATGCCTTCACCTGGCTGGCACACTATATCGGTACCATAATGACCTGTTTGAGGATCAAACGAATTTGTTACAATACCACGAACAGGGGAAAAAAACAACTGACTGGTAAAATTCGTATATACTGCAGAAGAAGGTGTTTCCTGCCTGGGAATCACACTGAACTTATCCTCCTCTTCCACTGATTGCCGGAGCAAACTATCCTCAAGCGACCGATGAAAAGCAGCAGGATTGACGGGTTCTGCCACCTGTTGGGATGTATCAGAAAAAGAAGGAGGCTTCCCTGAAAGAATGTCGCTGATAATCTGCAATTTCTGATCACGCAGAGCAATCTGATAAGAGAGAGAATCAAGCTGTTCGGCAGCCTTTAAAGCTCTAAGACGCATTTCTTCCGTTGGATAGCCGGGTATCAGTTCCCGTACTGAAGTGTAAGCAATGAGAACATAAAAAAGGACAATCATAGCAACAAACGAAGTTCCCAGAATCGCTAGCAAATTTAGCGGCGTAAGTTTAATAAACCATACTTCGCTGAAGGTGTCATCGTTGTAAATAATGAGCCTGTACTTGTTTCTGAGTTTTGCCAGAAAACTGTTGCGCTTATCTTTTGCCATACTAGCTGTGTAAATTATGCAATTCTTGTCATTCTGTGACCTTCACATCAACCTGCTTGCTTTGCCACAGACCATGTTTTGTACAATTGGCCAGTGCAGTCAGGTTCATGCTCACAGAAGGAACGAGATAGAAATCAACCTCAACCTGACCCGGCTTTCCTCCCAACATACCTGGTGTAAAATGTACCTGCGCCAGAAAAGTTTCTCTGTTCCAAAGTTGAACAAAGCTGATGTAATGATCTCCTTCATCAGGGTGCTGATATTCATCTCCAATCACCACTTTTACCCGAAACTTTTCCCCTCTTTTCGCTGTATTTTCACAGATTATTCTTGGAGAATGACGGTCAAAATAGTCCCTGCGCACTTCCTTTTCATCGGAAGGTATATCGCTTGCTTCAAAAATACGAGGCATAGAGCATCTTTTAAGGCATCAAAATTACTATATTATTTCGACAAGCTCAATATCAATTTCGACAAGCTCAATATCA
>CAZJQN010000045.1:0-25904 GCA_964548125.1 uncultured Bacteroidales bacterium | reverse complement strand
ACTTTGTTCCATCAGGGTTAGCCCGGTTGAATTTGTTAATTCATGGTACTTGGGTTAAATTACAATTTGTGAGCCAGAGCAAATCATGATATTCCCGGATCACGCATCAGTGGATCAGGTGAACTAATGAGGAGTGGCTTAGTTTGAATTGAACCCAAATGGGATTTAATAAAAAACAGGTCATTTGTCAGTAATTTAATGACAATTTTCATATATTTGTGTATAATTTCATTTCCATGAGAATTGACGAAGTACTTGACCCTAAGGTTCCTTATGGCTACAGCATGGATGACAGCAGTACCCTGTCGCTGATTCAGCTGGCCCGAAGAGGTATAGCTTATCAGGTATTTCTGCGTTTTGCCCGGAGCGTTTCCCTTACAATGCAGGAATGGTCATCATTTCTCCATGTTTCGGAACGTACACTCCACCGATACAGCAAAGAAAACCGCCTTTTTGCTCCCGACCAGTCGGAAAAGATTCTTGAAATTGCCCTGCTGTATAAAAAAGGCACCATGGTTTTCGGCAGCAGGGAAAAATTCGATAACTGGCTTATTACTAAAAACATCGCTCTGGGAGGAACTGAGCCTAAGAATCTTCTGGACAGCTCCCTCGGCATCCGGCTTGTAAGTGACGAACTGTCCCGGATAGAACAAGGAGTTCTGGCATGATTGTATTCCGGCTTTCCAGAGCACAGTTTGCCAGGGATCTTTCCGGCAGAGGAGCGCAAATTGCCGGAGGGCGATGGAACAGTAAAGGGATTCCTATGGTTTATACCAGCCAGTCAAGAGCATTGTGCACTGTTGAAATTGCCGTACATACCCCGCTTGGAAATATTCCTGATGATTATGTGCTGGTCTCTGTTCTTATCCCGGACCACCTGATAATAAAGGAACTGCAGGAAAAAGATCTTCCCGCCCGGTGGTATACATTTCCCCATCCTCCTTCAACTCAGGAAATTGGCGACAGGTTTATAACCGGGAAAAAACATCCTGTGCTAAAGGTTCCCTCCGCAGTTGTTCAGGGCGAATATAATTTCCTGCTGAACCCCTTGCATCCTGAATTCGGCCGTATTTCAATTCATTCTGTTGAACCGTTCCGCTTTGACGAAAGATTATTCAAAAGCCGGTAAAAACATGGCACATCGGTTTGATCAGAGGGTAATCCCTTGTTACCACTCATGATGCCAGGCGGCTAAATTAGGAATTGTAATTAATTTGCTTACCTTTGCGCCCTCATTAACCATGTAATTTCATTGAGGCGTATTCTTTGTCCTCCCCTGCTGGAAAACCTCACCATCCGGATCCGGTTGACAAGTCCGCATCACAGAAAAAGCATACAACGTTTTTATCATGATTTCATTTGAAAAGATGGGAATTGTTCCGGAAATTCTGGAAGCTATTTCCCAAATGGGTTTTAAAAAACCAATGCCTGTGCAGGAGCAGGTTATTCCTCTTCTGCTCGACAGGTCAACCGATATTATAGCTCTGGCCCAGACAGGAACAGGAAAAACTGCTGCATTCGGCATTCCTGTTGTCCAGTTGACTGACCCTCTGAATAAAAATCCGCAGACAGTTATTCTGGCTCCAACACGGGAACTCTGTGTACAGATAACCAATGACCTGATTGCCTTCACGCGTTTTCTGAAGGGAATCCGCATTCTTGCCGTTTACGGGGGAAGCAGTATTGAAACGCAAATCCGGGAACTGAAAAAGGGAGTACACATTATCGCAGCCACGCCGGGTCGCCTGATCGATCTGATGGAACGAAGGGCAGTTAAACTGTCGCATGTATCGACCGTTGTACTGGACGAAGCGGACGAAATGCTCAACATGGGCTTCCTTGACAGCATCAACACGATTCTTGCCGGTATTCCTGATACACGTCAGACACTTCTTTTCTCGGCCACCATGCCTCCTTCAATTGCTTCCATCGCCAGCCGGTATATGAACGATCCGGCTGAAGTGGTTATCGGAACCAAAAATTCAGGCGCTGATCAGATCAGCCATACCTATTACATGGTAAACAACCGGAATAAATATGATGTATTAAAGCGAATTGCCGATGCAGAACCCTCCCTGTACGGAATAGTTTTCTGCCGCACCCGACGGGAAACACACGAAATAGCAGGCCGGCTGATAAACGACGGATACAATGCCGATGCCCTTCATGGCGACTTGTCGCAGCAGCAGCGGGATACGGTAATGCAAAAGTTTCGTGTACGAAACATCAGCATACTGGTAGCAACCGATGTTGCCGCCCGCGGTCTGGATGTAACAGACCTCACCCATATCATCCATTACAGTGCTCCCGGCGATGCGCAGGTATATACCCACAGGAGCGGACGGACCGGCAGAGCGGGGAAAACAGGCAACTCGGTACTGCTTGT
This sequence comes from uncultured Bacteroidales bacterium, assembly GCA_964548125.1. GTDB lineage: Bacteria > Bacteroidota > Bacteroidia > Bacteroidales > JAAYUG01 > JAAYUG01. The sequence continues at coordinate 23,518 of CAZJQN010000045.1, read as the reverse complement.
CCAGCCGAATGAAAGACCAATTATCCGCTTAATTCAGAATACCCTCAAGACACCTCTTACCGAAGGAAAAATCCCCGGCACTAAAGAAATATTTGAAAAAAGACTGGAAGGCTGGATTCAGAACCTTCAGAATGCTAAGACAGCTGACCCGCAAATCAACGCCCTTGCAGATAAGGTGAGCAGACAGCTCAGTGAATTAAGCCGCGAAGAGCTTATCCTGCGGATGATTACCATGGAACTAAAAAAATTGTCCGGGTACGAAAATTATCCCGCAGACCAGGAAGAAAGAAAGAACAAAACAAAAAGCCATAAGGAAACGGAAGATTCTGATTTCACAAGGTTATTTGTCAATGCCGGAAAAATGGACGGACTGAACAATGCCGAACTGCTGGTTATTATTAACCGCAACACCCGCGGAAAGAAAATTGCCCTTGGAAAGATTGATATCAAAAAACGCTACTCCTTTATTGAGGTTGATAGCAACAAGACTACAGAGATGATCCGGATCTTAAATACCGTTCGGTTTCGCAACCGGGAGTTGCGCGTTCAGAAAGCCGGAGATCATCTGATTAAGGAGTTTCCCGGGGCAGATATGGCATCTGATCACAACTTTCTGATCAGTTCAAGGAACTGAGGATTTATTGAATGACCAGCTTTGCCTGGCGTACCGTTCCTTTTGAATCCACAGCCCTGACTAGATAAAGACCGGATGAGAGGTTGCTTCTGGTGAAAAGAAACTTTTCCTGTTCATTGGCTCTCCCTTTATAAACCTGCGATATTTCTCTACCAGAAAGATCATACAGAGTAAGGGTAACCTGACCCATAAATATGGAAGAGAGACTTATAAAGCAGGTTTCCTTAACCGGATTGGGAAAAATCCGGATGTCCTGTTCCGATGAAGGCTGAGAAAAAACACTTTCAATAATTGAACCGGGCTTTCCTCCCAGAGAAAAGGTATAATCGGAGCGCTGCATACCATTGTAGGCAAACATGCGGTAGTAATACTGATGGAACGTATCTACAGCTGCGTCATGATAATATGAAGCACTTACTGGCAACCGTACAAGTTCCTCAAAATGCTCCTTGTCATTTACTGAACGTTCGATAACATATCCTGATGCGTCACTTGACCGCGACCATTGAATGATAATTTTTGAAAAAGGTGTTGCCTGAGAATTCAGTACGGTAAAATTCGCCGGCCTTGAAGGGGTTCTGGGTTTATAATAAATAGCCTCCGCCGCCCTGTCAGGAACGGGAGTTCCATTGATTGTACCTGCCACAAAACTTGCAACAGAATTATTTATGTTCAGATCAGTACTTAAAGCTGAAAGCTCGAGCAATCCATCCTTAAAGAATCGTTGAATTTTTTTGGCAAAAACCCAGTTTCCACCGGATACGACATAAAGAGAATCCTGTGAAAGAAGAAATTCATAGCCGCCTATACCGGTAAGAGGGTTAACTTTCCCGGTAGAGGCATCCCTGTCTGTATTGAGAAAAATCTGCACACGATCGTTTTCCCTGATGCCGAGAAAACTGAAATAGACTGAATCAGCATAGCATGCCATCCGAAACGGAATGGTACGATCAATAAAACAGGTTGCAACCGGAGGGATAATGGTCCAATCTGTTGAATCACCATCACTTTTCATCGCAATAAAATCTGAGACTGGTTTGTCCAGGTAATCTGGAGATGAAGTGATTGCGCTTGAGAAATTGTCTTCATTCAACCGGTAGAGTTTATAAACATAACTGCTGTTCGGATTCAAACCTGTATCTGTAAAGCAAATATCTGAACCTGTTAGCACAGCACGCTTTTCAAATTCTCCTCCGTTTGCGGACCTTTCAATGACAGTAAACACCTTTTGAAAACTTGTCCCCTGCCAGTATAATAATGCGTTATTGTTCCAGCCATTTATGCGGACCTCCGGTATTCCGGGAAGCAATAGTCTAACGCCAGCAAAGGGCATTGAATAATCCGGAAGATAATCCGGAGTTCCCTGCGGGTCATTCACAAATGCAACAGAGAATTCTGTTGCAGGACTTATCGGGCTCAGTTTGGCCAGCGGAAACCCAAATTCAATAATGCTGTCATTTTGCACGACATTGACCGTACCTGCCTGTTGCCAGTTCCATTCATGCGCTGATCCGGAGTAAACATAGAAAAATCCGTTTTCAATCAGATAGTCCGAACCATTACCCGTCCATTGCCATGCATTGTAACCGGTAGCCGGATTCATATCAGCATCAATAAACAACTGGAATCCCGGGGCAAGATTTGATCCCTGAATCAGAAAAAACAAGGAATCCCTGTAGCGTATCGTTTTCAACGTTTGAATATGTCCCCCTTCCTTCTCCGAAACAGATTGAATGCCTTTCCAATCAATGCCCACACCATCAATCCTCAGATTGACATCTTCCGGAATATCCCTTCTGGCAGACTTAAAAAAAACTGAACCTGAATAAGCTGGAAGACTTTCATTCTTTACAACGTTAAAAACTGTCTGGACGGAATTCATCCCTGATTTTTCCTCCCACACACCGGGATTAGCCATTCGAATTGAATAAGCCGGTACAGAATACAACCGGGGATCCGGATCGGGTAAATTCAGCAAAACCAGGTACTGCCCTTCGGGAGCTGATGCAGGCAAGCCTCCTCTAAAATCAAGGGTAATTGTATCATTCAATGGCCAGAAACGAAGGTCATCCTGTATAGCAGCTTTGAACTCCTCACCAGTTTCCAGATGTCTGAGAACAATTTCTGCATGCCTGGGATTTACAGGATTAGAATATCCTTCGTTCAGAAGTTTCAGTATAAGATGGAACTCCCCACCCGGTTTGACTTCAGACTGAACAGAAGAAGAGATGAAGTAATAGCGGAACCCCAGCTTTCTGTTGATGTTTTCAAAACAACCCTGGGTCCTCCAGTTTCCCAGCACAGAAGGATGATAATCCAGATTCAGGGCCGTCCAGTGAAACCTGGCAAGTTCGGCCTGCGCATTGGGACAATCAGAATACGGACTGCTTACATTGCAGGTCTCACCTGAAATCAATGTGTATTTTGAATCACGTTGCAAATAGTCTTTATCTTTGACCAGATCATGGTACGTACCATAATCATCCTTGCTTGCCACAAAACAATCGTTGTGGTGCGCAATGCGTGCCTTTGGCAGATCTGAATATGCTTCAGCAGGTGATATAGGAACCGTGTCATTCAAGAGTTTTCGTTTATAGTCGGGTGTTCTCACTTCGATCTGTCGTTCAGCCGGAAGAGCGTCCAGCAGGGCATTTACCACCTGGCGTCTCATTTCCCAATGCTCAGGGTAAAGAACTCCTGGTGAAAAGGAAAAGTAGTCGGTGTAATACCACTCACCCCATGCACCTATGAATCCGGCCTGCAGAACAAAAATCACGTCGCTGTGCTTTTGCAGAAGAGGTTTCAGCTGACTGATATGACGGAGAACAATATTCAGCGGAGCATCGCCATAGGGTTTTTGCATGCTTTCCGCATAACTGAAACGGATAATGGCTTTCATTCCAGCCTTCCGGAGGGTATTAAAATCCTCTTCCATGCCCATAAGATAGTCGCCGGAAATATCGGATGACACATTCCCGTTAAGGTAGAAATTGCGGAAAAGCAATGTAATACCCTGATTCCGGTAACCAATGAGTGTATTATAATTAAGAGGAGTATACGAACCCTGGGAACTCACACTGGTAAAATGAAAAAAGCCCCGTTCCGGGTTAGGTATTATGGAATCATGTCGGGCATATTCACGGTTAAGCATTGTCTGTCCGGTTACTGCCAGAGCAAACACAAGTGCCGGAAGAGTGGTTAAAATTCTATGCATGGATATAAATAAATGATTTTCTGATTAATTAACCTTTTGTAAACATTTAGGGGAAGAGGAAAATTATGAAAAGGAAGCCGGGACGACAAATTTTTCCCGGCTTTCCCTTTACAATGCCAGGTTATTATTCAAACCAGGCGAAACGAACCTGTGTTCTATGGTTGCATATTAAATACATAAGCAGCCGCACCCTGAGCCGGGAAGAATCCGGCAGGTTCCCAGTTCACATAATGGGTCATTATAATAGTTACCTTATTCCCCATCGCCATCTGTTTTTTAGGAGCATTCATTTTACCGCGTTTGAAAGCCCATTCCACTTTAACTACAGGTCCAACCTGTGCATGGTACCCGTTGATAAGGTAATCGCTTACCGCAACTTCTGACCACGGCCATCCCGGATCAAGAGCCGGATCAACTTCAAACACACTGGACCAGGCACCCGTGGTGATTGCTGCCTCGATGTAAAGATCTACCCCTATTGCATGATGTGTCCATGGTAAAAAGCCTGTAGTTGAATCATTGTCAAGGTCAAAATAGATGCCGGTTGGAAGAGAATCAGTAAGATTATCCTGAACTTCCATGTAGAAATAAATGTTTTCACCGTCATAATCAAGCTTTACCTTGTTGATAATTCCTCCGTTATTATCAACGGAAACAAAGGCATCAGCAATGGTACTCCAGTCATCGAACGAATTGTCGTCAAGTTTTACCGGACTTGCCTTGGTGACGGTGAGTTTATAAATAAAAACGTTTTCACCGCCAGGGCCTTTTGCTGTAAGTGTAATAGTATACTCTTTGTATTCAGCAAAAGTGTGAACAGGATTCACTTCGGTCGAGGTCTGACCATCGCCAAAATCCCAGATGTAGCTGGTTGCATTTTCTGACTCATTGGTAAAATTAATAGTACGACCATCGCCGCCAATTGTGTAGGAAAACAATGCCTCCGGTTTCGGATGGCTTTCCTCTTTGGAGCAGGAATAAAATACGAGCATGGATGCCACAATTACCACAATGCCCGAAATACATTTTAAAGTTCTCATAAGCAGTATAAATTAAAGGTTAATAAATTCAGGGGTTTTGAGTACATAAAGGATTGATCCGGATTTCATTTTCAGGAATATAATAAATATTTCTTGGGTCATTCCAGGGAATAATATTGGTAGGAGCAGGTATTGAATAATTCACATCACTTTCCTTCAATCCCGGCAGGTGATAGCCCCAGTAAGACCGGTTGAGATCAATTTTGTTTCTGTATAGGTCAAATGATCTGTGGGCTTCGAAGGCAAGTTCGATGCGGCGTTCATCCAGTACAACATCGAGAAGGGTTTTGCCGGCAGGCACTGTTCCGTTGTACAGTTTATTTTCCAGACCACGGTTAATGCGTATGGCATCCAGATCAGCCAGAGCATTGGCAGGATCATTTTTACGAGCATAGGCTTCCGCTCTGTTCAGATATTGCTCTGAAATTCTGAGAATCACAGGAGAACTCAGAGTTGGAGAACCATCCTGGAACGAAAACTTTGTAACATAATATACTTTAATCCCTGTTCCGGTTCTTCTGACAACCTCGCCATTGTTGTCGAGCAGAGGGACAATGTACTGATTGCGTGTATCTTCAGGATTCTGTTCGAGCAAGGCCCTCAGCGGGTCGGAGGCATATTCTTCTCCCCAGCCCGAGTTGCCATCAGAATAATACATTGATGCAATGGATCCGTATTTTTTCAGATCATCGGCCAGGGTATAAATAACACACCAGATTGTTTCCCTGGAAGAAGGAGCGTTCCGGAAATAATTCGGGAAATCAGGTTCCACCTGAAACTGACCAGAATTGATTACCAGAGATGAATATTTAATAACCGAATCCGGTTCATTCATGTAAAGAAAAACACGTGACAGCAATCCCTGTGCTGCATAGACCGAAGGATACCCGGCCCCTCTCCGTGTATTTGGTTTCATCAGCGAAGCTGCCTTGCGCAAATCATCCAGTACAAAAGAGTATACTTCACGTACGGTTGCTCTGGCTTTTTCAGTCTTTTCATTGTCGGAATTCCGGATTATAATTCCCGGAGCATCCGGATCATGAGTATATTGCTTCGCAAAAAGATTCAGGAGAGTAAAATGGGCAAAAGCACGCATAAAATAATTCTCTCCTATTATTTGCAGATCCGCTGCTGTAGGATTCGGTAAACCTCCTTTTTCATACAGACTAATTACCAGGTTTGTACTGGATATGATTTTGTAACTCACATACCAGAAGTAGGAAGTGTTTTCCTGTGAAGGTGTGTGCTGTCGTGTAAAACTGAGATAAAACGGGTCAGTGGTTACCTGGCCGCAGACGACATTATCGGATGCAAATTCCGTAAGGAAGAAATATTGTCGCAGATAGGAATAATTCTGGTTCTGGACCCCATTAAAAACAAGCACATCCTTCAGCATAGCATAGTTACCATTGGCAATGCTTTGCAGACCACCCGGCATCTTAACCAGTTTATCAGGGGTAATCTGATCGGTAGGTTCGAATTCCAGCTCGCAGGCCGTCATGAGGGCCAGCAGAGAAGCAAATATGAATAAAACAGTACTTTTTTTCATAACCTGTACGATTTAAAATTTCACTTTTACACTGAAGTTGTACTGATGATTAAGAGGATACTTGAGATCGTTCACTCCGGCAAGCGACCAGTCGGTAATACGAAGGGTTGCTTCCGGATCAAAGCCTGTGTATTTGGTCAGTGTAAATAAGTTATCTCCACTAAGAACCAGTGTAATTCCGCTGATTTTTTGCTTGAACCAGGTTGAGGGCAATTCATAACTGAGAGTAACATTCCTGAATTTCAGGTAGCTTCCATCTTCAAGGAAGCGGGTTGAAGGATAGTACGAAAGAGAATTGGCACCCATACGGGGAAGTTTGGCATTATCGCCCGGTTTGGTCCATCTCACATCACCCGGTTGCGGTTTAACAAAGTTCATCCTGGGTTCGGCACCGTCGGTATCAAACTGAGAACGGTCATTATTATAAACTTTATTTCCTCCGAGGTAACTCAGATTGAATGAAAGGGCGAATTGCTTATACTGCACCACCGAAGTAAAGCCTCCATAAAATTTCGGCATGGCTGAGCCGGCATATTGAGCTTCGGCAGCAGAATAATCGTATGTAGTAACCCTGTCTGTAATTGTACCATTGGCGTCGCGTACAACTTTTTCCCACATGGGATTACCATTGTTTGGATTTACTCCTTTCCATACAGGAAGATAGAAAGCATATAAAGGTTTCCCATTTTCCAGTCGTTGTTCAATTCCGTTCAAAATGCGGGGTTTTGCTCTTGCAATGCCGCCCACTTCGTTGGTATTGAAACTGAAATTAAAATCCGTGGTCCATGTCAAATTTGATGTCTTAATGTTTATCGATGAAATTCCGATTTCGAATCCTTTATTATAAATTTCCCCTGAATTTTCCCATCGGAACTCATATCCAATCGAATATGCCTGCTGTGCTACAAAAAGCAGGTTCGTGGTGGTATTGGAATATAAATCCAAAGTGAAGTCAATCCGTTTCCAAAGACTGAGATCAATACCCAGATCCAGCTGACGGGCTTTTTCCCAGGTAAGCTGAAGGTTGGGAAGCTGGTAGGGATAAGCACCTACCTGTCCGTTGTAATTGCTGTTTAAAGAATACAGGGCATTATATTTACCGGGATCGATAGCTTCATTACCGGTATACCCGAAACTGAGCCTCAGTTTCAACATGTTGATAGCATTTACTGTACTCAGGAAATCTTCCCTGCTTAAAATCCATGCTCCGCTGATTGTCGGGAAAACAGCTGTTTTATGGCCGGGAGCAAATTTGGAGTTAGCGTCCAAACGATATGAACCGGTAAGAAAATACTTTTCACGGAAATTATAGTTTACCTGACTAAGAAAGGATTCAAGCGTATTTTCTCCATATACGCCCGATACTTTGAAGTTTTTGGATGTTGTATTAAAGGTTCGGTAACCCTCCATGAGACCTTCTGCCGAAGCACCCCAGTTGTCGGAATAGCCATAGGAAAATTCCCCACCGACAAGTCCACTCAGATTATGATCTCCAAATGATTTGCTGAACCGTAACAGGTTGGTGCTTAGTGCCCCGTATCCGAAACTGTTGTTACGAGAAAGACTGCCGATTCCGTGAAGAGGCCCTGCAATCTGCGGATTAATAACGCTCGTCGACAAACCATTCCAGTAACTCAGACCTGCTGTTGAGGAAAATGAAAGCCAATTCGTAATTTTCACATTCAGCCCGAGATTCAGATTCATTGAAGCTCCCTGATAACCATAATCCGAATTCTGAATGGAATGCACCGGATTAATTTTGTCACGTGAATACCAGCCCTGGGTGGATTGATCGACATACCTCACTTTACCGGAAGCATCATAAGCGCTATCCCAGGGTGATGACAACCAGGTGTAATACATATCCATATAATCATAGCTCTTTCCTCTGGAAACAGACAGGTCGATATTTCCATTCAGATTAATTCTGTCGCTAAATGCGTAACTGTTGTTTGACCGGAGGCTAAGCTTTTCAAAATTTGTGTTCATAAAAGTACCATCTTCGTTGAAGTAGCTTGCTCCAAGGAAGTATTTATATTTTTCTGATCCTCCGCTGGCTGATAAATAATAATTCTGAATTACCGCCGGTTTGAAAATTGTATTTACCCAGTCAAAATTCCGTTCTCGCAAGGCCTTTGGATAATTATTCAGAAACCTCACTTTATCGATATATCCAGTTGTGTCGGTAAACAATCCCTGGTGAGCATCATAATATTCGGCTCCGTTCATCATCTTAACTTTTCCAAAGTCAGGAGTACGCAAACCGACGCTGGAGGAGAATTCATATTGAGCTCTGGTACTACCCCGTTTGGTTGTAAGAATAATGACTCCTCCGTTGGCCCGTGAACCATAAAGCCCGGTAGCACCAGCATCCTTCAGAATGGTAACGTTCTCAATAAGGGCAGGATCAATACCCGGATCACCATTTCCTGCAATAATACCATCGACTACATACAAGGGTTCTGAATTGCCGTTCAGTGTGCTGGTTCCTCTTATCCTTATTTCGGAACCGGCACCTGGGTAACCGCTGCTATTGACTACCTGCACCCCTGCTACCTTTCCCTGAAGCATTGTGCCCATATTGGAACTAACAACATCCCGCAGCCGGTCCTCATTCAGCACCGATACAGCACTGGCTATTTCTGTTTTCTTTTTCTCACTGTAACCCATCACCACAATCTCTTCCAGAGTTTTAACCTCAGGGGCAAGAGCAACGTTGATGGTTGTTTGTTCGCCTACTGTTATTTCCTGAGTCTGATAACCTACAAACGAAAATACCAGAACATCCCGGGCCGAACTTACCTGAATCTGATAACTACCGTCGAGGTTGGTTACCGTACCGGCTGTTGTTCCTTTAACTACAATATTGGCTCCGGGAAGACCCTCCTTTGTATCAGAACCGATAACCTTTCCGGTAATCGTACGCTGGCTGAACAAGGCTCCTGGCACTATGAGCATAAATAGCAACAGCCATACAGCTTTTGCTACTATGATGAATCGATTTTTCTTTTCCGGGTTTATCATAGGTGCACTTTTTTTATGAAAGATTTAATTTTTTTAAAGATAGAATTCGAAGGTTTTCATAAGACAAATATAATACAAATTTAAGATTTTGAAAAAAATTAATAAAGAAAAATAAATAAAAATTCCATTTGAGAACAACTACAATTTTATTTATCCTTGTTATTTCTGATTATCAATTATTTACTGGAGTCACTTCAATAAGAAGATTCTTCTTAAAAGATGCATCAATCAGGGGTGATTTTCCTTCAACAATACCAAGATTGATTTGGTTCACATAATCAAAAATTTTGTAGGAACCTTTCCCTAATCCTCTTAATTGTATAGGTCCGTTCCAATCGTCTGAATAAAAGGCATAAAACAGAGTATCTCCCTTCTGGATCACATGGGTTTCAGGTTTATCGTAACCGATGTCATAGAGTGTACCGAGATATTTTCCTTTCGGAAGCATCCTGGTTCGGTAAATTTCCAGCCACTGCTTCAAGAGTTTTTCTTTTTCCGGAGTCAGAACAAAATGCTCACTTGCAAAGGGATTGTCTTTAGGCCAGGTAAACTTGGTTCCTGGTACAGCACCTATACCTATCTGGCTTGCAAAATCATTGCCTCCGTCGCTCAACTCTACATGATCGCCATAATAAGCGATATTGCCTAAGAGTGCCTTATAGGTTTTTCCTTTCAGGCGGGTCTGCCAGCTGGTTACAGGATCGGAAGCCACAGCCTGGTTCATCCATGGCATATTAAATATCGACATAGCATCCCCACAGGGGCATATCTGAACAACAGCATGAGGCTTGTAGTTTCGGGCGGTTTCATAGACCATTTCAAAGAACTGTGGCAAATTGCGATATGCATCATACGGATCGGCCAGATGGTGTCGGGGGTTGTAATCAGGTGGAACACAATTAAGATACTGGCCATCAATTTTAAGTCCGTCATAATCCCATTTCTCGAGGAACATTTTTAAAACTTCCTTTGTGTGCTGAATCGTTTTTTCATAAGAAGGTGCCATGTAGTAGCTATCCCACCATGTAATATATTGGGGGGCACCGTCTTTATTTATCAGGATAATATCAGGATTTTCCTTCAGTAATTTTGATGTGGGATCGACAGCAAAAGGTGCCCACCATAATTTGGCCTTCATTCCCATAGCATGGATGCGATCTACCAGTCTGCGCATATCTGTATCGCCATTGGGAAATTTAGACCTGTCAACATCCCAATCACCTTCAGCCTGTTGGTACCCATCGTCGATATCGACCCATTTGATGCCGAGTTCTTTCACCTTGGGTAAAGTGCCTATAATTTCATCCCGGGTAAACCTGCGTTCATAACCCCATGCACACCAAACGGGTTCGTAGGCATTTTCTTCCGGGGGGGCAAACCGGATCCCCCTGGTTTGTAAATAGGATGAGTACGTGCGCAAAGAAGAGAAACAATCACCGGTATGGACAATAACAAAGGTTGTAAGGGTACTGATAGTATCACCGGGCTTGAATTCAACTGGTTCCGGAAATTCATATTCTACCTGTATTCTTGCGTAATCGTCATACTGGTCCTTCTCGACCGGCAGTGAAACCATCCAGGCCTGTGTCTCAGCATGACCGATGGCAACTCCGGCATCTCGTCTCCAAAGGTCAAGCACTGGAATTCCTCCGCCGTAATCGGTGCTATTCATGCCCATATAATTCCTTTGAAAGAAGGATGAATCCACCTGCAAAATCCAATCTTTCCTTTCGGGTGTAGAACTCCCCTGAAAAGACCAGAAGGCAGGTTTGTCACCGGCTGATTTAACCGCCCATGCATGATTGACCCATTTAACAACTTTCAGATTTCTGTCCCCTTTATTTATATATGAAACCCTCATGCACAGCATGTCGGACAGAGAATCTATAGAAGAAATATCAAGCAGTTTTTCAACTGCATAGCCATCTCTTTTATAAGTGCCGATGAAAATGGTATGTTCTTCTTTTCCAGATTTCCCTTCAAAATTCTTAGATTCGGATTTTTGCAGGATAAAATCACGCAGAATGAATTTTTTTGTCACCAGGTATTCGGAAGGGGAGAAATTATCCATCAGAGGCTTACTTCCGGGAATAATGGCATTTAAACGGGTGTACATCCGGCCGTTTATTTCCAGTTTCGTTTTCCCGTGCTGAATATGAATGTTCTTTTGACAGGAAGAAAGCAAGAATAAACCGAGAAGAGCAAGATAAAAACTATAGGCTTTCATACGAAAAAAGATTAAGTAGATGAGGGTTATTTGTATTTTTCTATAATACGGGTTGCATTGGTATTATATATCTTTTTCAACACTGTCCGCGGCAGATCAAAACCATGCAGAGCCCAGTGATATCCGAATTGATTGATTTCATAGAAATGTTCATCAGCCGTTTCGAGAATTCTGAAAGTTAACCGGTACATGGAAGGAGAAAATCCCATATCTGTTCCATAGACCAGGCGATTCTGGTACTTTTTATAAAAATTCTGCATATAGCGGGGAATGGTTGCTGATTCAGCATATCGGGCTGAGATATCAGCATATAAATTCGGGTAAGTATCCAGCATACGACCCAGACGATCCAGATCATGATTCAGGTTCGCGAAATGGCAGGCTATGAAGATGGTTCCGGGATTTTCACGCACTGCATTTTCCAGTGTTTGAACAAGCTGGTCAAGATCCAGAATACCAGGTTTTGAAAGATCAATTTTCCAATTGTATGCGTTCATAAGCCCATCGTTGGTCGAATCCATTTTTTCATACATCCACACAGGATCAGCTACATGAATATTTACCGGCATATGCAGTTCGGCACATTTCTGAAATACTGGTTTCAAACGGGGATCATCAATATGCATCCCCCAGGCAGGAACGGGATGAGAATAAAACAAACCCAGACCTTTATCACCCAGTTCACCCACTCCCCGCGCACCTTTCTTATAGCACCTTTCCAACTCACGTACAGCCGAAGCAGGAAAGTCAGGTGTATCATATCCTGTATAATCCAACCCGCACCATACCTCAAACCTATTACCATATTTCCCGTATAAATCCATAATAGAATCGAATTTAGCGCCAGTTGCCATACTCAGTATGATCGTTTTCTGAATTCCGCAGGAATCCATAATTTTTACCCAATCCGAAATTTCCTTTTCTGACATGGCATATGGATGTGAATGCATGTCAATTACAGGAAATGCTGCTTTCTGTACCTGTGTAACCGGAATCTTATACAACGACTTTGGCCGGTAATTGCGTAATGGCAAATTATTAATGTCCTGTGCCTTTAAAAAAAATGTACTCAGAATGTACATCATCAAAATCAGGGTAAAACCGGATGTTTTTTTGCTTTTCATAATGGTATTGGCTTAAGCATTTATGATTGTTATTATTTTGGACTCAATTAGTTCAGTTACTTTCCTGATTGCAGGAGGGAAAACCTTTCGAAGGTCAATTTCCTGATTATCTTTCAGGATCTCTTGCAAGGCTTTCATGAAAGTGTTTTTGGTCTCTGTAGCCAGGTTGATCTTACAAATTCCGTTGCGGATGGCATTTTGAATCATTTCATCAGGGATACCTGAACTTCCGTGCAATACAAGCGGAATCTTAACAGCATGAGATATAGAAGAAAGCAAAGATATATCAAGCTGCGGTGGTTTTTTGTAGAATCCGTGAGCTGACCCGACTGCAACTGCGAGCATATTCACTCCCGTAGCTTCTACAAAATTCAAGGCATCCTGAGGTTGAGTGAACCCAGCCCCGGTATGTTCCTGGCCAAGTTTTGCCACAAATCCCAATTCGGCTTCCACACAAGCCCTGTACGATTCTGCCAGCTTGACCACTTTTTTTGTGATTTTCACATTTTCTTCGAACGGCTTTTCGCTGGCATCAATCATTACCGAATCAAAGCCGGCATCCAGGCATTTTTTAACCATTTCCACTGAACTGCCATGATCAAGATGCAGCCATGCCTGTGCCCTGTATTCCCTGATAGCACTGCGGGCCATACCGGAAGCAACCGACAATCCCATATAGGAAATAGAACTTTCTGAAAGTTGCAGGATAACCGGTTGATTTAATGAAACAGCCGCCTGCAGAATACCTGAAAGGGTTTCATAATTGTAAAAATTAGCCGCCAGGATGGCCTTTTTCTCCCTGTAAAGCTTCACCATTTTTTCCTGCAACAACATAGCATCATAAATTATAGTTAAAACACTTCCTTGCAACTAACCTGATCGTATTGAAGTCTTCAAAAGCCGCAGTACCTCCTGCCTGTGTAGTATTAATGGCTCCCATAAGGGCGCCTGTTTCCATACATTTTTTCAGGGAAGATCCTTTTACAAATTCAGAGAGAAAACCAGCATTAAAACTGTCGCCGGCACCAATACAATCCACAACCTGCTCATTTTTAAACGCCGGCTGATGGCTAAGACTTTTACCATCCCATAACCATGCTCCTTCCTCGCCGTTCTTTACTACCAGAATATTGGCCAGTTCACTCAGCTTCCGTACAGCATTTTCAAGGGTCTTTTCGCCGGTAATATACTTCAATTCCATGATATTCGGCATAAACACATCAATGTTGGGCATAAGTTCCTCTATGGGAAGTTTCCATTTTTCTTCCGGATCCCACTGCGGATCCATAGACGTTGTAAGGCCTGCTTTTTTTGCTCTGAGGAATAATTCCGGCAGGCTCTTTTTCATTCCCGGCTGTATAAAACATGAAGAAAAATGCAAATGTTTAGCCCGGGACAAAAATTCAAAATCAATATCATCGATTCCAAAATAATTCATAGCACCGGGAAAAGTAATGTTAGCCCTATCCTGGCCATAGTTCAGCACGATTGTTGCGCCGGTCGGATATCGCTCGTCCCGGAGAATATGACTGCAATCAACACCTCTCCTGTTAAGGGATTCAAAGACGATCTCTGAAAAAACATCCTTACCTGTTTTTCCGGCAAAAGCCACCCTGGTTCCGAGGGAACTGAGATTGCTCGCCAAAATAGCCGAAGAGCTTCCCAGCACAACCGACATATCGTTGGCAAGAATTTCCTTTCCTATTTCCGGAAATGCCTGAATATTATTGAGAATAATATCGACATTCAGTTCCCCGGCAACCAGCACATCAAATTCTCTTTTCATCTCTTCTTGTTTTCCTTATCTGTTAAAATTAATCTTACTGTCAATTAATTACAACAAATCATTCAGCCCGGCCAGATTGAAAGCGGCAAAGTACTTATCCATGGCTCTCCCTATATGGGCTTCCACAATAGACTCTGCATCAATTCCCTGCAGCTTAAGATCTTCATATAAATAGTGCCTGGCAGCTACAATTTCCGGTTTTCCCCATATATAACGGCATCCGGTTTTAATCAGCCATTCCTGTCGATCCGGATCATTGGCGTAAAAATTCTCCCGGTTTTCACCTGGCTGGATCCATTTTCGCCAGCGTCCTGAATCAACGACAGCTTTTCTGAGGAGTTCCCTGATCGGAACTTTTCGTCCGGTTTTTCCCTCCAGGATTAAGCCGGAATGTATTCTTTCCAGCTCCAATAAAGCATCATATTCCCTTTCCGTAAATTCCGGTCCTACATTGGCCCCTCCCATTCCTGACAGAGGATATGCTTCCGGAGTTTTTACATTGTCGGTATAATGTCCTTTAATAAAACTTCCGTATCGGGCTGCTATCCCGGCAAGCCTCCCGGCAACTTCCGGATCAAAATCAGTAGTGTGGAGATCGGTGCCAACTTTACCAACAACAAAGCATGGCCACACATGCTCCTTGTTGAGTTCTTTCAGCCTTTTCTTCAGCAAATCCAGGAAGCGCGTAAATGTAGCAAGGTCAGCCAACCCGCCGTGCACTTCTTCTGTTCCCACTTCATAAGCTATTTTCGGATATCCATTAGCCTCTCTAAACTCTTCAGCATGCAGTAATAATTCAACGGTTCGCTCAACCACTGTTTCTATTGCAATCTGCTTTCCTTCCGGTAAAGTAATATCCACGGTTGGATCAATGTGAATCAGATCATAACCGGCTATAATAGCATCTTCGAATGATTTTTTAACAGCCGCCATGGTATCTTCATAACTCCATTTCTCAAGAATATGCCGGTCTTTCAGCCAGGGGCCACCATGGTCGATCGCCACGATCACAGGAACTTCGAGATGAATGGCACGAGCATACTGGCGGATAGTGTTGACAAATTCTGCCTGTGTCAAACCGGTATAACCTCCGTCGCTATCTACCTGATTAAGAGTCGCCGCAAATTTCACAGGAGCACTCCATCGTTTGGCAGCCTTTAATGCTGTTTTTATCACGGAAACCGAGTTGGGACAAACGGCAAAAACCGTCCGTTTTATGCCGGTTTCTTCCTTCAGTTTTCTCATCCGCATCAGGATATAATCCATGAGCGGAAGACCGGCCTCTCTGGCTCGATCACGCACCTCCTTGTTCATATCACACCTTTAATAAGCATAAATGTGTACATTTTCAACAACTCTTGAGATTGCGCCGCTTACAGAAGGGTTGTCGGGACTCAGGTCAAGAGCCAGTGACTTATAAAACCCAAGAAGCTGACCGGGAATTATGTCACAAACTGTCAGCAGTGCTTCTTCGAGACGACTGCCTGAATCTGAAAGCTGAATATCCAGGTCAAAAACGAGACCATTTACCGGAGTCTCGAAAAGACCTATGGTAAAAAGAGGTTGTTTACCTTTTCTTATATCCAGAACAAGGTCTCTTTCATATTGCCAGGCATAAGGGTCGTTGGAAAAGATAAAAACCACCAGGGTTGTTCCGTCGATTACTGCCTTAGGGCCATGTCTGAAGCCCAAAAAAGTATCGTTCTTACATACAATAGTTCCGTCAGTTAATTCCTGCAGTTTAAGCTGAGATTCTGTTGCTGTGCCAAACAAAGGGCCGGACCCCAGGAAGACCGCCCGTTTGAAATCCATTGAAGCCACATCTTTTAATAGAGCCGAGAAATCATTAAGTATACGCCGACCGTACCGGTAAAGAGTTTCAACCTGAGGTTTAAGAGCTTCCAGTTCTTTTATGTGCGCTACCAGAAAGCCTGCCAAAAGCATGGAGGTATAACTGCCTGTCATGGCCAATCCCTGATCATTGGATTCCGGTGGCAACACCAGATTAAATCGGGGCGACTTTGTCGAATATTTTGCCAGATATCCTTCAGGATCACAGGTAATAATCAAATGATATACTTTCCCGCAAAGTTTATCGGCCAGAGCCACTGCAGCTGTACTTTCCGGGCTGTTCCCTGAACGGGCAAAGGAAATCAGGAGAAGCGTTTCCTGCTGAAAAAAATAATCTGCCGGATGAGAGACAAGATCTGTTGTGGGTATTGCATAGGTATGGCGGTGAAGGTATTTGCCAAAAACGCTATGTAATGACAGACCGATATAGGCGCTGGTGCCAGCCCCTGTGAGGATAATCCTGGAGGCTTCTGCTACTGCCTGTTTTAGAAACGTTTCTATTTCTGTTTTTCTGGCAATGATCAGAGAATACGTCTTAAGCCAGAGTTCCGGTTGTCCGGCAATTTCGGTAGCAGTATAAATTGCTCCCCTTTCTTTCAGCCATTGCTCATCAAATCCCAGTAGATGCATATATTTGTGTTTTATGGAACAAATATATGTATTTTGAAAGTAAATAAAAAATTTTCATAAAATTATTAACAATTTTAATAAGCTTTTGAAAGATTGAAATGTAATGAAAAGTTGTTAACAAAAATATTTCTGGCATCTATGCTTCTGTATTCTAAAACGTTTCTTATCTTTGCATTACTTAACGAAATCATTTGAAATGAAACAACGACAAAAAAGCACAACCGTTGAACGCAGAAAGGAAATTCTGAGTCAGTTATCCGCTCACGGGCAGGTTCTGGTACACGAATTGAGCAAAGTTTTCAATGTTAGTGAAGTTACGGTTCGGAATGATCTGGAACAGCTCGAAAAAAAACATCTGTTGCTGCGTATACGAGGCGGAGCTATTAAAACAGACGGAGGCGTTGGTATTGACATTCATCTGGCTGATAAAGACAAACTGCATTATCAGGAGAAAGCACGGATTGGCAAAAGAGCAGCTGAACTTATTAAAGATTACGATACCATTATTCTTGATTCCGGTACCACTACCTTCGAAATAGCAAAGAACCTGAGCCATTTGAATAATGTTACTGTGGTTTGCAATGCCCTGAACATTATTGGTCAGCTGGCAAATAATAACAACATTAATTTAATTATTCCCGGAGGATATCTAAGAAGAAATTCCCTCTCGCTGGTTGGTCCCCTTTCAGAAAAGAATCTTCAAAATATTTTTGTTGACAAGGTTTTCCTTGGTGTAGATGGTTTTGACACCCAACACGGAATTTATACTCCCAATCTCGAAGAAGCACACCTTAACGAATTAATGATTAAGAACGCAAAGGAAGTTATCATAGTCACCGACTCCAGTAAATTTTTCCGGCGAAGTCTTGCCTTTATTTGCGAAATCAACAAAATCCATTGCGTGGTTACCGATGAAGGCATTCCAGCTGATGATAAAAAACGACTTGAAGATGCCGGAATCAAGGTTATTCTTGCATGATTCCCACTCTATTGAAAATGATACTGAGTCGATATAAATTATCTGAATATCTGTTACTTAAGAAGCATTTATCACAACTTGCTGATTGAATCATTCTGTTTTTCCCTTATTATTTGTTTCGAAACATTACGTTTTGTTCATTTTGTTTATATTTGGCGATGGAATAGGAAAAATTCCGTCCAGACTTGTTGCTTCTAAATGAGATTCAGAAAAAAAAAGGCTTTAAAGACAAACAATTTTCAAATATTATCCGGATGAAAACAAACAGGTTGTGGCTGTTATTTGCGTTGATAACAACAATTTTCTGGGGTGTATGGGGTGCCTTCATTGAAATACCTGAAAAATCAGGGTTTCCTGCAACATTAGGTTATGTGGTTTGGTCTCTTACCATGATTCCTTGTGCCTTGTTTGCTCTTAGCAGGATTGGATGGAATCCGGAGCACGACAAAAAATCAGTTTTTCTTGGTTCAGCGGTCGGTTTGCTCGGTGCCGGAGGACAGTTGATTTTGTTTCAGGCACTGCGACAGGGACCGGCATATATTGTCTTTCCTATTATATCACTTTATCCTGTACTGACCATATTCCTCTCTCTGGTGTTTCTGAAAGAAAAGGCAAATGTCCGGCAATGGATAGGAATTGTCCTAGCACTTATTGCCATGTTTCTTCTTTCCAACCCGCAGGTTAATCCAGGCAAAACCGAAGGTATCGGTTGGCTTGCACTTGCTATCATGGTCTTTGTTATGTGGGGGGCGCAGGCCTGGGTAATGAAATTTTCCAATAATTCAATGAAAGCGGAAAGCATTTTTTTCTACATGGCAATGACAGGACTGCTGTTGTCTCCTTTTGCAGTTCTAATGACTGATTTTTCTGTACCCGTAAATTGGGGTTTCAAAGGACCATGGCTTGCAGGAATGATTCAAATTCTCAACGCAATAGGGGCACTATCACTTGTTTATGCACTGCGGTATGGAAAGGCAATTATTGTTGTTCCTCTTACAGGTCTGGCACCAGTTATAACTGTCATACTCTCCCTGATACTATACGGTGTTGTGCCGGGAGGTGTTCTTCTGGCTGGTCTTATTACAGCTTCAGTGGCCATCGTGTTGCTTGCTGAATAATGTTTGTTAGCAATTTTATACTGCGAGGGGAAATGGTCTAATCATTTCGTTAACTAGTCCTAATCCCCTGACGGAAAATAGAATACATTATCATCTCCTTTCTATGGTCATTAATTCCCCAATCGGAAAATTAAGAGGGTCTGGCCAACATTACATTCTGACCTTGATCCCCTGACGGAGAAAGGTTGATTTATTATCGCCGAAAAAGGGAAGACGCAGGAGCGTTATACCAGCCGATATCCTTCTCTATACTGCCGGTGCATAAATTTTTCCGCTTCCTGATCGTTGACAAACATCTCACTGGAAGGATTCCAGCGAACGGGACGCTGCAATTCATGTGCAATATTCCCGAGGTTGCAAACGGTACAGGTGCGGTGCCCTATCTCAACGGGAACTACCGGATCTTTTCTTGAACGGATGGCATCAATAAAATTCTGCTGATGGGAAATCTTTGTCTCATAAGGTCCTTTTTCTTTGGAAACCCTTGGTTTTAACTTTCTGCTGGATGCACGGAAATATCCTCTTGCCACTTCAATCCATTCTTCCGAACCAATAAATTTTACACCTTGTGTTCCAACTTTATTGAAGGTTTGCTGGGTCATTAACACACCATTTTCATACCGATAGGTCAATACTTTTACGTCCTGGTACCCGGCAGGAACAATCTCCACTGGTCCGCTTTGATCCATTCCAAGGCCCCACTGAGCAATATCAAACATATGTGCACCCCAGTCAGTCATGAGTCCGCCTCCTGTCTCCTTATACCAGCGCCAGGCACCCCATAATTCCTCATCTTTCGGCGGATCAAGTGAAATGGGCGGATTGAGTTCGTGATTATAATGTACCCAGGGATTCGGACCAAGCCACAGATCCCAGTTAAGATCAACCGGCAAAGGTTCTTCCGGCAAATTATAAGGTTTGGGATGATCACCTACGTGAACGATGACTTCCTTGATTGCACCCAGCTTCCCCTCCTGTACCAATCTAACAGCATGCTGAAAGTTGGGATCAGAACGCTGCTGGCTTCCCACGGCAAGAATACGATTGTTTTCACGTACGGCTTTTACCAGCATTTTACCCTCAAGGATGGTAAATGTCAAAGGTTTTTCCAGGTATACGTCTTTCCCTGCTTTGCAGGCATCAATTGCTATCAGGGCATGCCAATGGTCAGGTGTGGCAATTACTACCGCATCGACATCCGCCCGGGCTAAAAGGTCTTCATATCTTTCACATAAAAAGACTTCCGGTTTTTTGCCGTTTTTTTCGTAAAAGCTTTTTACTCTTTGTTCGAAACGCTTACGTTTGATGCCGTAAACATCGCATCCGGCCACAACACGAACACCATCAATGTTGAGAAAGCTGTTCAGCAGAAACATGGCCTGTCTGCCTAAACCAATGAATCCCAGGTTAATGGTATCGCTGGGTTTAATGGCTTTAAATCCGGGTAATATCAGCAAGCCGGCTGTACCAGCCAGGGTGGTTCCAAGAAACCTGCGCCGTGAAATGTTTTTTTGTTCTCCTTTCATACATCAAATGTTTTTTCAAACATAGAAAAATAATTGATATTCCCTTTTCTTTAAAGAAAGGAAAACGATTTTTTGGCTTTCAGATATTATTGATTCTAATCCCACTCCGGGGAAAGAGAATTTTGGCTTTTTTATCAATTGACTTTTATTCCCGAAGCTAGAGTGGAATAATGGACGTTTTGAAGGTTTTATTGTCCTTAATCCCCTACGGGGAAACAGAATGGATTCTGTTGTCTGTTGTGCTATTGATTTTCATCCCCTACGGGGAAGCGAGAAACCGAGAGTCAGAGATAATTTCCTATTTCCTGTACGAGCTCACACGATGAAATCAAAACCTCATTCAATGGGAAATGGGAAATCACAAGATATGTTCACCAGCTATCCGACAACAATGACAACTATGATAACCTGACAACCACGAGAACCAATAAAATTATTTGTTGTCATTGTTCTCAAAGTTCTCATTGTTGTCATTGTTGGGATCAATTGGACAACCATGAGAACCCGACAACTATGACAACCATGATAACCTGACAACCTGACAACTATGGCCTTAATCTCCTGAAGCAGAAATAAAATGAACTTTTTCCGGATTGAGCTATTGACCTTTATTTTGTGAAGGGGGAATTGAACTTGATTTGTATTGATATAGAAGGAGAACTGAATGACAATGATGAATTCTGGATTATTCCGGCATTCACCCCGGAATAACAGTAACAATAACTCTACGTTCGTTTCGGGGACCATCAAATTCACAAAAGAAAATATTCTGCCAGGTGGATAAAGCCAGTTCCCCTCCGACAAGGGGAATTGTTTCAGAAGGGCCTACCAGCCCGGCTTTGAGATGAGCGTCTCCGTTGTCATCCTGGGCATCATGTTCCCACTTCCCAGCCGGTATCAATTGCCTTAGCAGTGTCACAACATCGTTTTGTACCGATTCATCCCAGTTTTCCTGAATCATGATAGCTGATGTAGCCCCCTGGGCATAAACATTTACAAGCCCGTCGCGCACACCGCTTTTGCTTACAACCTCTCTTACACGCGCTGTAATATCATATAGTCCGTTATGCTTATCAGTACTGAAAGAAAGAGTATAATGCATGCCCGCCTCTGTTTTTTTATGCAAAACTAATCCAAATCCCTGCATCTTATACCGTATAACATAATTATGTATCCCTGACGAATCAGCAATAAAGAGTAATCAAAATGAATGGCTAACCTTTTCAAGACGAATTTTGTAACAACATGTAAAGAGTACGCCACAAAACCGTATGCGCTGAACACGAAACTTGTATTATATTTGGTAAATTGAAAGAGGACCCATATATGGAATATTCCGAAAAAAAGGTGGTTTCCGCTGAGGGCCTTCAGTTGTTTCTCCGCATCTGGCAGCCTAAACAAAAACCACTGGCAGTTATTAATATGGTACACGGCCTCGGGGAGTACGGAGGCCGATATGATCACTGGGCAAAACGATTTGCTCAGGAAGATATAGCCTTTACTGCCATCGATTACAGAGGTCACGGACTGGCACAAGGCAAGCGCGGGCATACCTCTTCTTATGGACTTCTTCTGGATGATATTAAAGTTTTGCTCGAAGAAACAAATCTACTGTTTCCCGGAATACCTGCTATTCTTTATGGTCACAGTCTCGGTGGAAATCTGGTTCTTTCCTATATAATGCAGCGAAGGCACTCACTGAATGGGCTCATTGTGACCTCTCCATGGCTCAGGCTGACCTCCGAACCTCCGGTTTGGCAGACTGCTGTTGCCCGCGTTCTTTTGCCTTTTTTACCCGGAACGACGATTCCAAATGGGCTCAACCCAAACGATCTCAGTCACTCTTCTGAAGTTGCCAAAGATTATACAAACGACCCGCTTGTGCATAACAAAATCAGTTTACGTCTTTATTTTGATGTGCAGGAAGCAGGACATCTCATTCTCCAGAAAGGAATTCCGGTAAATATTCCCGTCCTGATTGCCCACGGATCAGCCGATCCGATTACTTCTCCACTTGCCAGTCAGGAGCTTATAACCCACTGCGGTAAAAACGTCACATTCAGGTTGTTCAAAAACATGTTCCACGAACTCCATAACGAATCTTGCGCCCCCGAACTTTTTATTCTTATCAAAAACTGGATAATGGAAACCTGTATTGCAGTTAACGATTACCCGTCTGGTCATGGATACTTTTAGGACCGAAATCAAACCAACACCTGCCCCTTTCAATATTAGCTATTCTGATTCGCTTCTGTTCATCGGGTCATGTTTCACCGAGCATATAGGAAGCAGGATGAAATTGCTGAAATTTCCTGTTGCCATTAATCCTTCAGGCATTCTTTATAATCCTGTTTCTATAGCTAACACCATCAGACGACTTGTTACTGCAAAACCATACTCTCAGGACGAACTTATTCAGAATAACGGGGTCTGGCACAGTTTTGATCACCATGGTATGTTTTCAGGAACTGAAAAAGATGATGTCCTGAAACGGATTAACGAATCATTAAACCGGGGAGCAGCTTTTCTTCGCAAGGCCTCCTGTCTTTTTATCACACTGGGGAATGCCCATGTTTACCGATACCGGCATACAGGGCAGATTGCAGCTAACTGCCATAAAATACCTGATACAGAATTCACATTCGACATGCTCTCCCCTGAACAGATTACAGAAAGCTTTACAGAAGTCTGGAAACTCATCAGTAATGTCAACCCTTCCCTCCGGATAATTTTTTCCATCAGTCCTGTACGCTACCTCCGTTACGGCCACACAGGAAACCAGACAGGTAAATCAGATTTGTTTGTTGCGGTTCACA
>CAZJQN010000044.1:0-25937 GCA_964548125.1 uncultured Bacteroidales bacterium | reverse complement strand
ATTCAGTTATGCACAACTTTTTTCTGTAAAATTAATTTACCAGGGTTAATTTTTTTTCTTCTTCAGAATATACCGGAGAAAGAGGAGCCGGCTCCACTTCCTCTGAAGATTTTCTTTTTCCCATCTCCATAATGGTTCCATTTCCATATACCTTCTTCCACTTATTAAATCTTCATCCCACACTTTGGCTATTTCTCGATACAACCGCAGATAACTTTTTGGATGGGGGAAAATCCTTACAAAACGACCCCTGCGTTTAAACTCCTGATTGACGCGTTCCGCAATGTTACTTGTGCGAAGTTTTCTCCTGTGTTCCTCAGGAGATGCCTTATACACCGTTAACGTCTCCCGGCCTTCCTCCAAGAGAAAATCACTAAACCGAGTTTAGTTAGTAGAAACGCAATAAATATTGAACCTTTCGAGGTACCCCCGATTTATCAAAATCTTTTGTTTTGTTAGTCGATGGGTTCAATTGATGGATTTGGGCTTATCTTATTGAATTGCCATTCCTGTTATTCTTTTTCCATGAAAATATGTACCTGTAGGAAAAATTAACAGTGAATTCCTTATTTAATTTTTTTTGCTCATTTAATTGTCGAAATACCATCCCTGCAGTCGCATCGGTGGTATGATTTTTCAGCCGGGAAGATAAACCTGCGCGACCGGTAATTACCTGACCTGTCTTTTCGCTATTATACCATGTTTTGTTGTATGATACGGTTGAATAAGTCTGTATTTTCTTTCCTGCCAGCGATTTTTGCAATGAAAAAGCAGGTCCCATGAAGGCTTCGGAATTGGTTTCTGTATGGGAACTGTTGTATTGCAAAACAATACTGCAACTGAGGTCATTCTTTGGTTTTGAAAATGTATATCCACCCGAAGCAGAGGCGAAATTTCCCCTTGATGCCGTACTGTCGGCCGACTGCTCCCGACTGGTATTTGAATTGAATGCCATACTAATCTGATGCCGGTTTCCGCTCCTGTCTTCCTTCTGCCAGAAAGCAGTTCCGCCCCATGTAGCGGTTACCTGCCGGTAATGCAAGGTGTCTGCGGTTTTCCAGGGATCGGTTTCTGACAGATATTCCCCTGCAGTCCGCAGATACATATACCGACTGAAGTTTGAGCACGATAAATTCACCTGGAAGGATTCTGAAGGGGAGCAGGTAAGATTCAGATTATGCACCAGCCGGCGGGAAGTGCTGTTCTTTCTGTGTGCCAGGTTATCATGCTGCCAGCCCGATGCCACCGACCAGCTTAACTTCTTCTGCAGGGCTGAGCCGGCATAATGAAAGGTATAGTTGGCAAAATCGTTAAGATGATAATATGCTCCCAGCGTTCTGTACCCGGGATCAACCCTCTCTGCATATAAACCAGCTGATCCATACCGGGATGTATAGGCAAATCCTGTTTTGAAGGCGTTGTAACAGGCTGAACCGTTGTAGTATTTCAGGGGAAAGAAAACTGTGCCTTTTTCCGCTTCAATGCTTCTCCTGATGGGCGTAAAGAAACTCAGCGCATACTCAAACTGAACCTGCAGGTTGTTAATCAGGTTGGTTGTGCCTTTTGAATGGAGAACCAAATTTTCGGCCGGGGGTTCTGTAAGACTGTCTGGCAGATGGAATACATCGCTCTTTCTGTCAGATGCATAGAAAATTCCAGCACCCAGACTGAATTTCTCCGCCCGGTACTCTCCTGCGACTCCGTAACCTGTCCTCTGCCTTGAGCCGGGCAGTCCCTGGAGTGTGTCGGGAGGTGTTTGCTTCAGCAGACGTCCTCCCATGATACTGATTTTCCATTTTCCTCCGGCAGGTTCAAGTTCTGCTCCTGCACCTGTAAACTGATGTCCGTTCAGGCTGTATGGTGAGAAACTCATGGAGGCATCGCCCAGGTAAACGCGGATCCATTTCCATGAGGGCTGAAGAGAAAATCGGTTAAAGGGCTGTTGCCAGCGAAGGTTTGCATTGCTATAGGTAGCCGAAAAAGGGAGATTCCATCCGTACAGCGAAACATTGAGCCCAACCTGCCAGATACTGCCTGATGCAGGATACGGGGTGCTGCTTTGCCGACCCATACGGTCAAAATACTGCATGCCTGCTGTTCCGGTTACTTGCACAGGTTCTGATTTGCCAATCTGCGACAGATCCTGTCCTGAAAGTGTCAGGCATGCCAGTGGGAGCAGGCAGAAAAAACACATACGGTGCATGTCCGGGAACGTTATTTTTACCATCATCCTCCTGTTATTCCACTACTACCATTCCTGCTTTCATTTCCTCACCGCATATTACCTGTATCATATACATTCCGGGAGCCAGCCCGGGCAGCATCAGCGGTATCAGGTACGAATCACTTCCCTTCAGTTGTTTTACCAGCCGTATATTTCCGTCAGGTATGCGGATGATTTTTAATTGCACATCATGTTTCTGGTTCAGGTCAATTTCAACAGTACAGGCATCCCGCAGTGGATTGGGGTAGAGCTTGAACCGCGTAATCATGGGACTCCTTTCGTCTGATTTTGTTTTGTTTTCATCGGGTTGCATTATCCATATTTTCTTTTTCTGGGCACTGGCACAGCCCTGGTAATAACCGGTTAGCAGAACTTCGTAACCGCCCGTATCAGGAAAAACGCAATACCTCATCCACGGGGTTTCGGCCAGGACTTGTACTTGAGGCAGGAACCACTTCAGGGAGTCAGGTACCGGCCAGGAGGTATCAATGAGTACCAGGGTGTCGCCGGCCGAGGCCTGGCTGGAAACCAGAAGCCGTGCTTCATAGATGGTTTCTGACCGGGAAATAGTTACGGAATCAGTTGCTATACAACCTTCTTCATCACTCACTTCAATCCGGTATGTTCCGGCTTCTTTCACTTCCAGCATGGATTCGCTTCCTGCAAATTCACCGTTACGGTACCAGGCGTAATGACTGAATTTCCCCGGTACAAGCCAGTATCGGGCATCCCTGCATAATGTGATGTCTTCACCCAGTTCGGGTTCGGGATTTCTCTGGTTGGCCAGGCTGAATTCAAAAAGCGCTGTACACTGATTCCTGTCAAGAACGGTAACATAATACTGTCCTGCCGCCAGTCCGGTCACCGTTTCCCCTTCCTTTCCGTTGCTCCACAAATACCGGTAACCGGGAGTTCCTCCGGCAGCTTTGACAGTGATGGTTCCGTTATTTCGGGAGGAGCACAGGGGATGTATAATGGCTGTCTGAGCAAGAGATATACTGTCGGGTTGCTTAACTTCCACGGTTGTGAACAGGCGGCATCCAGCACTGTCAGTGAGTTCGGCCGTATAATTTCCTGCCGCCAATCCCCGGATTTGCTCACCTGTCATGGAATTGTTCCAGCGTATCTGATATGGAGGTGTACCTCCGGTCAGCTCCAGTTCAATGCTTCCGTCGCTGAACCCATAACAGCTTACCGGCTGAAGGATTGCTTCTCTGATGGTTATTCCTCCCGAATCGGATACATCAAAATGGAAAAATGCCGTGCACTGATTTTTATCGCATACCTCCAGGCTGTAACGGCCTCCGGAAATGTCAGTTGCTGCCGGGGCTGATCTCACGTAACCATTTTCTCCTGTCCAGTGAAAGAGGTAATCGGGTGTTCCGCCAGAAATACGGACTTCTATTCTTCCGTTGTTTCTTCCACATAGCGGGGAAGTGATGCGGCTTTCTTCCAGCACCAGGGGAGGGGGAGCGAAAAGTTCCGTGGCAATGGTTCCTGACAGACATCCGTGGGCATCTTTGACGTTCACCATTTTTTGTCCTTTTCCCAGTCCGGAAAGAAAATTCCCGGGTGACCATGGCAAACTGTCAGCCTTTGCAAAGTACGGAGGGGTTCCTCCATGTATAGTGAGGAATATCTTTCCGTCCCGCCGATCGTCGCAGGTTGGATGGACCAGCGAGTCGATGCTGAAGGCAAGTACTTCGGGTTCAGGAACTGTTACATGTACAGAAGCAATAATTCCCGCTGTATCCTGCGCATATATAGTGTATTGTCCTGCCGGCAGGTTTCCAATGAGGGCCGAATCCGTATATCCCTTTGTTCCTATGCCGGAAAGGTATTTCCTGCCCCAGCCGCCGGTTGTCGTAACTTCTATGGCTCCGTCAGAAGAGCCGTTGCAGGTAGCCGGAACTATTTTGTTGACAATGATCTCAAGCTCTTGTTCCGGCTCCTGAACAAGAAAGTTCCATATAGTGGAGTTGGTTTCCTGCGAAGAGCATCCGGCTGAATCGGTAATTTTTACCAGATACCGGCCGGGGAGGAGGCTGTCAACTACTGCTGTTCGACTCGTAAGGATCTCCCGGACCGGCTTTTCTTCTTCATTATCAAGATTGACTAGATAGGGCGCAGTTCCTCCGGAAATTTCAATTCGCGTGGGTGTTGCCGGCTTGCCCTTTTCTCTGGCATATCCGGGTAAAACACCCACAGTAAAAGAATCCGGCTGGCCGATGGTTGCCCCGATCAAAAAACTGCATACAGTCGTGTCGGAAACCTCGATATGGTAACGTCCTGAAGCCAGACCGCCTGCTTCAAATCGTTCTCCGCCTTTTACCGCCGAAAGGAAAACTCCTTCGCGGAAGAGCCTGTAATTGTACCCTTCAGCATTCGTTCTGCCGTTCAGACTTTCAATCTGAAGGCTTCCGCTAGCTGATCCGTAACAATGTGCGTCAATTATCCTTGTAATGACAGCCCTCAGGGTATCAGGCCGTGAGGCAGTTTCCTGATTAATGGTCAGCTTGCATCCTGCTGAATCATATATCGTAACCTGGTAGGTATTGTGAGCCAACAGAGAAGAAAAAACAACTTCGCTGCCATATTTCTCTGTTTTTTCGTTTAGCAAAAAACGATAACCGGCTCTGGAAGGAAGTCCTCCACTTGCCTTTATGGTCATCATGGCATCGGAAGCCCGTCTGCAGGAGGCTTCCTGAAGGAGAACTTTTTCGATGTGCAAACTGTCTGTTTTAAGCGGTATTTCTATTTGTGCTGAACCGGAACATCCTTCCTTATCGATGATTACTGCATTGTACAAACCGGTACGTAAATTGGTGACTCTGGTTAGGCGGGGATATACTGAAAAACTATCTCTCCGGCCCGGGGAGATGAGGTACATCTTGTATGTAGAATCGGGGATATTCTGTCGGATGGAAAAAGAAAAGGATCCATTGGAAGCTTCCATGCAAGCTGCAGAATCGATGCTTTCCGTAATCAGTTCCGGCTCATTTCCAAGGTTTCTTACTACTACAAGGGTGTCGTTCTTGCACCCAACGGAATCGTTCGCTCTGATGCTGTAACTTCCTGCATTAAGATGCGTGGCCAGAAGAGTGTCGGCTGATCTGCTGAAGACGATTTCGGGGAAAACGGAATAGTTAAGTGCTCCGTTTTGCGGAGTGGAAGAAGCAGAAATCCGGATGCTTCCGTTTGATACACCCTCGCAGGACTGGTCTTTCAGCTGATGCACAGTGAAGTGCACTGGCGTGGGAAGGGAGGCGAGCGCCTGTAACTTTCTGGCTGTGCATCCTGCAGAATCCGTTACCTGCAACAGATAATTGCCGCCTTCAAGCCTGTCAAAAGTGGCGGTTGTATCCGTCAGCTCGCTTAATAGTTGGTTTTGCGGATACGAAAAGAGGGCAAAACGGTACAGCCTGCCGGCCGGCACTCCCATCTTGGCTGAGATGGCAATCTTGCCGGTTGCGGTTCCCGGACATATGGCGGGAGTTGTTTCAACATGTTTGATCTGTAAGCTGTCGGGGCGGACGGTCACGTCAAAGGTTCCTGAAACCTCGCATCCTGCTTCATCAATCAATGTCAGTTCGTAAGATCCCGTTCGTAAATTGGTAAATACGCATGCTTCAGGGCTGGACAAAATTTTTTCTGCAGAGCATGAGAGGCTTTCGGCGCGCAAACGGAAGGGAAGAAAGGCCCTTTCTCCCGGATCGAAAAGAACGGTTGCTTTGCCGTCAGGAACAGCATAACACGAAGTCGGACTGGTAGTTATCGAAATCAGTCTGAGTGGCTTATCTGTAAGTTTAACTTCAATCGTTTTCTCCACCCTGCAACCGTTGGAGTCGGTGACGGCAAGGGTGTAATTTCCCGGAGAAAGGTTCGTAAAGGTTTTAACGGGGAGCCGGTCTGTAGTTCCTGTTAATGGCATACTGATGTCGTACTTATGTCCTGAGAAAGGTGTTCCTCCTTCCGGAATCAGAGTAATCACTCCGTTTCCTGTGCCAGGGCAACTGACACCAACTACCGAATCGTGCAGAATAAGAGCCGGAGGTGCCGACGGAACTTCAACAACAACACTTTTGCTGCAACCATTTATATCGGTTGCTTTTAATTGATAACTAATTCCTGTCCCTGCAGAAATCATATTTCCACTGACCGGAATGCTGTCGTTGAGAGTGCAGTTAAGGTAGCCTGTACCTCCGGCAGCCTGAATATGTAGGACAGCCTGATCATCATGGCAGGGTGCGGGTTGCACATCGCAGACAAGTTGGATATCCGGAGGTTCCGGGATGGTAAAATGTCCGGATACAGCCTCCCAGGGATTTGCCGGATCGGCTGTAGTATCCCGTACATATATTTCGTATCCGCTACCGGCAGTAAGGTTCCCGGAGATGAGGCTGATAGTTCCCCTCCGGGTAATTTTTTGCGAAAAAACTACTGTTCCGTTTTGTTTAATAGTAGCCTGGAAAGGTGGCACTCCTCCAGAAAGAGCAATGGTAGCTGTTCCATTGCCATGGTTTCCCTGCGTAGCCTGGTGGCAGAGCACCGGACCCGTTTCTGTGACCAGAACGCTGATATCCGGCGGTTTTCTCATGGTGATCCGGCTTTGCACCATGCAGTTGTTCGCATCCCTGATAAGATACACGTGCTCTCCTTCGGTAAGGTTCAGTGTGGCCTGCTGGCCGGTAACGGGCAGGCAGGTGGTTGTTCCTGAAAGACAGTAGCTATAAGGTTCTGTGCCTCCTGAAATGCGGAGAAATGCCTTTCCTGAAGTGTTTCCGGTTCGTATCTGATAGGCAATATCATTGTCATACCATTGATTTTCAGGAGTAAATGCAGCAGTCAGCGGAGAAGGTTCCGGCATGCTGACAATGATCAACTGATTGCAACTGGTATCGTCCAGAAAACGGGCACTAATAGCATACTTACCGGCGCCCAGATTAAATCTCGGATCCTGAATGGACGTGCTGTCAATGACCAGCTGGTTTCCCTGAACATTTGCCGAAAACGTGACGGCATCATAGAAATAGTACGTTGCCGTATCACCCGGAAAAGTAACAGGTTGATAAAAAGTATTGATTTCACTGATAGGATGAAGATCGTATTTAATGATAGTGACGAGAATTTCTACATTCTGGTTGTCAAACAAAGAGCGTTCGGGAAAAGCAAGTGTGATTTTTCCGTTTTTCATACCATAGCAGGAAGGTGGGGTAACTGTCGCCTGAACATTCATAGCCGGCAGAAACATGATCCGTTCAATGTTTCCTGCTATTTTGGTTCCGTTAAACAATTTATATGCCCTGATTTCTATTTCTTTTCCAAGCCAGGATGGATTGTTCAGATCGCTGAAATACAGGTCAGTTGATGCATTAAGTATTCTGGACAGTTGGGTCCAGTTGCTGGTACCCCGCACCCGGGCTTCCAGATAAGCACCGACATTTGAAGTGCCGAAAAGCTTGTATCCTCCTATGAGTGGTATACTTTTACTCTGACAAACCAGCCTGATACCGTTCTCAACAGAAAGGGTTACTGTATCATAAAACTGAAACGGACCTGCGACATTTCCAAAGGTTTCGCAGGTTACTGAGTTACCTATGGTTTTCAGAATGCGAAATGAGATGTCTTTATACAAATCATCTGCTGTAAAATTGTTTTTTGGAGATAACACAATCTGTCCTCCTGAAGGTGAAAGTGTAAAGGGTAAGTCCTTCCATTCGCTTGTGCCGCTCTGATATTGAAGGCGCGGTTGAATGTATCTGTAACTGCCAGGAGTCTTGTTGAAAGGATTATAGCAGAAAGCACTGTAGTTGATAGTACTGTTAAGCCCGGCGTATGGATTTATGTTGCTGCTTTCAATGAACACTGGATGGTCGAGAATAATGCCACTATGTATTGTGTAAGTAGTTCCGTTGCAGTTGAGGTTTAAATAACCGTTAAAAGAACAGGAACTGCCGGAGTAATTTGTTTCTGTGGAAGAAAGGCAGTTGAGAGCCTGATAGGTTGTTCTGATTTTCTGAAGCCGACCGTTCAGGCTTTTTAGTCCAAGGGTGTTGCCGAGAAAAATGTCTGACGGGCTACCGTTTGTTACGGCAGTAAATAAGGCTGTACCGCCGGCAGGACTGGATGTGTATGAAGCTTCATAGTACCATGTGTTGATCAGTTGTCCTTTTGCCGGCAATGCTGTAAGCAGAATTAATACAACCAGAAATTCTTTTTTTTTCATTTTCCCGGGTTTTATCAGTTGCCTCATATCAGATAAAATAGGGAGGAACAGTACTCACCACCAGTTTAAAGTGTTATGTCAAGCGGGTCGCTGGGAGGGAGATGCTTTCCGTTATTGCTGACAGGCTGGATGACATACCGATATTTTTTTCCTGCCAGAACCTGGTTGTCAGTAAACCTTTTTGTATTTCCTGCCATGGAAGCATACGATCGAAACGTTTCTCCTTCCTCGGCACGGTAAATAATTATCTTTCTGGTATCAGGATGAATATTATTCCAGAAAAGTTCAACAGACCGTTTTCCGGCTCCCTTTTTTCCTTTAATAGTTGGTTTTGCTGAGGAGATTTTCCCGAAAGACCTTGCCATGGTTACCTCTTCTGATGGGGGAGACAGGTTTCCTGAACTGTCGGCAAGTTGTATGCGGTAACTGTATAATACTCCCGGAATTGCCGATGTATCAGTCCATACTACCGTATCTGTCGGTGCCTGCAATACCGTTATCATACGAAGGCATGAGTCGTTGCCGCAGGTTCGATAAATTTGCGCCTCTTTGATGTCATCGGCTGTCCGTCCGCAGAATGACAATACAATACCTCTTTCCTCGCCCGTCACAGCATACAAAGCAGGCGAGGGTGGAGGTATTTTATCGGGTTTTGCAACTTCAATAATTTCCGACAGGGTTGAATAGTTCTGACGTTTGTCAATAGCCATCAGGCGGTAATAAATTTTCTTTGTGAGGTTGTTCAGAGCGATGGAATCATAAAAGACTGTGTCAGTAACAGGGGCTATCGTAATCTGGGAAAATTCCTCCTGCTTGCTATTACCCCTGTAAATGCGGTATCCATACAGATCTGGTTCCGGATTTTTTTTCCATCTAAGAATTACAATTCCCGAAGTGTCCGTGCTCCCAAGAATTCCGGAAGGAGAGGAAGGGGGAACGGTATCGGTCAACTGTACGAGAACCGGCAAGGAAAACCGGGTTTCTCCGGATGCTGTTCTCACTGACAGTTTGTAGTAATTGGTTTCTCTTGGCCCCTCATCGGTAAAGCTGGTATCCGATGAAGAAACTTCACCAATGCAGGTATAATTTTTCCCTTCCACCGATGAGCGCCATATTTTTATTTCATCTGAAACAGAATGACCATTTTGCCCATGATTCACATTCATCCACGACAGGACAACCCGGCCATCGTTCGTTGCCAGAGTGGAAGAGATAAACGGGACAGGCAAATCCCTTCCGCAGGGGATTGCTTTTACTGGTTCTGAAGGAGGACTTATTTCACCGAAGGCATTGATTCCCCGGATGCGGTAATAAAAGTCTCCATTTTCTGGTAACAGCGTATCGGGAAAGAGGATTGTGCCGGTTTCACTCTCACTGGCAAAAATCGATGCAATAGGTTCTTCTGTCAGGTTTTGATAGGATCCGGTGCTGTCTGCTGATCTCTCTGCCATCCAGCAGGTGAAGACATACCCCAGGAGGCTGGTATTCCAGTGAAGAATGATTCGTCCTCCCTCGCACAGGATTTCAGGCGCAGGCGGTCTGGGAAGTGGAAGCATTTCATCAGCTCCGGTAAAAATGAATCCGGTGTCAGCAGGCCATTCTGCCTTGACAGACGAAGTATATATTCTGTAGAGGTACTTTTCTCCTTTTTGTACGGTGTGGTCAGTATAGTACAATGCCAGTGCCCTGGCTGCTGCCGGTGACATATCAGCAGCCAGCATGGCCAATGAATACCGTTGTTCCTGATTTTCTGCTTTCTGACGGAGTTCTTTTATGCCGGTTGTCGGAGTGGTTATCCTTCCATACAATGCCTGTGCTGCTATGGCAGAATATTTATCTTCTCCGGCTTTTAGTTCCCACTCAGAAAGAGAGTAGGGCAGGAGAGGATCCGGAGTGAGCAGGATAGAATCAGGTTCAGGCAGAATCTTTCCGTTACGAATCAGCGTATACCGGATAATTCTGTAACCGTATTGGTTTCCTGTGATCCATCCCTCGTAAGTACCGGGAGCCCAGCGCAGACAAATGGAATCCTTATAGGCACGGGCCAGAACATGTATCTTCCCTCCGGACGTTTGTGCCCAGAGCATGTTGATGAATCCGCAAAAGATGAAAAGCAATTTTCCTTTCATGTACATCAGTTAAAATTGGGGTTGCGGCAGTTCAAAGGGGTTGTGCAGAATAAGAGATATGGAATGAGTAGGTCGCGTTTTCCCTGGCAGGAAATAGTCAATACGTACAGGATAATCTCCGGCACTGATCACCGGCCAGCAGAAATGGCTAAGTATTTTTTCTACTTTTTCGTCGCGAAGGCATCCCGAGAGACAGGCATTGGCTAACTGATTGCGGATATCTGAATAGTCTCGGCTCCAGTAATAGGGGAGCAGATACATAAAGTGGGCAAACTGAGCCCATTGCTGAACCTGACCCGAAAGTTCCTCGTCACCGGTAAGAACACGGTTGTAATTTTCCTGCCAGATCTGAATTTCTCCCGTTGGGGGAATTCCCACCGGCTGTTCACTGCGCCAGCTGACTCTGCCAATGCCTGCCACCGGGTAGTTCTCATAAATGGTTGTTTTCATGTTGAGCTGATACCAGGAAGTTTCTTCCGGTACGGCCCTCAGACGCAGCAAGGGGCCGAATTGGTCTCCTCCGTATATTTCATACCTGTCAAATAATTCATCCCGGTAAAAAGTCGCTCCAGGAAGGAAAATATAAGGAGCAAACTCCTGCAGAAAGCGAACATCAAGCCGGCTGAAATTGATTTTTTCGCTCAGTCTTCTGTACTTGCTGGTGCGGAAAGGCAAGTTCATAAGCACCGATTCTTCCTCTCGTGTTACAACGGCTGTAGCCGTTCTTGTACGCATTTCTATTGTTACTGAGTCGTTGTCATAATTTGTTTTTCTTGTTTCTTCCGTGATACCGGCATCGGGGGAGATGTTCCGTGGAATATTTACCAGTTCTAGATGGTATACCGTATTACGCTGGAGACCTCCCGGAATGGCAAAGAAAAGTGTGTTTTGCGATGGTTGATAGATAGGCGTCACCTCTATCGCTTCATCCCCTGCAACAGGTGTAAATCTTATTACCTGTTTCCATTCTTCCCCTGGACTGAAATATGCTTTGAGTCCCTGACGAAAAACAATATATCCTGTATCGGTTTCGTCCGGGTAAAAATTCATCATGTGCGACACAGGATAGCTGTAACTGATTAATGAAGGTGGTATTTCTTTCGGTAACGGGCCGGTAGTAAAAGTTACCTGCTGTGTTTCGGTTACGATTTTTCCGTTTTCGGTAAATGCCTCCCATTGACCGTTCTTCCACTCCTCGAAACTGACGGATACTTCAAATGTATAGGGGGAAGATGGACGGAGTATCTCAGACGATTTGAACACCAGCACATCCCTTGCCTGGTTCCATTCAACCTGTCCTTCAACTGCGTCTGAACCATTCAGCAGAGTGCATTTTTCGAGTTTTATCCGGTATTTTTCATACATTCCCGGTTCATTACTGAGTCTTATTTCGGTTCCTACCGGAAGATTGAAGATGACTCTTGGCGTAACGCATACGTCCACATCTTTCGTTTCCTTTCCGGGTGTAATACTGCCAATCAGTTCCATATTGGCAGGGGATGCTTCGGGTACAACTATTTCGCATTTTTCACCGGCTGTTATCTCAAACCGGCACTGACCTCTGATCATGCCGCCCAGAATGCTGTACTTTCCTCCCACGGTGCCGCTAAGGAACATCGGATTTGGTCCTTTGGCTTCCAGAAGGGCGGCACCTGCCAGATTGAGAATATCAAATTTCTTAGGTTTTTTAAGTACTGTAACTATCACTCCCAGTCGGCCCAGCAGGTAAGCATAAACCTGCCCCTGTGCATACCATCCGTTGATCCCGGGAGGACCTGAATGTCCCGCACAATGGGATTTTTCGCCGAAATTTGTGAGCATCAGATCGAAGCCGGCCCCTATGTCGAAGTATCCGTAAACAACCCGGGTTTCCCCACCTGCCCTGAAATCGAATCCCGAGCCAAATGCCACACCCGTTGCATTTTCCAGCATTGCCTGATTCCGGTTTTTCTGAAATTCCGACAGGGGAAGTTTCAGGATCTCAGCAACTCTCCGGTTCATCGGCAGGGCGTCAGGAAGGTGTTTCCCTGCCATGATATATCCAAAGGCACGTCCGAAATTGGCAAAGTTCAGTCCCACCGGATTCTGAACGGTACCGATGTATAAATACCAGTCGTCATTACCAGCATGCAGGGTTATCCTTCCTGCCAAATTCTCCGGCCCGTCGCCTTTCAGGGTTCCGGCAACATTGATGTAAATCTGTCCGTCGGCATGAAAGGCGTGTTCAGTAAAATCCATTTCCATTCTTAGATTCCCGGCCACCATAGAGGCCTTATTGCGGGAAGGAATCTGACCTCCGGCTGTTGTTTTAATTTTTTCTGCAAGTTTTGTTAATGTTGTCTGTCCGGGAAGAGTGAGGCACTCGATTGCACCGTCAAAGCCTATTCTGTTTATTCCTCCATGTGTGTTGAAGGCAATTTCAAAGCGGGTATCAGCCAGAAGGAGATTTTTCCCGGCCACCGTAAACCCGGCATGCATTATCAGTCCAAGTCCCGTTTTTTTATCGGGAATATAGATTAGCTCTGAAGGGAGTGAAATTCCGGGAATCAGATCGGGTGAAGGGAGGTTTTGTTTCATCCTGCAGTAAATGCCTCCGCCCAGCTGGTTGATATTCAGCGGTCCGGCCGGAATCCCGACAGGCGATGAAAAGAGAACATCGGCACAATAATATCTGTATGCTCCGTTGTTTCCGAAAACAGCCATACCGTCCACCTTGAACTTCTCAGCTATCAGCAGATGCACTTTTCCGCTGAATCCGTTTCCATACAGAGGATCTTCATCAAAGAGTCTTATGGTTCCCTGCAGGTCAAAGGCAGATGGTTTGGAAATGTTTACAGACAGTTGGCCTATTTCTGTTTTTTCGTAAAAAAAACGTTGATTTTTCCAGCGGCTTACGAGAAGTAGGTTCGTTTGTCCAGCGAATCCTTCTTTCTCCTGATCCAGCAGATTTACGGATGCCTCAATCTCAAGTGAATAGGCCGGATGCACGGCTTTTACTCCGATATGATGGATGGTTACAGGAAAACCTGCCAGTTGCGCCTGTTTTGACCCATCCAGCGAAAGGTATCCGATTGAAAAACAGGGTTCCTTTGTTGATATGCACATATCCTGAAACCTGATGTCAGCGAGTTGCAAAGCCTGTTTGCCTTTTTCACCAAGAGGAACCCGGAGCGACATTCGTCCGTGCAATAAAGCTGAGGGCAGGAATGTATCATTATTATCTTCTACAAGAATACGTGAACCAGGATCAAGAACCAATCGTGTTTGTCCCCAGAGACTGACAGGAATGCTGTCCATGGTGCTAATGGAAAAAGCGTATCTTCCATTGGCGTCAATAATGGCAGAGTAAATAAATCCATCCGGTACGTTCAGACTTGGGATACCGATACGTCCCTCCAATTTGCCGGCGCTTATATGATTTTCGATGAAGGCCAGGCTGAGCTTATCCACCGAAAAGTTCCATCCGTTCATATTGCCTTCACTAAAGGGAAGAAGGTTAATTGCCTGTATAGTCCCTGTGAATCCCCTGTCGTCAATTATAAAACCGGAAACACCGAAACGCACCGGCAGGCTGTCTGATCTACGTCGGAATTTCCGGCCGAGGATAATTTCGGCATCGCCAATATAAACTCCCTGCCATAAAACTGTGTTACCCCCCGGAAAGTCTTCCGCTCGATCCGGGGAAAGAAATAGTCCGGCCGGATTGGCCTGGTCGCTCATATCGAATACAAGATGATGGCACACAAATGTGAAGTCGGGCAGATTACGGAGTTGAAATGGTTTCAGGGAAATATCGGCCAGAAGGTTATTGAGTGAATGTGTTGTAATGCGAAATTCTGTCTGGACAGATCCTTCTGTGGGATTCCCTTTTTCATCGGCTGGCACGAACAAACCGGCCTGCAGTGATAACCGGCCAAGAATGGTTAATGATTCAAACCCGGCGCACCCGGCTGAAACATAGCTTCCCGCGAGGATCCTGACATCGGAAGCCGGCAGAAAATCAAGGGTAACTTCTTCCACCAGCATCAATTCAAAAGGACCGGCAAGACCCTCATCCGGGGAAAAAGGCACCTTGTAAGCAGCAAAATATAATTGTTTTCCGTCGGCCGGGTTGGTTATACGCAGACAGGCATCAAATCTGGCCAGTCCGGGTTCGAGGGTTACCCCGGTAATAATGAGCGCATTTGCCGGATCATCCCCCATTGCTTTTACTCCCGCAGGAAGATTGAAAAACAGCGTAGTGTCAATTTGCTCTGCATACCGGTTTTCCTGTTCTACCAGGGCGAAGATGGAATCAATTTTTCCGGGCGTCAGCCGTATGGAATCCTCTATGGCCGGTACCGGGCAGGATATAAGAAAAATAAACGCGACGAGGTTTCCTGCAAAAAGAACGCACTTACCGTCGCAACGGTACTGTCTGTCAGTAAAGATCCTGAAGAATGGCATCGGCATTGTATTTTTCTTTCATCCAGTTACTTACCAATGCAATAGTCTCTTCTGATGATAGGGTACTTAATCCGGCATCATACTGCACGGGGAAACCCATAAGATAGGGTGCAATCATTTCAAGGACTTTAGCGGTGCAGGGCATCGCCTGTACGTTGTCGGGATCGGATGAGGTGCATTGTGACGAACGGTCTGCTGCAACTTCCAGCAGGTAATCAAATGCTTCTTTATGGCGTATATAGATCAGGTCAGGGAAAGCGTCCTCAATTGTTTCATCATTTACGGGAAGCTGTCTGATTCTTTTTATGCAGTACCTTATCGCTTCTTTATCATCCATGCGGGCGAGAGCCAGATTGCAGGCCCATTGAATCTGTGGGTTTTTTTCCTCTTTTCCTCTTGCCCTCTTTTGTAAATCCGGAATGAGACTTCTGCATCCGGAAAATCCAATAATTTTGATCAGTTCTGCTGTTGGATTTGTGGTAGTTTTATAAAGTTTTTCCAGTGCTTTCTGTACCTGCTCATCAAACATAGATCGATTGAAATTTTTTAGCTGGGCCAGGTTTTTGTTAGCAACCCAGGGAACGGGGTCGCCACTGCCCTGAATGAGTTGCATCAACACGTTCTTCCTGATGTCTGAATCGCCGGTTTTTCTTCCCACTGCCGCTGTCAGGTACCATGAGGCTTCCCTGACCCGGTCATTTTTGTCGGAATGGTACTTCTGCAGAAGCATAAGCGCTTCCTTTTCATCCCGGTTAAGGATTTGTCGGGCCAGGACAGAAGAAACCGAACCTTTCTGATAGGCGCTGATAAATTCCTGTATCAGAGCATCCGTATTTTGACCACGGATTTGCAGAAAAGAGGTCAGGCAGGCAAAAAGAAGCAGGAGGGTTTCCTTTTTCCGACGCATTCTTCGTGATGGTTACGGGTTGATGAATCATATACTTATCCTGGCTGGTGCCATTATCTGGTTCCTTGTGCTGAAAAAAGGATCGCAGCTACCGGCGCTGCGATCCTGCCTATCAAGGCTTCGCTCCGTTAACTCCGAAGCGACCAACCAGGTTCATTTATTAATACCAGAATAGGTAAAATCTCGCAGGTGTTTTATGAAAATTTTTTCTTTTTCTTTGTATTTTATTAAATATCAGAATTTTATAAAGTAAAAATTTTGTCCCTTCAAAAAATATCAGACTAATCAGAGCAATCCAATTCCCCTGACTCGGGATGAAGGACAATGGGGGCCTGGTTACAGGGTTTCAGGGTTCCAGAGTTTCATGGTTCAACCCGGATTGAGCATTAGGAGTCTAAGCGAGCTAATGCTCAATGGGTTAGCCTTATGGGATGGCAACCGGGCACACCCCGCTGAAACGAAGTGGAAGCGGCCCACAGGGCACATTGCGCGGTTCTTCAACGCAATGTGGGTATAAAGATATTAATCCTTATAGCTTAGATTCAATTAGTAGCTTAAAGCGTATAACGTAAAGCGCTGCGTTTAGAACTAAAAGCGTAAAGTCAAGTCATGAACGCCATTTCTTTTAGCTTTACGCTCTGTGCTTTACGGTGATTTATATGGTTGCCGGGTTGTCCGGTTGTTTACAACAATGACAACCAGACAACAATGACAACTATGACAACAATGAGAACAATGACAACATAAGCAACATCCAACTCCTCCGCAGGGGATAAAGGTCAATAAATACGCATACACAACCGATCCTTTTCCCCGCCAGGGGATGAAGGACAATAGAAAGGAAGAATATTTAGCAATATATTCCCCGCCAGGGGATTAAAGACAGTGGTGACATATTCCAGAATTCTTTTGTTCCAGTGTTCCAGTGTCAAGCGAAGAGTGTAAAGCCCTGAACGAACATCGAATAGCGAGTGGTGAATACAAGTAAATTCTATACCATTTTCCGTAAAGAATGGAAATTTGTTTATTTCCCTGTTAAATAAAAAAATCCAAACGATATTGTCGGAACAAAAGGAAAATCGAAATCAAAATTCCATTCTGACGTAGACCGATCTATCTTTTTTTCCCAGATTTCTGCAGATACCCCGATTTCAAAATCCAAACCTGCTTTATTACTGAAATAAAAATTGCGACCAATGCGTGGGGAAAGAAATACCGAATACCATGTGACTGCCGAACTTTCTTCATATCCGAAACAGAGCAACGCCTTTGTATACCAGGGCGGAATCAGATTATACTTTGCTTTTCCTCCAAAATGGTACCCCCCTTGAATAAATGCCGAAAAAATGGAATGATCATATCCAGGTAAC
The DNA here is from genome assembly GCA_964548125.1 of uncultured Bacteroidales bacterium. Taxonomy (GTDB): domain Bacteria; phylum Bacteroidota; class Bacteroidia; order Bacteroidales; family JAAYUG01; genus JAAYUG01. Next base: position 8,635 of record CAZJQN010000044.1, on the reverse strand, counting down.
GTACCTGCTCCGGCACCAAATTGAAATGTATTTCGGTAACTCTGCAACCCGAGGTATACCAGTTCAGGGTAACCAAAACCAAGTAAAAACTTCAGCGCCGGATACTTCGATTCTCCAGATCCCGAAAGATGATAAACTTCTTTTTCCGAATTTATGAAGTAATTCTTTGTTTCAATATTGACCTTAGAAAATGAGTTGATGCTGCAAGCCAAAACAGAGTCTGACATGGTCATCAGTTTTGTGCCGGAGAGATTATTTCGGGCATATGCGGAAGGCATTATCATAAACACCAAAACCAGAAATATGCCTTCTGCTTTACGGTGGTAAGGTTGTATTTTCATAAGCATTAATTTAAGAATAAAGGTACATTGCTTTATGACAAATGGCTGTTTTATTTCCGGAATAATTTGATACTTTTATAGCTTCTGATATTTGAGAAGCTGTTTATGAAGCAGAGGTGGGGATTCCTGTATTCCCTTTTTATTTTTTTTATAGTAGCCTTTACTGGCTTACCACTTAGAGGCCAGAATAAGGATACAATAAAAATTTCCGCCAGCTATCACCACACAGTGATTACAGATGCTTTTCAGGACCTTTCTGTGCGTTACGGTATACAGTTCTTTTACCAGAGTGGCATGTTTGCCGGAGATACGTTTTCATTCTCGGTGCAAGAATCGGATCTGCGTGCATTCCTGGAAAAAGTTGTCAGTGGAAGACCAATCGAATACAGGATAATTGGATTAAATAAGGTAGTTTTTCTGCCTTCTGAAAAGGTTGCTATGCTTTCAGGTGCCATGATAAACATGGCCGGTAACGACATCACAAGGGGGCTTATTGAAGTGGGTAACCCTGCTGATGCCGGTAAGTACAGAAGGGCAGAAATCAGGGGAAGGATTCTGAACGGGAAAAATGGCGAGCCACTTCCCGGTGCTGCCCTTCAGGTGGAAAACTTGTCCATTGGCACTACCACAAACCTCGACGGATCCTTTTCTCTGACCCTGCAACCAGGGATTTATAATCTGCAGGTTGCCTGCCTGGGTTTTGAACAGCAGAAATTTTCCCTCAAAGTGATTGGTCCGGGGAAAGTAGACCTTGAATTGTTTGAGGAATCTGTCAGGTTAGAAGAGGTGAAGGTCTTTGCCAGAACCGCTGACCGCAACGTACGTAGCAATACCATGGGACTGATTGATATTGATCTGCGTGACTTTAAACTTCTCCCTCCGGTAGGCGGCGATAAGGACATTATGAAAAGGCTTTCCATGATGCCGGGTATTTCATCTGCTGGTGAATTTGGATCGGGTATCAGTGTTAGAGGGGGAGGCGACGATCAGAACCTCTATCTTCTCGAAGGAGCCTCAGTTTATAATACATCGCATGTTTTTGGACTTATGTCGGTTATCAATCCGGATGCTGTCACCGGTATGAAACTATACAGGGGATATATCCCTCCGGAGTTTGGGGAACGGGTTTCGTCCGTCATTGATATCCGTGTGCGTGACAACACCCGTAAGGGGTTTCACGGACAGGGAGGCATCGGACTGTTCAACAGCAGGGTTATGTTCAATGGAACGCTTCCGGGAGATCATTTTTCATGGATGATTGGAGGCAGAAGCAGTTATTCCGACTGGATTCTCGGCCGTCTGCCGGATTACAACCTCCGCAATAGCCATGCTTCCTTCCATGATCTCAACGGATTGTTGCAATACAAAAACAGTAAGAATCATCTTACCTTCTTTGCCTATTCAAGTTTTGACAAGTTCCGGTACGCCGAAGAAATGAGTTACCGGTACGGCAATAACCTTGCATCGGCACGGTGGACGCGGATCTATAATGCCAATTGGAACACAGAACTCACTGCTTCTGTTTCCGATTATTATGTCGAAAGAGATGACCTGGCAGAAGCTTCCCTAGTAAAACAGGTTTCTTCTGGAATCCGTTCTGTTGATGCCAAATTGGTTCTGAACTGGACTAAATTTCATAATCACAAACCATTGGCAGGGGTTCAGATCATTCATTACACAGTTCATCCTGGTTCTCAGAAACCCCTAAATGATTTTTCACTGATTTCGCCTCTGGCTATAGAAAACAGCAAGGGATATGAAACTGCCTTTTTTATCGGTGATGACTTTGATGTATCAGACCGGTTTGGATTCAGCGCCGGATTGCGCTTTTCAGTATATAATCTGACAGGTCCTTACCATAAATTCCTGTACGATCCCGCTGGTCCTTTATCACCGTCGCGTATTGCAGATACCCTTTCTTTTACAGAAGGCATAAATGTTGTTTCCTATCACAGTTTTGAACCGCGGCTTGCCATGAAATTCATGCTGAGCCGGAAAAGTTCTTTCAAGTTCTCTTACAGCAGAAACAAGCAATACCTGATGCTTCTGTCGTTTACATCCATTCCAACACCAAACGATGTCTGGAAACTGGCAGATCCTTATGTTCACCCAATTGGTTCTCACCAGCTTGCATTTGGGTATTTCCGGAACTCGGCAAACAATTCCATAGAGTTTTCAACTGAAATATATTACCGATGGCTTGATCATCTCCCGGAATATAAAAATGATGCGATCCTTGAAATGAATCCTCATCCTGAAACTGAGCTGACAATAGCAACCGGGAAAAATTACGGTATTGAATGTATGATAAAGAAAACCGGTGGAAGAATCGACGGGTGGATTAATTATACCTTTTCCCGTGCGTGGAGGAAAACAAACGGACAGTACTCCGAAGAGGTAATTAATGAAAACAGATGGTTTCCGTCGATGTTCGACCGGCCCCACGACCTGAATGTGTCTGGAACTTATTACTATAATCGCAGGTTACGGTTTACTGCCAATTTTTATCTTTCATCGGGCCGGCCGGCAACTTTGCCTGAATATCAGTACGGTTTTGGAAATAATACTCTCGTTTGGTTTTCTGACAGAAACGCTTACCGGTTACCATCCTATCACCGTCTCGATCTTTCTGTCAGCCGCGATGAAAGCTTGCATCTCCGTAAAAAGTGGAAGGGAAGCTGGACCTTTTCAGTTCTTAACGTGTACGGAAGGAAAAATGCATATTCTGTATTTTATAAAAAAGCTAATGGTGGTCTTCCGGATGACTCAAATATATCGGGGTTATATAAACTTTATCTGATTGGCCGGCCTTTCCCGGTGATAACATATAATTTTATTTTCTGAACATGTGTTGCAGAAACTCATTTAGATTATGCATTTTTATATTGCTGACAGCAACTGCTTGTCAGGAGCCTTATGATCCAGGCCCTCTCAACAGCAATGAAATGATTCCGGTCATTGAAGGTTCTATTTCGAATGGTCCGGGACCATTTGCAATCTATCTTTCCTGGGCTTCTCCTTTTGGAAAAAAACTGAACAGACCCATTAGCGGTGCATGGATCATGCTGTCAGATGATGTTGGCTTCAGCGAAGTCCTTACCGAAAATGCTCCCGGTGTTTATGTCACTTCTGCTTATGGAATGCCGGTGGCTGTGGAAAGAAGTTATAAACTGACCGTAAAATTGCCTAATGACGATATCTTCGAATCAGAACCTCAGATACTTCAGTCCCCTCCGGAGGTAGATTCAGTTTTTGCTGAAATTGGTTCTGCAGTCACTGTAACAAAAAACCAATATGGTGACCTTATTGAAACCAAAAGCCGGGGACTGCATGTTCTGGCCGATGTCACTGACCCGTCTGATAGTAAACGCTACTATCGTTTTAGAACCCGCTTGCTGATTGAAAGATACCATACCCTTAATCCCAATACTCCCGATGCCATTACTGTTTTCTGCTACGATACATATAACCCCGATCCGATTCCTCAGGTTTTTGCTTCTATTGGCAAAGAAGGAAACCAGTTACTCAGGAGTACGCAGTATTCCTTTCTGCCCTATATCGTCTATCCCGAACCGGAAGACCCAATGATTTCCAAAGACCTGATGACAGCCTGGGTTTTGCAGACAAGAATATCCGTTTTTAACCAGAAGGTTTATGATTTTTACCGGTTGGCCGTGAAACAATTGCAAGCCGATCAGCAGATATTCGACCCTGTTCCTTCACAGATCATGGGAAATATGGTATGCAGGAATAATCCAAACAAAGTGATGATAGGGATGTTTGAGGTGGCTTCCGAGACGGTACTGCATCATATTTTTACCTGGTTCCCTGGTTCAGAAGTCTATCATATGCGGGAACTGAAGGATTATCAGTTTCCTGAAGGGCCTGCGTGCCGGGAAGGTTTTCCACCTCCGGGATGGATCTATTTTTAATTTGCGTATCAGAGATGCTTCGGATGATTCATAAAACTCCTGTTCTTCTCCTCCTGCCTTTAATGGTGTGGTTACTGCCAGCGATGACAGGTACTGAAATTGTTGGTGCTCAGAACGGAAACATTAACGGTACCAACATGTATCTGGAAAAAACTTTTGCGCAGACTGACAGGGATTATTACGTGAGCGGAGAATTCCTCAGGTACTGCTTTCTTATTTTCAACCCGGCAGATCCCGGAGAAAATATTCAAAGTAAAATACTATACTTCAGTCTTTTTAATCAAAATCTGTTTCCTGTCCTTTCCTGGCGTACAAATTTGGCCGGTAACAAGTCGGTCGGTGAGATAAAGCTTCCGGATACCCTTTCTTCAGGAATTTACTACCTGGCAGCATATACTTCTTTCATGCGAAATCTTCCGCTTACGTACGTTGCCTTTAAACCATTGTATGTTTCTGCTCTGACGGATGACAATTTCACTGAATTCAAGGTGAGTGAGATCATAGCACCTGATGCAGAAGGCATGATAACGGAATCGGGTTTTTCTTCTCAGGTCTCTGATAAGAATAACGTACATGGATCAATTGCAATGTCAGAGGCGGCCTCTTCCATTATCAGCATTTCGACAGATAAGGACAGTATTGCTACCCGCGGATTTCTGCGAGTGCGGATCCGGCCCGGAAACTTGTACCCCGGCGAAACCGCAAGCTTGTCAGTACGTGTCGTTCGGAAAGTTCCTTTTTCGTTCAGTTTTTCAGAAGGAGCGTATCGTACCGATAATGATTCATCTGAACAGGAAACCTCTGCGGTTAGGCTACCCATGATCGGAGAGCCTACATCAGTCCCGAAGAATTTTCCCTGCAGTTATGCCCTGGAGAATGAGGGATGTTTGCTGAGCGGCGCAGTGTTGAATCCGGTTACTGGTACTCCGCTCACCAACAAACTTGTTACCCTGACAGTGCCTGACAGTATTCCATTTCTGGATTACTCTTATACCGACTCTTCAGGAAGATTCTGCTTCGCACTTTCTCCCGTTCTTGACAACAGGTCCCTTTGTCTTCAGATGCTCGATGGTGATACTGTACGGGAAAATATTAACTGGCTAATTGATAATAAACATTTGCCGGTAACCTCAGGTAAGGTACACACAATTCGGTGGAACCATGAACAAATAAAAGCCTGGGACGAAATCCGTTCTGTGGGACTTATCAATCTTGTATATGGCCAGGATTCTGTGTCTTCACATGAAAAAGGACCTTTGCCTTTCAGCAGGCCATTTTATTATACTGCCGACCGAAGAGTGGTTCCTGCCGAATATGCTCCGCTTGACAATTTCCGGGAAGTAGCTGACAATCTTCTTCTTTCTGTTCGTTATCGCAAAAAAGATGACGGTTATTTTATCCGGATATTGGAGCCAGGCAGGCAGTTATTCTGGCCTCCCGACCGCAGGATTCTTCTCAACGGTGTTTTTTATGATGATCTTGCTTCCATAGCAGGCAAGGGTTCAAAGCAAATCCGGTACATCGACATTGTTAATCGCCGGCTGTTGTTCGGTGATCTTACGTTTGACGGTCTGCTAAGCCTGGTTACAACTGATGGAAACATTTCTTCTTCATATCTTGCAAGACATGCGTGTTGTCTGGAAAATAAAGTCTATTTCCCTGAAAGTATTTTCGAGGAAGTTGATATTCCTGAATATCCTCTTCCTGACTTTCGGTTAAATTTATATTGGAACCCCGATGTCAGGATCGGTTTCAACGACGCAAAAGAATGGATTGTCCATACATCTGATATGCCCGGTACATATCAGATCGAAGTTTTTGGTATTACTTCCTCCGGCCGGAAAGTGGAAGTGTGCAAAAACATTATCGTTCTTGAAAATGGCGTTCAACATGCAGAGAAATAAACACCATTCGGACAAAAAAATGAAGTGGTGCCTTGTAGTGGCGACATGCTTCCTGATTTACAGTCATAATACACTCAAAATTTCGGGCCAGGAAAGATCCTGTGCCTGCAGTGAAAGCTCCTCCTTAGATATTGCAGTTAAGGAAAAACTGGTTGCCCGTGCATTCTGGTTTCCTTACGGTATGGATACCATGCAATATTTTTCTTACTGGATGACGGGTGATATTCTGCTTTCAAGCGGTAAGGTGCTTAGGAATGAAAGCATACGGTACCACGGAATTATGGATGCCCTTCTGTGGTTCCGGTCATCAGATCATCAGACGGCTGTTATTGAGAAAGAACAGGTTGCAGGATTCAATCTTTATAAGAAGGATGGATCTCTGTTTGCCCGGTTCAGGAAAATACGTCTGCGCAAAGAATTATCTTCCGATTCAGCAGATTTTTTTCTGCAGGTACTGGCCGAAGGGCCTGTAAGTCTCTACAAACTGAACAGGGTGGAGGTTGTCCGGAATACGGGACGTATGGAAAAAAGACCGAGATACTATTTGTCCTATCGGGATGAAATAAGCCTTTTCAGGCCTGGGCGGCGCGACCTCCTTGCACGGATGGGAGAAGAAAAAGAACGAATGCGCCTTATTCTCCGAAAAAACCATTTATGGGTTTCACAGGAAGATAAGTTGATCAGAGCTCTCAACCTTTTTAATTCTTCCGTGCAATGAAAAGAATCTTTCTATTCTTTCTTTCGGTTCTACTTTGTTTAGTTTCCTGTTCAAAATACGGAACAAAAGAAAAAGAAATACCTGAATCTTCTGAAATTATTTACTTTGTTTTTACACGAAGTTTTTTTGATTCCGACGGAGACAGGTTTGGTGACCTTAAGGGGATTCAGCAAAAATTGGATTATTTGCAGGAACTGGGTGTGACTTCCATTCTTACAACTCCACTCTGCTTCTCATCTTATTATCATAACTATTTTCCGGTGGATCTGGAAATAATTGACCCTGAGTATGGAACAAAAGAGGATCTAAAAAACCTGATCAGGGAAACCCACAAACGAGGTATGAAGTTCTATCTCGATATGGAACCTCAGTATATTACTGATGAACATATCTGGTACAAAAAATATGGAGATTCCGAGCAAACATGGCACGACAGTAGTTTTTTCCCACAGACGGAATTTCCGTTGTTATCATATGACGGGCAGCAGCATTCCATTTTCATGGTTAACCTTAATCATCCACAGGTTAGAAGGTACATCTATGATGTGTTTATCAACTTGGTCGATCCAAACAGGGATGGACAATTCAATGACGGAGTGGATGGTTTTCGCATCGATCATATGATGGACAATCTTGATCATCGTGATCTGGATACAAACCTTTTTGACGGTTTCTGGAAACCACTTTTCCTCGAGCTTAAAAAAATGAACCCGGAACTTAGAATAATTGCTGAGCAGGCTGATTGGTTTTCCTTTGGCAGGGAATATTTTGAAAAAGCCGAAGTTAATATGGTTTTTGCGTTTCTTCTCCGGTTTGCCATAGTTTCTTTCGATAAAAAACAAATTGTGACGATGGTAGATTCCACTCTGGCCAACATGCCGCAGGGGAAGCAACAACTGATTTTTCTTGAAAATCATGATTTGGAGAGAACTGCATCACTTTTTAATTCGGAAGAGGGAAAACTAAAAGTTGCTGCAGCGCTGAATTTGTTACTTCCCGGGACACCCCTGATTTATTATGGACAGGAATTGGGCATGAAAGGTAGGAAACTTCGTGTTGCAGGTGATGGTGATATTATTCCCTGCCGGGAGGCATTCGAATGGTGCAATGATTATGAACAACCTGGTATGGCTATCTGGTACAAAAACACGGGCGCCTGGTGGGATAGTACCTTTTTACGCAAAAATGACAAAATATCTCTTGAGGAAGAAAAAGATGATTCTGCCTCTCTTTGGAATTTCTATCGCAAGCTGATTTCCCTTCGCAAAAAGTTCCCTACCCTTTCTGCAGGTTCTTATATTCACTATCCCTGTGAACAAGATCAAGTTTTTGTTTTTAAACGTCAGAAAAATAATGAGGAGATCCTGGTGGCGGTCAATCTTTCAGATTCGGTTCGCTGTTTGCCTCTAAACAGGAAACAATACAAAATGCTTCGGAATAAGACCCGTTTTATTTTGGGATCTGATCAATGCACTTTGGAAGCGATAAAGGGTGATACTGGCAGACTTGTACTTAAACCGTTTGCCACAGTTGTTGTCAAATAACCCTGCGTTTTATTATTGGTCCGTTGAGACCTGTTTTACTGAAGTGTTTTTAACCGAAGTACCATGAATTTATAAATTCAACCGGGTTAATAAAAATTTATGTCAAAACTTACAAGATTAGAGTAAAATTATTTTTAGAGAAATTGGGTTAAATGCAATGCTTGCATTACGGGTGAGGACAAGAGTCTTTATGCAA
>CAZJQN010000043.1:2144-26274 GCA_964548125.1 uncultured Bacteroidales bacterium | reverse complement strand
TAGCCATTGGCTTACTATACATGGTAATTTTTTTAAGATTAGCCAATTAATCTTCTTAAAAGCCTTTCAATAATTTGAGCCCACTTATTTCATTTTATTTGTTGAAATAAAGATCATAATGTTAATTTTTTCTACTTTTAAATAGTGTTGCATGATATAAAACCATGAAAAACTTGTATAAACTATTTTCATTATGTTTCTTATTACCCTGTGCAGAAGGGATAGCCCAGCCTCAAATTTCAGCCAGTATTAAACCATCAGAAAAAATAATTGTATTCGAAGGCTATGTGGATTGTAATATGGCAGAAGCCTGGATAAAAGACACATTTCGTATTTTTTCAGGCAAATACGGCAAGGACCCTGTATGGGGTGATGCAGATCTGTTGAGATTTGCCAGTGGAACGAACCCGGATCAGGTATTTGCTACTCCATGGGCAAAATTTGAAAAACCTTTCCTTCCCCCAAGTGTTGATGCTCACAAATTAGGATTGCATGGTGCAGTATGGTTTGAAACTATATATAAAGACAGACGAGATCCTTCTGAAAAAACACTTTTTGCATTGTACCATAATGAATTATATCCCAAAAATTATCCTTTTAATCCACAAACAGGAGAAGGATACCTACCATATAACTGGCCAGAAGGATTGCTCGGTGATACAACCGAAGCAGCCGTTTGCCGGATAGGCATCATGAAATCAACCGATGGTGGAAAAACATGGATTGACAAGGGAATTATTCTGGAAGATAAGCAACCCCGAATGATACTGAAACCGCACAACAATTCCTTAACTTTTGCCGGAGGCGTGGGAGATCCTTCTGCCGCAGTGTCAGGTGATTATCTGTATGTCTTTTATGGAGAATATGGTTATCCAGGTGCTTATGATTCTGTTACTTATGATAAAAAGAAAGAATGGGAAGGGCAATGCATAAGTGTCGCCCGTATTGCATTAAATGATCTGGATAATCCTGCCGGTAAGGCAAAACGCTGGGATGGGAAATCATTTACTGTGCCTTATGATGGCATAGGACAACCGATCAGGACGCTTCAAATTTCAATGGAAGAAGGTGGAGGTCCTGCTTCGGATGGTACTTCGAAATTCTATTGGGGGCCTTCCGTAAGCTGGAATACATGGTTACAATGCTGGGTTATGCTGATGGCAAGGGCTGAAGCTCCCAAATGGGTTGGTTCAGCTATTTACATTTCGTATAATTTCAATAAGGATCTTGGGAAATTACAAAATTCGCAGGAGTGGACCCAACCTCAGCTACTTCTCAATAAACCGGGCGATATAATCTGGTATCCCTCCCTTCAGCCGACTGGATCAAAAAATGATATCAGGCAAAAAAATAATAGCACAAAATTGGGAAAAAGGGCAAGATTGTATTACAAGTACTTTCCGGCCGGAAAACCCGATCTGTACCTTTCTGAATTCGAAATTGAATTTAAAAGATCAAGAAAATAATAATAGGATAGCTCACAATCTGATAAATGGTTTACACCTCCTAATCATGCTTATTCAAGATTAAAGAAGGCCGATAGAGTGGCCTTACCTTGTCCTATCCTGTCGTAGATGGTTATAGTAAATTTGAATTTGCCGCTCTTCATTGATTCATCTGTCTGAAAAAAAGCATAGGGCGATTTAGCATAGTTTTCAGGCAAAGCAATATGTCCGCTTTCGCCGAGCACTGATTTACCTGAATACATTTCAATTCCGTCCGGATCAGAAATATGAATGTCCATATCGAACCAGTTGAGTCCGGCTGAATCTTTTTTGAATGGTCCGACATGTAATAGCACCAGGTGGACTTTTTCTCCTTTCCGGAAGGTGGAGGGTGAAGCAACCGGATTCAGATTCCCTGATTCATCGGCACGGGCAAAGGTATAATCCTCAATACTAATAAGCTTTGATGTTGAGGTACTCGTGCAACCCCATGCCAGGAAAAGACCGGTGAGAAGAACAACCAGAAAGAATGGATGTTTCATTTTAATATAGGGTTTTGATTATTAGAGAAAGGTAACAAATTTTCTCCTGATGTACAATTTTTTGTAATTTGCATAGTCATGATTTTTGCTGTTTAATATTACCACCATGAAACCATTCAGACTTCTTTCCTTCAGTTTTTTGGGTTTAATTTTCATATTGACAGAATGTCAGAAACACGATTCAGCCTCGTTCCGGGAGCATTTTCTTCATCCTTCGTCAAAAGCTCAGGTACGTGTATGGTGGCACTGGATGGATGGAAATATTACAAAGGAGGGAATTACAAAAGATCTTGAAGCAATGAAGCAACAGGGAATAAGCCAGGCAACCATATTGAATGTGGGACTTTTTGGAGGAACCGATTTCGGAGTAAACAAAGTGCATTTCAATTCTAATGAGTGGTATGAAATGTTTCGATGGGCTGTGCAGGAAGCAGACAGGCTGGGTATAGTGCTTGGTGCACACAATTGCGACGGATGGAGTTCCAGTGGAGGCCCCTGGATTACCCCTGAAATGTCAATGAAACAGTATGTCTGGTCAAAAACAATAGTTACCGGAGGCAAAAAAATATCAGTTCAACTACCAAAACCCTATTCTGAAAAAGACTTCTATCGCGATGTGGCTGTTATTGCCATTAGAACAAACGAGACTGCTGGTTCATTTCATTCTTCCAGACCTATGATTACTTTATTGACAGGTAGATCTGACCAGAATTCCGCGGATTTTCTTAGTCAGCTTCTGGGTCAAGGAAGAAGTGCCTCAATTGTTCCCGCTGATTTGCTTGCCGATGGGAATCCCGTGAGTGCATTAACTATCGGTCGGGGAGATAAGATCGACTTTGCTTTTGATCAGCCTTTCCGCGCAGATAAAATTGTAATTCATCCCCGAAAGCGTTTTATGTGGGCCGATGCATCTGCATTTATCAGCCGATATTCACTCTGGGGGTCTGATAATGGTCGTTCATTCAAGGAAATTACGCGTTTTGAGATTAAAGGATTAAATGAGAGCGTTGAAATCGCAATTCCTTCGTCGGAATATAAATTTTATCGTTTACAGATTGACGATTTCTCTGATTCTGACAGCTTTCTTCCGTTTACCATTGCAGAGGCAGAGTTATTAAAAGCTAACGAGAAACCATTGTTTGCTCCGGTTTTATCTTCATTAATGGCAAAAACAGTTTCGGCAAAGGCAGGCAGGATGAGTGATTTTGAGGGAGTTCCGACAGTTATGTCAGCGAATTATGATTCAAAAACGCCAAATACGATTGATGTTACTGCGTTTATGAATTCTGAAGGCTTTCTTTCCTGGGACGTTCCTAACGGTAACTGGGCTATCCTGAGGTTTGGTTATACAACAACCGGAGCTGTCAATGCACCGGCAACAATCGAAGGAACTGGCCTTGAATGTGATAAGATGGATACGATAGCCCTGAATGTTCATTTTGCCAATTTCCCTGCCCGCTTGATAAAGGAAGCGGGCTCTCTGGCTGGAAGTACCTTCCGGTATATTTTTATTGACAGTTGGGAGTGCGGGTATCAGAACTGGACAGGAAATTTCCCTGACGAATTTGAGAGGAGGCGTGGCTACAGTCTAATACCCTGGCTGCCTGTACTTTGTGGTATGAATGTCGCATCATCAGAACTAATGGATGCCTTTTTGTACGATTTCAGAAAGACGATTGCTGAACTTATTGAAGAATACTACTACAAACATTTCAGCCAACTATGCCATCGTATGGGTGTGGATTTTCATGCCGAAGTTACATACGGGGGAGCCGGATATCCACCGCTGGATATATTAAAAGCAAATTCCTATGCCGATTTGCCGATGTTTGAGTTTTGGGCGGGTCATAATCCGGTCACTTCTTATCCCGAATATACACCATCCTTTCAGCCTGAATACAATTTTCCTGCATTTGCTGCTGCCATGTATAACAAGCCGGTAATGGGCGCTGAGTCATATACAGCCCAGGCACACTATAGTGAATCGCCTTGGGATCTGAAATGTTTCGGTGACCGGGCATACTGTAGTGGCATCAATCAGTTTATTTTGCATAGTTATGTCCATCAGCCGTTTGACCGTAAACCGGGGATGACTCTTTTGCTGTGGGGTTCTCATTTCAACAGAAATAATCTTTATTGGGAACATCTCTCAGACTGGTTAACATATCATGCACGAATTCAATCAGTTCTTCAGGAGGGCAAACAGGTTGCCCGTTTGCAGGTATATACCGGTGATCAATATCCCCAGGCTCTTGATTTTCTATCCGATCTTAAATTGCCTTTTGGCTACCCCGTTTCGCTATGTAATCAGGAAGTCCTCCTTACAAAATCAAAAGAAAAGAAGAATAAAATACTGTGTGACGGTAGTGAATATGATCTTCTTGTTCTTCCTGCTTCCATTGGGATAAACTATGCTACGCTTGAAGCAATTGAAAAACTGGTTAATCAGGGTGCCAATTTGTATGGACCGCGTCCCCTTAAGATGCTATCCTTGAATGATCTGTCAGCGCAAGGTAAGTTTGATATTCTGACAGCGAAAATATGGGGGCCTATCGACGGAAAAGAATATACCGAAAACAAATATGGCAAAGGTAAAGTCTACTGGGGTATGCCATTGTCGCAACTTGTAAAACAGATTGAAATCCTTCCTGAATTTGAAACAGAACATCCTGATTCATTAAAACTCATGTTTATACACAAAAAAACTGAAAATGAGGATGTTTTTTTTCTGTTCAACCAGACCGACTCGGTTATTATGAGGGAAGGGATTTTCAATACAAGCGCACGTTCTCCGGAAATCTGGAATCCTGTTGACGGAAGAATTATTCGACCTGCCGTTTACCGATATTTGAAAGACGGACGGATATGTATTCCTTTTTCATTAAAACCTAGAGAATCCGTGTTGTTTGTATTTACAGGTTCAAGTAGCGGTAAGTATATTGAGAGTGTATATTTTGGAAAAAAACAGGTTTTCCCTGCATCTGACCAGGGTTCGTCCATGAATTCTACCCCTATTGCATGGTGGGAAGGTGATAAAATCAAATCATTTTCAGCATTACCAGGAGAATATGTCATGCGCTATTCCGGAGGAAAGACCATTTCCGTCCAGCTGGATACTCCGGATACTTTTTATATTCAAAATTTTGCCGGAACACTAAGTTTTTCTTCTTCTTACTTAAAGGATCATAAACCCTTGGAAATTAACCGACTTGTTTCATGGACTGAGTTTGCCGATCCGGAAATCAAATATTTCTCCGGGACAGGCATCTACCGTTTGAAATTTTCTGTCCCAGATGAGTATCTGTCTGGAAAAGATTCCTTGATGCTATCGCTCGGAGAATTAGGTTCAACGGCAAAAGTTACCCTAAATGGCAAAGAACTTGGTTACGTGTGGAACCCATATATCATGCTTCCTGTCAGAGGCATCCTGAATAAGGAAAATGAACTGGAGGTTGAGGTAAACAATGTATACAGAAACAGGATAATTGGTGATTTTATTGAAAAAGGAAAAGTAAGTACAGTTTGGACCAGCGCTCCCGTACAGTTGTATCTCGATAAAAACAAACCTTTGAAAAAGTCTGGTCTTCTGGGTCCGATAAAACTTGTGAGGATCAGACCTACTGTTCTATGACAGGCATAGTTCTTTGTTCAGGACAATAACGGTCTTCCTGAAATCTTCCCGGGCGACAACAAATTGAATATTAACCTGGGAAAGAGATAAGGAAATACAGTCAATATTAATGTTCTCACGTGCTATGGCGCCTGCTGCGCGAGCTACTATTCCCGGGCCAGTGATGTTGGATCCAATAGCACAAACTATCGATGCAGGTTTTACGGTTATGGTATCATAGATTGATTTCAATTCATTTACAAGTTCAGCGCTCCGCTTGTTATCCCATACAACCATAGAAATACTGTTGGCATTGGTTGCCTTTAGGATGTAACTTACTTTGTGTTTCTGGAAAACCTGCATAATTCCAAGATCAAACCCCACCTGTCCAACCATCAGGGGTTCCTGTATTTCAATAACCAGCACTTTGTCGGTCCCGGTAATTATTTCTATTCTAGGCTCTGGGTTTTTATAATCGCGTGATATTATGGTTCCCGGATGATCAGGCTCAAAAGTGTTTTTTATGCGCAGGTTAATATTGGCAACCTCAAGTGGCTTAGATGCTTTCGGATGAATAGCTTCCATTCCTACATCTGCCAGCTGGTCAGCAACAGTGTAGTTTGTAAATCCCACCGGCCTGCTGTTTTCAACACCAACAATAAGTGGATCAGCTGATGATAGATGGTATTCCTTATGAATGATTGCTTCACTGGCTTTCACGGCCACCGCTATTTTGCTGAAGGTGATTTCGGAATAACCTCTGTCGAATTCCCGCATGATACCTTCAGTACCCTTGGTATATCCGGTTGCAATGCAAAGGGTTTTCGAAAAATCGATTCCTGAAAACATTTTCCGGATGCGTTCATCAATGGTTAACGGTTCAGGATCATTAAATCCGCACAGATCAATAAAAGTGGCATTGATCCCGTGATGCTGAAGTATGTTGACCGAATTGAAAGCGGAATGAGCTTCTCCTATTGAGGCCAGTATCTCCCGCGCGGCATGAAGAATATTTTCCCTTATTACATAGCCTGAAGCCATTACTTCTGACAGACTCTGAAGATAATTTTCGGCCTGCCGGATTCTTTCGGTTATAAATTCTTCAGCAACGGAAAGATCCAGACCTATATCCGAAAAACCTTTGTTGATGTCAATCAGTTTTGTTAAAAGGTCTTTCAGTGCAGTGCGATAATCACCACCGGAAACGAAAATGCTGAATATACCCGGTTCTCCGGTTTTTTTGTGTTCCAGAAGCCAGTTAGTAACGTTGTTGTATGCCGAAACAACAAAAATCCGGTTATAATAATCGTTTGCAGAGCGGTTCCTCATAATGATATTTCGTAGAACATCTCCGAACTTAGACATGGAGGTTCCACCTATTTTTTCAACGGTTAACATATTCCTTTGTTCCTTGTTTTTGCAAAAATATGTTTTATAACACAATATCCAAATTGGCTGTATAAATACAGGAAAATTTCCACAGATATACTTTTTCCCTTTGTTATCAGTTCTTATCTTTGCGCGTGACAAAATAGTCCTGTAAGCTGTCCTGTGATGCTGCCATACAATGAGTAAGGGAATTTCTGAAGATGAATACAAGAAGAAAATCAATCTGATACGGATTAGGAGACTATTGCGTAATGAAAAACTGGTGACCAACCGGAATTTTGTTCTTCTGCTGAGCTTTATTGTAGGCCTTCTTTCAGGATTGGCGGCGGTCGTGATGAAAAACCTGGTGTATTTTTTCCACCGGTTTATATCAGAGAATTTGCAACTGTCGGGAACGTCACTGCTCTACTTTACATTGCCGCTTGCGGGGATCTTTCTAACGTTTGTTTTTGTTCAATATTTTATAAGGGACTCCATCAGCCACGGTGTTACGAGGGTTCTTCATGCCATTTCACGCGGAGAAGCCAACCTGCCTCTCCATAATACGTGGAGTTCCATGATTGCCGGTTCAATAACGGTTGGCTTCGGAGGATCAGTTGGAATGGAGGCCCCAATTGTGATGACAGGTTCAGCTATTGGTTCCAATCTGGGTCGCTTTCTTAAGACCAACTATCGCACTACCGTTTTGCTTCTGGGATGCGGTGCTGCAGGAGCTATTGCCGGAATTTTTAAAGCCCCTATAGCAGCTGTGGTTTTTGTTTTGGAAGTCCTGATGTTTGACCTGACCTTGTCTTCTATTATTCCGCTATTGATTTCGTCTGTTACAGCTGCAACAGTTGCTTATTTTCTTCTGGGACAGGGGGTTGAATTTTCATTTACTATTTCTGATCCGTTTGTTCTGAAAAACATTCCGTTTTACCTGTTATTGGGTGTCTTTACCGGTTTTGTTTCCCTGTATTTTTCGAGATCTGCCTTCAGGGCTGAAAATTTAATACACAGAATAAGTAATTTATGGCTAAGATTGCTTGCCGGTGGTCTTCTCGTGGGAGCAATGATTTATTTATTTCCCCCTCTGTTCGGAGAAGGCTACAACAGCCTGCGACATGTTCTGGGGGGTGACCCTCTTCAACTGGCTGAACATAGTTTTGTTTATCCTTACAGAAATGAATTCTGGGTTTTTGCCGGATATTTGCTATTGATTCTTCTGCTGAAGGTATATTCCATGGCCTTTACGAATGGCAGCGGAGGGGTAGGGGGGCTTTTTGCTCCGTCGCTCTTTGTGGGTGGAATTGCAGGATATTTTCTTGTGTTCGTTTTGCAATATCTGGGTTTTGGAGAGATATCTTCCAGAAATTTTGCCCTGGCCGGAATGGCCGGAGTTATGTCGGGTGTTATGCATGCACCTCTTACAGCGATATTTCTGATTGCAGAAATAACAGGTGGCTATCAGCTGTTCATACCCCTCATAATTACATCAACCCTTTCTTTTTTAACTATCCGGTCATTTGAGGCACATTCCATTTATCACCGCAGGCTTGCAGAAGAAGGGGATCTTATCACGCATCACAAGGATAAGGCCGCGCTTACCATGATGAATATCAACGAACTGATCGAAACTGATTTTATTCCTGTGCAACCTGAAATGCGGCTCGGTGACCTGGTTAAGGTAGTAACGGCTTCGAAAAGAAACATCTTCCCGGTTACTGACGAGGATGGATACCTTATTGGGATTGTTATGCTCGATGATATACGACATATAATGTTTGACAAGGATATGTACGATATGATTACGGTTGAGAATATCATGCATGTACCTCCGGCATACGTTTATCTGAATGAGCGGATGGAAAGTATCGTAAATAAATTCGAAGAGTCCCGTTCCTGGAACCTGCCGGTAGTGGACAAAGGCAGATACATGGGGTTTATTTCCCGTGCCAGAATATTCTCAGCATACAGAGACGTTATTAAGGAGTTTTCAGAAGAATGAAAAAAAAGAGTGTAAGAAATAATACTACCAAAAGATATTACTTGCTGCTGAACACTTTTCACTATTTTTGAATGAAACATTGAACATTGGAAATCAAACAACTTCAACTTAAAATATCAACCTATGGAACAGGACAATCTGATTTTTGAACTTATTCGGAAAGAACAGGAACGTCAGATACATGGAATTGAACTGATTGCTTCTGAAAATTTCGTCAGCGAACAGGTATTGAGAGCAATGGGGTCGGTTCTGACCAACAAATATGCCGAAGGATATCCCGGGCGCCGTTATTACGGAGGATGTCAGGTAGTGGATGAAGTGGAGCAGCTGGCAATAGAGAGGGCGAAGAAGTTATTCGGGGCAGTATGGGCCAATGTTCAGCCGCATTCAGGTGCACAGGCCAATGCTGCTGTAATGATGTGCGTGCTTAAAGCCGGCGATACTCTGATGGGTTTGGATTTGTCGCATGGAGGCCATCTAACTCACGGTTCACCTGTCAATTATTCGGGGATCTTGTATCGTGCCGTTTCATACACCCTTAATCCTGAGACAGGGTTGGTTGATTACGATAGGATGGAAGAAATTGCACTGCGCGAAAAACCTCGTCTTATAGTGGCAGGAGCTTCAGCGTATTCGCGCGACTGGGACTATGCGCGTATGCGGAGTATAGCCGACAAGGTTGGCGCTTTGCTGATGGCCGACATTGCTCATCCTGCCGGATTGATTGCAAAAGGGTTGCTCAGGAATCCTTTTCCGCATTGCCATATTGTGACAACCACAACTCATAAAACATTGCGAGGACCGCGCGGAGGAATGATCCTGGTCGGAGAGGATTTCCCAAATCCATGGGGAATCAGAACCCCTAAAGGAGAACTGAAAACCATTACCCAGATGCTCGATTCTGCTGTATTCCCTGGTATTCAGGGCGGACCTCTGGAACATGTTATTGCAGCCAAAGCAGTTTCTTTTGGTGAAGCTCTGTCAGAATCCTATGGTGACTATGTCAGACAGGTAGTATCCAATGCCAGAACAATGGCTCAGGCCTTTGTTGAAAAAGGGTACAAAATTATTTCCGGAGGTACTGACAACCATTCAATGCTGATTGACCTTCGTTCCAAATTCCCTGATCTGACTGGAAAAGCGGCTGAAAATGCTCTGGTTAAAGCTGATATTACGTTGAATAAAAATATGGTTCCGTTTGATAGCCGTACTCCGTTTCAAACATCCGGCGTCAGGGTGGGAACACCTGCTATTACAACGCGCGGTCTGAAAGAAGATGCTATGCCGGTGATAGTGGAATTGATTGATGAAGTTCTCTCACATCCTGATGATGAGATGGTAATTGAACGGGTAAGAACCAGAGTAAATTCCATGATGAGAGAATATCCTTTGTTTGCCTGGTAATAGCCTCCTTTTATGCTCTGGTATACTGCAATAGCCATAATTCTGGCTGGTTTTACTGCAGGTTTTATTAACACAATTGCCGGAAGTGGATCCCTGATTACCCTTCCTCTCCTTATATTCCTGGGTATGCCGGCCAATGTGGCCAATGGAACAAACCGCCTGGGAATTCTTTTTCAAACGATTACCAGCACCCTGAGTTTTAGAAAGCAGGGATATTTTCAGCTTCGCAGAGGACTTATCATCGCCATACCTGCTGTACTTGGTTCCTTTTTTGGAGCCCTGATCGCAGTCGACCTGAATGAAGTCCTTATGCGCAGAGCAATCGGAGTGCTTCTGCTGATCATGGTGGTGCTGATCATCCTTAAACCGGAAAAATGGTTTGGACGGCAACAGGAAAACCTTTTCCAAATAGGATTCTGGCAGATAATAACTCTTTTTTTTGTCGGAATTTACGGAGGCTTCATTCAGGCAGGAGTGGGTTTTTTTTTGCTTGGCACGCTGGTCTTGGGGATTAAGACTGATGTAGTTTCAGGAAATGCGTATAAAAACTTTACGGTTTTGTGCCTGACCATATCGGCTCTCATTGTCTTTTTAGTCAATCATCAGGTGAAGATTGTACCTGGTTTGCTGCTGGCAGTGGGTAGCATTGCCGGAGCATGGACCGCTTCACGGTTGGCCGTTAAGAAAGGGGCACGTTTCATCGGTTGGTTTCTTGTTGCAGCTATATTGATGTCAGCAGGTCAGTTGCTGGGCTTTTTTTCCTGGCTGGGAAGATTCTTTTCAGCATTGTTCTAGGCAAACTGATCATCATAAGAAATGGATGGAAAGGATTGAATATTAAACCCCATCTCTTCTGATGTCGTATAAAAGGGTCTGATTTTTTGTCTCTCATAAAAGACCAGGAGTAATCCAAAATGGTATTTGCAGAAATTGAGTGGCATTTCCGGGAACGACATTTTTTAAGGATACCGGAACTTAAAGTTTTCGTACATCCTCTGCCCGATAACATATTGATCTTTCACAGCGGTTTATATCTTTGCTTATTCCGCTAAACTTAACACGCTTCAGACGTGAGCCGTAAGCAACTGTACCGGAATATTAAAGAACGCGATACTTTCTAATATTGCGGCAGTGACTTTTTCTCCCAATTGAATATTATAAACCTTAGTGCTTATGGATTTTCCTTTTGCAGAATCATATAAGATAAAATCAGTTGAGCCTGTTTACAGGAGTACTCGCGAACAGCGGGAACAATGGGTCAGGGAAGCGCATTACAATTTATTTAACCTCAGAAGTGACCAGGTATTTATCGATTTGTTGACCGATTCGGGCACCGGCGCCATGAGTACTCGGCAATGGGCTGCTCTTATGAACGGTGATGAAAGCTATGCTGGAGCTTCTTCCTATTATCGGTTGAAGAAGGCAGTGGAAGAAATTCTGGGATTTCCTTTTTTTCTCCCGGTCCACCAGGGGCGGGCTGCAGAAAATGTTCTTTTTTCCGCGCTGGTTAAGGAAGGTGACATAATACCGGGGAACGCTCATTTTGATACTACCAAGGGGCATATTGAATTCAGAAAAGCTGTTGCCATTGATTGCACAATCAATGAAGCATATGATGCTTTCCTTAGTCATCCTTTCAAAGGAAACGTTGATATTGGTCGCCTTGAGGATGTCATCCGGAAGCATGGGAAAGAAAAGATACCATTCGTCATTATAACCCTTACCTGCAATACCGTTGGCGGACAACCAGTTTCAATGGAAAATATACGGCAGGTTAAGCAACTTGCTGAAAAATACGGAATTCCATTGCTGGTTGATGCAGCTCGTTTTGCCGAAAATGCCTGGTTCATCCGGGAAAGAGAAGCTGAGTTCAGAAATAGTTCTGTGCGTAAGATTGTAACTGAAATGCTTTCCTATGCCGATATGCTTACAATGAGCAGCAAAAAGGATGGCCTGGTAAATATTGGAGGGCTTATTGGAATGCGTAGTAAAGAGGTGTTTGATAAAGCTTCGGTATATAATATCATGTTTGAAGGATTTTTGACGTATGGCGGTATGGCAGGCAGGGATATGGAAGCTCTGGCAGCTGGGCTTGAGGAAGTAGTGGATGAGCAATATCTTGAATCTCGAATCCGGCAGGTTGAATTTTTAGGGAAAAAGCTCGATGAATTTGGAGTACCGGTTTTGAAACCTTTTGGAGGACATGCCGTGTTTGTAGATGCACTGGCCTTTCTGCCGCATGTTCCACGGGAACAGTTTGTTGCTCAAACACTTGCTGTTGAGTTATACAAGGAAGGAGGTGTTCGTTCAGCTGAAATTGGAACGTTGATGGCCGACCGGGATCCGGTTACAAGAGAAAATCGATATCCCCAGGTTGAATATGTAAGGTTGGCTGTACCACGAAGGGTTTATACTGATAACCATATGCTGTACACTGCTGTTTCCCTGGCCAGAATCTTTGAACGGCGCAATACTATACGTTCCGGCTATGATATTGTAAAAGAGCAACCCATACTGCGTCATTTTACTGTCCAGTTGAAACCGGTTGAAAAATAGACACTTTACTACCAAAATCGTCTTCTCCAAAATAAAATAACCCCCAAAGTGCCTTGCACCAGATACAAAATTGTATCACCTTTGTGCCTTGTTGTTTTTTTAGGCAATGAAAAATCTTACTGAAGGGGAAGAAGGACGGCTGATTCTATACTTTACCATGCCCATGTTGCTGGGCAATCTTTTCCAGCAACTTTATAGTATTGTTGACAGCATTGTTGTTGGTAATTACCTCGGGAAAGCTGCACTGGCAGCAGTTGGTGCATCATATCCTATCATATTTGCACTTATCTCTCTGGTTGTCGGAATCACAATGGGAACAACCATTGTGATAGCCCAGTTTTTTGGGGCAAAACAATATGATAAGGTGAAACTGGCCGTGGATACAATGTACATATTCCTGTTCTTTGCTTCGGTACTTCTAACTGTTATTGGTTTGTTATTGTCAAAATGGATATTCCATGTAACCCGTTTGCCCGAAGAGGTTATTCCAATGGCCACAACCTTCATGAATACATATTTACTCGGACTGGTATTCTTTTTTGGATATAATGGAACATCCGCTGCATTGAGGGGAATTGGCGATTCCAAAACGCCACTGTATTTTCTTATTTATGCAACCCTGATGAATCTTGGCCTGGTATTTTTATTTGTGGCAATATTTCATTGGGGTATAGCTGGTGCTGCATGGGCAACTATTCTCTCCCAGAGTTCGGCCTTTTTTATTGCCATCTGGTATCTGAATAAAAAAGAATGTTTGTTGCATTTCTCTTTGAAAAACCTGCGTTTTGACCGGGATATTTTTTTAAAAAGCCTTAGAGTTGGCCTTCCCAGTGGAATTCAGCAAACCTTCGTATCCATGGGGATGTTATTTCTTTATGGTATAGTGAATAGCTATGGTACCGATGTGAGTGCAGCATATTCAGTTGCAGGCCGCATCGATTCCTTTGCTTTGCTTCCTGCTATGAATTTCTCTATGGCTCTTTCAACCTTTACGGGTCAGAATCTGGGAGCAAATAAACCTGAGCGGGTTACCAGGGGTCTTCAGAAAACTGTGATTATTGCTGGAATTATAGCACTTGTTGTTACTTTGCTGGTCATTTCTACCGGTCATTATATGATGGGATGGTTTACCAGAGATCCGGAAGTCATTCGTATCGGATGGGAATATCTTGTTATTGTCAGTTCCTTTTATCTCGTGTTTACTCTCATGTTCCTTTACACCGGCGTAATGCGGGGTGCAGGAGATACACTTGTGCCTATGTTTATTTCCATTTTCTCACTGTGGATTATAAGAATACCAATGGCTTACCTCCTTTCCGGCTGGATGGGTGAAAGGGGTATCTGGTGGTCTATACCTGCTGGATGGCTCGTAGGAACTATGGTTGCATTCTGGTATTACCGAACCGGGAAATGGAAGAATAAAGTTATTGTGCGATATCCATCCACCAGGTAAACAGGATTTGTTAATTTTGAATCAAACGTAATGATATGGCACTTATTTCCATGACAGGCTGGGGTAAAACCCAATATCAGTTGCAGGATAAACTTGTTACCGTCGAAATTAAAAGCGTCAATAGCCGGCAGTTTGATCTGAATCTCAAAATACCGTTTCTATACCGTGACTTTGAATCAGAGATACGATCAATGGTCATGGAAAAATTGGTTCGTGGAAAAGTCGACCTGATTATTGCCCAGGAATTTGTAAATGGCTCTTCCGTTTCGGAGCTCAACAGGGAGGCTCTAAGAAAATATTTCGCTCAGATAACTGAGCTGGCAGGGGAGTTTGGTATTTCCGGAAGCGATGTTCTTTTTGCAGCCTCCATGCGGTTTCCGGAAGTGATAAAAACACCTCAAATGCTTATTTCTGAAGAAGAAAAGATGGTTCTTTTCGATGTTTTGTCTAAGGCTCTGAACCTTCTCGTTTCCTTCAGAGTGCAGGAAGGAAAAGCCCTGGAAAAGGATATTCTTCAGCATCTTGATAGAATCGAAGAACTGCTTTACCAGATCTCTCCCTATGAGCAGGAACGGATTGATGCATTCCGCGACAAACTGCGCAGGAACCTCGAAGAGTATCTGGGAAAAAACGGGGTCGATGAAAACCGATTTGAACAAGAAATCATTTTTTACCTGGAGAAGATCGACATTACGGAAGAAAAAATCCGCCTTGCCAATCATCTGAAGTATTTCAGGGAAGTTGTTCAGAACGAGGAGCTTCAGGGAAGAAAACTGGGGTTCATTTCTCAGGAAATCGGCAGAGAGATCAATACACTTGGTTCGAAGGCCAATCATGCCTTGATTCAGAAAAAGGTGGTCGAAATGAAAGATGAACTGGAAAAAATAAAAGAACAATTGCTGAATATTATATGAGTTCATTTCAGGGGAAAGCAATCATTGTTTCAGCTCCTTCAGGGGCAGGGAAAACGACCATCGTGCACCGGTTGCTTGAATCGGGATTGCCTTTTGGTTTTTCTGTTTCAGCCACCAGCAGACCCAGGCGATTAAATGAAGTAAATGGCGTGGACTATTTTTTTCTTTCCCCCGAAGAGTTTATGAAAAAGGTGAAAAACGGAGAGTTTATCGAATGGGAGGAAGTATACGAGAACCAGTATTATGGAACACTTAAATCAGAAATTGAACGTATCTGGCAGGAAAAAAAGCATGCCTTGTTCGATGTGGATGTCAAAGGAGGTATCAGCCTGAAAAAATATTTCGGTCCACAGGCCTTGGCGATCTTTATTAAACCACCCTCACTACAGGCCCTCTATGAGAGACTGCAATCCCGGGGAACAGAAACGGAAGAAAGCTTGAAAAAACGAATGGCAAAAGCAGAATATGAACTTAGTTTTGCTTCCCGGTTTGATGCCGTGGTGGAAAATAACATACTGGAAGAGGCCGTGGCCGAAGTATACAAATTGGTAGTAAATTTTATAGGTACTGAAAAATAGTTTACCATTTATTCATAACTAGTTTGTCTGCTGTGAAAACCGGACTGTTTTTTGGGTCATTCAATCCTGTTCATGTGGGTCATCTGATTATTGCTAATTATGTGTGTGAGTTTACCGATGTGGAGGAGGTATGGATGGTAATCAGTCCGCAGAATCCCCTGAAAAAAAGGAATCAGTTGCTTCCGGCGGATATTCGTTATTCCCTGGTGAAAAAGTCCATTGGTAATTATGCACGTATACGTGTGTCTGATATAGAACTACAACTACCTTTACCTTCCTATACCGTAAATACGTTAAAAACACTTAAAAATAGATATATTGACAGGGAATTCGTTATTATTTTAGGGGCCGACAGCCTGGTTCAGTTTCAGGAATGGAAAAACTGGCAGGAAATTGTGCAGAATTATGAAAGGTATATATATCCACGCCGTGGAGCAGATGTGTCAAAAGCTGATCTCACCAATTGCCGGATGATGGATGCCCCTCTGATCGACATTTCTTCAACCATGATTCGCAATGCCATCGCGGACGGAAAAGATGTTCGATTTTATTTGCCTTACGAAATCAGGGAAGAAGTTTCAAAACTCTATGCGCCTGGCTCTTCCCTGACAACATAAAGTTGACCTGCCTGGAATTTGACAATTTTAACTCTTTCCCCTTTTTCAATGTATCCGATAAGACTGGTTGCATCGTAAATTTCTTCCCCCAAACGTATTTTTCCTGACGGGCGGAGAATAGTATGGGCATAGCCCGATTGTCCGATCAGATTTTGAAGCTCTGCATCAATACCTATGTATCCTTCGTCGGTTTTCTGTACGGTCTTCAGTGCCAGTTCTCCAAAAGTATTCCCGACAAAAATCTTTTTGCTCAGATATATAGAGAGGCCAAATGCTATGGCAATTGAAGTAATCACGATGAATAAGGCTTTTATTATTTCCTGTAAACCTTTCGGACTGCTAAGCTGAAAATTGGTGTTATCGATCATACTGAGAGTCAGGCCTGCAATGATAAGTGCTATTCCGGAAAAGCCGGCGATGCCAAATCCCGGAATCACAAATATCTCTACTCCGAGAAGAATCAGGCCGGTAATAAAGATCAGTATTTCCCAGTTTTTGGCAAGACCTTCCAGGTAAAGGGGAGCAAAATAGAGCAGTGCTGCCATTACGGCAACTGCCAGCGGAAAACCAATTCCTGGTGTCTGGAGTTCGAAATAAATGCCTCCAATGATTAACATTATGAGAATTCCGTGAACGAAGGGGTTCAGAAGGAAATTAATGATTTTGTCAATGGCACCTGGCTGATATTCAGCCAACTGGTAATTCTCAATGCCTTCTATCCGCAAAAGATCGGGAATATTCTCTGCAATACCGTCGCAGTAACCGTATCTTACAGCTTCTTCAGTGGTGAAGGTAAGGATCTTTCCGGTATCTTTAATCCCTGGCAGACTGACATCTTCATCAACCATGGCTTCAGCTATCCTTGGGTCCCTTCTCCAGGAAACCGTTGTATCTCTGTCGGTTATTACTGTATCTTTTCCATGCGCCTCGGCTGTGGCACGCATCAAAGAGCGCATAAACGATTGGTATTTATCAGGCATCTTTTCCCCTGTCTGATTAACCACTGTGGCGGCCCCTATACTGCTACCCTTTCGCATGTAAATTTTTTTTGCTGCGATGGAGATCAGAGCACCGGCAGAAGCGGCATTATTATCAATAAACACATAAACAGGAATGACAGAGTTCAGTATTTTTGTTCGGATTGAATCAGCAACATCGAGCATTCCGCCATACGTGTTCAGGTGAATCACAATCAGATCTGCTTTCATAGCCTCTGCCTCCGCAAAGGCTTTCTGAATGGTTCGCCATGCTGCAGGAAAAATTTCCTGTTTCAGGGGAATTACATAAATCCTTGTTTTTTCCTGCAAAGTGTCGTCCTGGATTGAAGTCCAGGAAGGGAACAGCAAACATAGCACCAGAAAAAGAAAAATCTGTTTCTTGGTTCTTGTATTCATATTTCTTTTGGCTATAGAACAAAAATAGGATAATTCAGCGAGTATAGGGTAAAATACTTTCTATAATGACTCCAGCATATCAAGAAACATTTTGATGGCCGCCATCTTTGCATTGTCGAGGGGGTAACTTAAATTATTTAAAAGATATTTTTCCAGGTTGATTGTTTCCAGAAGTTTTGGATCATGAATGGATGCCACAGCCTCGGGTATATGCATGATTCCATAATGCAGGGCAGAATTGAATTGTTTTACAAAAATGGGACTAACAGGAATATTGGCGGCCCATACCGCAAAAACAAATGGCAGGGAAGTAAACTCCTTCCACACGGCTGCCAGATCATACTGCCAGGGATAAAATGATGCCGCATAAAAAGCTCTGTCGCCAATCAGAACTCTGGCAGCACCTTCTTCTAGGGAGAGATAGTTGTTATCGTCAGATGCCATTTCCCAGGCAGGGAAAATATGCCAGAAGTCACGTGCCAGTATCCTGACAAGATTATTTGATGTTCTTGACTGGGGATCAAGATAGATCTTCCGTATTTTTTCAGCAGGAACTGAACTGAAGAGCATCACCGATCGCACGGGTCCGTCAGCTCCAAGACAATAACCCGGAATAATTTCATAGTATTCCAGTGTACGAAGGGCGGCAACAGGTACCAATCCGATATCTGACTCCTTATTTTTGAGTCGCATAGCACATTCGGCAGGATTATCAAGCCTCAGGTCAATTTCAGGTCGTTCATGGGCATGCTGTAGCCCAAACACAAAAGGCAGGGTGTTTGCATAGGAAACTGCAGATACTCTGTATATAGGATAAAGTCGTTCCATGATTCGCCTTGTATGAACACGTGCGAATGTAGAAAATAAGTTGTTCCAGTGATATGTTTATTAGCCTACAATCTAAAAAATTACTAACCTGCGTGGATCATCAGTTAAGAACTGATTTTTTGCTAATTTTGTCAGATAAAATAACCAGATAGGATGAATTTAAACCCCCTTACGGCCATTTCACCTGTCGATGGCCGATACTACAGCAAGGTTCAGGAGCTATCTCTTTTTTTTTCCGAGTTTGCCCTGATACGTTATCGCCTCCAGGTAGAGGTAGAATATTTTATTGCTCTATGCGAATTACCGCTGCCTCAGTTGAAGGATTTTGATAAAGTGCGTTTTCCTGAATTGCGTAAGATTTATCTTGCTTTTACAGAAGCGGATGCGATAAAAATTAAGGAAATTGAAAAAATCACCAATCACGATGTTAAAGCAGTCGAATACTTTCTCAAAGAGAAGTTCGATGAATTGGGGCTTCTGAAATACCGTGAATTTGTTCATTTTGGCCTTACTTCTCAGGACATTAATAATACAGCTGTTCCTCTTTCGTTGAAAGAGGCAATGGAAAAGTGTATTTTGCCAACATTAACGCAGGTAATTGACTCGCTTGAGGGGATGGTGCAACAATGGAAAAATGTGCCGATGCTGGCTCATACACATGGTCAACCTGCTTCTCCTACAAAGCTTGGAAAGGAAATCAAGGTTTTTTCCTCCCGGTTGCGGGATCAGATAGACCTGATGAATGCAGTACCCTACGCTGCCAAATTTGGAGGGGCAACAGGTAATTTTAATGCCCATTATGTGGCATATCCGCAATTTAACTGGCCACTTTTTGGTGATCATTTTGTCAATACAAAGCTTGGCCTGAAGCGTACACCAATTACAACTCAGATTGAACCTTATGATAACATGGCAGCCTTCTGTGATGCGCTCCGAAGACTGAATACTATACTGATTGATTTCTGCAGAGACGTGTGGACCTATATTTCGATGGAATATTTTCGTCAGAAGGTAAAGGAAAATGAAGTGGGTTCCTCCGCCATGCCCCATAAGGTTAATCCCATTGATTTTGAAAATGCCGAGGGTAATCTTGGTGTGGCTAATGCCCTGCTGGAGCATTTTTCTTCCAAACTTCCTGTTTCAAGGCTTCAGCGTGATCTTACTGACTCAACCGTACTTCGAAACATAGGAGTTCCGCTCGCCCATATGCTTATAGCGTACCGATCATTGTTGAAAGGAATGGATAAACTTTTGCTCAATGAAGAAGCACTGAAAAACGATCTTGATGCTAACTGGGCTGTGGTAGCTGAGGCCATCCAGACTATTCTCCGGAGAGAAGGTTTTCCCGAGCCTTATGAAGCGCTCAAAAAACTTACCCGTACCGGCGCCACTATTACCCGTGAGCAGATTAGTGAGTTTATTGACGAGTTGAATGTTTCTGATCAGGTTAAGGAGGAACTAAGACGAATTACTCCCTATAATTATACCGGAGCCGATCTTTTCTGAATCAATGCTCGAGCCTTTGATCCGGTTTTCAGTAATCGGTTTAACGGGTTAAGTGCAGTTTTTGAGGAGTATGTTTCCCATAAAACTACTCTGAAACCTGTCATATCACAAAGCAATCGGAATGGTTCTTCCGAAAATTCATGGCAGTGTCCCGGGAAATAGTCATCCTTGTATTTTCTCTTGTACAGCTGATTTTTGTCAAGAAATCTTTTAAACTTGGCTTCCGCTCCATCAATATTGGGAAATTCAAGCAGTGCTATTCCTCCTTTTCTCAGCAATGCGTTTATTTTTTGCATGGCTATGACAGGATCAGGCAAATGCTCCAGCACATGACGCAGAGTCACCAGATCATAACTTTCTTTCTCATCAGGGGTGTAGCTGAGAAAATTGGCCGTAATTACCCTGATTCCATAGCGTTTATTGAGTTCTGAAGCATACATCTCGCTGAGTTCCATACCGGTTACTTTCCATCCATGTTCTCTTGCTACTAAAAGAAGACTTCCGTTTCCGCAACCAATATCCAGCAGAGTGCCTGGTTGTGCAATATGACGGGCTATGAATTCAAAGGTTTTTTTCTGTCCTTTGTACTGCTTATGTAAATACAAAGAAGGATCTATAAAAGTATGTGTATATTTTTTCTGATCAAGCCCCCCCTGCAAATCATAATTAACGAGTTTGCATGATCTGCAGCGATAAAAATGAAATTGTCCATTATTACCCTGTCGGTAAAATAAATACAGATCATCACTTTCGCACAAACGACAGTTCATATTTTTTTTTCACAAAGAAAGGCAAGAATTTTAATCTTTCAAGAAAAATCTGCCGGGTTGTTAATCTGGATATATTATGGAAAGACCGGCAAAACTAATTTCAGTAGAAACAGCACAAATGGCAAAGTGCAAAATATGCTATGCTTTTTTTCGTTTATTCTTCCGGTATGTAATTCCGTATTTTTGTACATTTGCGCGGTCTTTAATTTTTTTTATTAATTCTGGTGAAGAAGTATTTTTCTTTGTTGAAATATCTGAAACCCTACCTTCCCAAGGTAGCTATCAGTCTATCCTTCAATCTTTTATCGGTTTTCTTTTCCCTCTTTTCCCTCACTATGCTCATCCCTGTATTGCAAATCTTATTCAATCAGCAGCCTCTGGTGAGTGAACCTGTGGCTTTTGAGCTTAATGTCAAAGCTATTGCCCACAATTTCAATTATCTCATTTCGCATGTTATTCTTACCAGAGGAAAAGTTAGTGCACTTGTTTTTGTCAGTCTGGTAATTCTGGTATTTATTTTTCTGAAAAATGCATTTCAGTATTTTAGCGTATATTTCCTTGCTCCGGTAAGAACAGGAGTAATTAAAGACATTCGTAATACATTATTTCGTAAGATTATTGATCTTCCACTGGGATATTACTCGAATGAACGAAAAGGTGATATCATATCACGTATTACCACAGATGTTAACGAAATAGAGGCATCTATCATCCGGTCGCTTGACCTTTTCTTCCGTGAACCGGTTATGATAATTGTTTATCTCGGTTCACTCATTTACATGAGTCCGGGGCTTACTCTGTTTGTATTGGTCCTTCTTCCGATATCGGGCCTGATAATTGGCCGCATTGGCCGCACGTTGAGGCGAAATTCTGCCAAAGTCCAGAAATCGATGGGGTCATTGCTTTCAATTATTGAGGAAGCCATCGGCGGATTGCGCATTATCAAAGCTTTCAATGCAGAAGATAAAACCAACGAAAAGTTCTATCGTACAAATGATCAGTTTACCCGACTGATGATCAAAAACTGGCGACGTCGTGATCTGGCATCACCGCTCAGCGAATTTCTTGGTGTTGCTATCCTTATCCTTGTCATGTGGTATGGGGGGACATTGGTTCTTGGTGAAAAATCTGAACTTTCCTCAGCCGAGTTCATTACCTACATAGGAATCTTTTCGCAGGTCATCAATCCGGCCAAACAATTTACCAATGCCTATTATAGCGTGGTTAAAGGAATGGCATCAGTTGATAGGGTAAACTATATTCTGGACACTCAGAGTACCATAGTTGAAAAAAGAGACGCCCTCAGTCTCAAGGAGTTCAGAGAAGCTATTGTTTACAGGGAAGTAAGTTTCCGGTACAATACCACCTATGTACTCCGTAATATCAATCTTACTGTTGAGAAAGGGAAAACAGTTGCTATTGTAGGACAATCAGGAAGCGGAAAAAGTACTCTGGTTGATCTTCTGCCACGTTTTTATGATGTAACTGAAGGGGATATACTCATTGACGGCAAATCAGTAAAAGATTACAAAATTCAGGATTTAAGGAACCTGATTGGCTATGTCAATCAGGACCCCATACTATTCAATGATACATTCTTTAACAACATTGCCTTTGGTGTGGATAATGCAACGGAAGAGGAAGTGATTAATGCTGCCCGGGTGGCGAACGCTCATGAATTTATAATGTCCAGTCCGGATGGTTACCAGACCTTTGTTGGTGACCGCGGAGGAAATCTAAGCGGCGGACAACGGCAACGCATCAGCATTGCACGGGCCGTTCTGAAGAATCCTCCAATTCTTATCCTGGATGAAGCAACCTCTTCCCTCGATTCAGAGTCGGAACGCCTTGTCCAGGATGCTCTGTTCCGTCTGATGAGAAACCGAACTTCACTGGTAATTGCACACCGTCTCTCCACCGTTCAGCATGCCGATGAAATTTGTGTTCTCAGCAAGGGAGAGATTATTGAGCGAGGCAAACACGATGAATTATTGAAACTTAACGGAGCTTATCGCAGGCTCTATGATATTCAGATGTTCGTATAACTTTTTTCTAATTGTATCAGCGGATGAAGATCAGTGGTTTTACCATGGGTAAAAATGTGAGTAAGTTGTATTACCCCATGAAGGCTTCTATTCAGTCAATTCTTCCTATTGTGGATGAATTTATTGTTGTTCTGGGCGACAGTGACCCTGATGATACAACCCGCGAAGAAATTCAAAGCATTGGAGATCCAAAAATAAAAATCATTGATACAGTATGGGATATTGAAAAGTATCCCCGCGGAATGGAACACGCTCATCAAACCGATATCGCCAAATCATATTGCACGGGTGATTGGCTTTTTTATTTGCAGGCTGATGAAGTGGTTCACGAAAAAGACCTTCCTGTCATTAAAGCCCGCTGCGAAGAGTTATTGCATAAAAAAGAGGTCGAGGGATTATTGTTCAACTATATTCACTTCTGGGGCGATTACTGGCATTATCACAATTCACACGGATGGTACAGAAAGGAAATCCGGATCATCCGGAATGACCCTGATATTCATTCATGGGAGTCAGCTCAGTCATTCCGCCGAATTCCTGGATTCGATCATCTGAATTACCGTCAGCAGAAAGGTACTTATAAACTTAAAGTAGCGCAGGTAGATGCATCGATTTACCATTACGGATGGGTAAGACCCCCTTCATATATGAAAAGCAAGATCAAAGCATTCAAAACAAACCATCAGGGAAAGGCACGAATTGAAGAACTTGAGCGGTCTAAAAAGGACTATTTTGCCTTTGATTACGGTGTTGTTGGCAAGCTTCCAGTTTTTAAGGGAACTCATCCTGCCGTAATGAACGAATGGATTACTAAATTCAATTGGGGAGATCAGCTTCAATATTCCGGAAAACCTAACCGTAACAGGCTTCCCCATAAACATGAGAAATTTCGTTATCGGCTTGCGACGTGGATCGAAAAAAATCTGCTGTTCGGAAAACCTATTGGTGAATTCAGGAATTACATTCTTCTGAAGGTTTGATGATTATGGATACGAACACTCCGGCTCTCCAGGCTTCTCTGATTATTTCCTTTTATAACAAACCGGAAATCCTTGATCTGGTTTTACAGTCTGTTAAAAATCAGTCGGTCAG
>CAZJQN010000043.1:0-2044 GCA_964548125.1 uncultured Bacteroidales bacterium | reverse complement strand
ACGGGTCGACGGGTCTATCTTTCACCTGGTGCTACGTCGCTTATCATACAATCAGGAGACTTCAGCTCAGTGTATTCACTTCCTGTTGTTGTTCGCCTTCTCTATGACAGATATGCCAGCAAATCCTCGGCACACCTGGAAAATGCCTTATATTTTGGGAATATGTTTCTGCAGAAGATGATAAACAGGAAAGACAAGGGAGTACTGGGATCCAATTTTTCCCTTTATCGGAATGATCTGATCCGCATAAACGGCTTTGATGAACAGTACCTTGCTCCGTATGTAGGCGAAGATACCGACCTCGAATACCGGCTTCGTTTAGCTGGTATGCAGGTTAAATCACTGAAACATCTGGCAATACAGTACCATTTGTTCCATCAGCGACAGGAGAAAAATACCCTCAATGAAGAAATTTTTGAAATGACAAAATCAGAAAGCAGGTATTATGCTGAAAAAGGTATAAATCAGTACCTTACATCCGGTTTCTAATACTGCCTATTCAAAACCAACTGCGGCGTAACCAACCCAGTGACGTAAAGTGGCTTTGGCTGTTCTTCCCATCCCCAGATCTTCGACAGGTAAGCAAGGATGGTCTATGCTGGTAGCATATTCCACAATTTTTGCTTTCGGAATATTGCCCGTTTTCTGACTTAGGTTCAATGCAACAAGCAGACCGAACGGCACAGAGTATCTTCCGCACCAGGTCCATAAATATTCCCTGTAATCGTCTGGATGTAAAGTATATCCGATAAATCGTTTGATTTTTTTGGTACTGATTGGTCCTTTGAGGCATGAATCCAATATTTCCTTTTCATGCTTTACTGCCAGCAAATACCCGGCCGTATCGGCTCCGAAAGGAGCATAGTTTTTACCACCCCAGTCTTCATCACCGTAATGAACTGCATCGGTTGAAACAACAAGAGCAAAGTTCTTTCCCCAACTTAAATTGCTTTTTTGGGATGTATGTAGTATGCTTTCTGCCAGCTTTGCAGCAATTTCCTGCATTCTGTCAAACGACATGGCAGGAACAAGAATCGGCACGATTTGAACATCTCGGTTGTAGTATTGAAGAAAGGGGACAAGTGCCTCCAGCGAATGTTCGACATTATGCAAGGTATCACTAACTAAATATATTGAAGTGTCGAGCTGCGCAACTAAAAAATCCCTCATAGGCGATATGGTCACGTTTCCGTAAGGTCCAGACCACTTTTTCCATGAATCAAATACTATCTTGTTTTCAATTCCCATGCTCCTTGCCTTGTGTGCCACACCGAAAAGGATAACTACCGGAGCTTTTACTGAACGGAGTATATCTGCATAGAGGAATCCTGCGTAGCTGTAATCATCATGCGGACAGATAACCAGGCGGAAAATTTTGTTTTTATTTGAATTGACGGATAAGGTATCATGTATACTCATCCGTTCAATCCGAACCATAACACTGTCCATCTGCCATGCAAGATGAGCAAAACCAATTGTGTCAACTGGCTGGCGGTACTTTGTTTCTGTACGCAAGTGCCGGCAGGAATTTAGAAAGCCGTTGACTATAAGTAAGAAAATCAGCATCTTTTTCATGGTGCATTTGTACTAAGTATACAAATGTAGTTATTCTTCTTTCTTGGTATTACAGCAAAAGCCTGCCCTGGTTAAGTGTTTTGTCTG
Source organism: uncultured Bacteroidales bacterium (assembly GCA_964548125.1). GTDB lineage: Bacteria > Bacteroidota > Bacteroidia > Bacteroidales > JAAYUG01 > JAAYUG01. The sequence goes on along the minus strand of CAZJQN010000043.1, from coordinate 382 downwards.
GCCATGAACGTACCAGGGTTCCGTCAATAAAGGGATGTTATTTAGAAACTGGTTTGAAATCTAACCCCTGTCCTTAATTTGTAATTATTAAAGAGTAAAAGACCAAAGCGAAGTATTTTCCCGCTTCAAGTGCTTTCAATTGCCCTTAGTCATATTCAATAAGAACTTGCATCGGACTCAGGCCTATGCACCCACAATACGCAATTATATGCGTATTGTGCCATAAGGCCGATTTCACTTCGTTTCATCGGGGTTAACCCGGATACCAACTCCTTAAGCTGACCCACTACGCATTAGTTCGCCTAAGCTCCTAATGCGTAATCCGGGATAAAAAAATCCCGCTAATCGCGGGATCCATTGCGGCTGCGGAGAAAGAGGGATT
>CAZJQN010000042.1:0-26399 GCA_964548125.1 uncultured Bacteroidales bacterium | reverse complement strand
TCATTCCGAATTTGCGGAATGATTAGATTTTGTTAGTCGATGGGTTCAATTGACGAATTGGGTTCAATTCACCTAAAAGTTGGTTTTTCGAAATTGGGATAAATCTTGCTGAAATAGATGGTATCTTATTCATAAGTATCGAGCCATCCTTCTAAAAGAAATTTGACAGATCAGCCGGTTGGAAATTACATCCAAACCGGTTGATTTGTTGATGTATGAAACTCCTGAAAATTGATAAGAGCTTCAGCTAAACAGAGGATGTATTCTGTTTTTGGTTACTTGCCGCGATTATTTGCAGCACGAATAATTCTTATAGTTATATACGCAACAAACAAAATGCCCAAAACAAGAAGGATCCAGGAAATTTCAGTATAGTATTTATGGAGCAGTTCCTTTTGTGAATATAGAGAATAGCCCAGAATAGCAAGAATAATATTCCATAATGTTGAACCAAGAATAGTGTATAAAATAAAAGCAGGTATCTTCATCCGCGCAAGACCGGCAGGAATCGAAATCAATTGCCGTACAGCAGGGACAAGTCGTCCAATAAATGTACTGCTATTCCCAAACTTAAGAAAATACGCCTCAGCCTTTGCAACATTTTCAGGAGTGATAAGGATCAGGTTTGCCAGTCGGGTATTGGCCAGGCGATAGATAACCGGTCTTCCAAGAAACATGGCAAGATAATAATTGAACAATGCCCCGATTAATGCACCTGCACTTCCGGCCAGAACCACCAGAAAAACATTCATGTCACCCTGAGCAGCTTTCCATGCAGCTGGGGGTATGATAATTTCTGAAGGAAAAGGAATAAAGGAACTTTCAATTGCCATGAGAAGAACCACCGTTCCATAGTTTATATGTCCCATGTACCAATCGGCAACAGTTTGAAAAAAATCAGCCAGCATAAATTGAATTTAAAAGTTCTAAAAATAATAAAATCTGTTCAGTTAGAACTAACTCATTTTGCCAGCAACCTGAACATATGGTAATTTACTTCAGGAGACAAAGCAAGGTAACAATTTTAAGTTTTTTATCCGAGGTTTATATAATCGGAAATATCACCTTGTTGCTCTTCCCAGAATTGCAATCTGATCAGATTGTATTATCTGCCGCCCAATAGTATCAATTTCTGCCAGGCGTACCATAGCACGGGCAACAGTTTTGGCATGAATTCCTCTGTATCGCTTGAGGGGCCCAATGAAAAGAAATTTCAGGAGAGAATAGATCTGCTTCCCCAGTTCTTCACCAAACCTGAACTCTTCTCTTCTGCCCAGCAATAAGGATGGACGTAAAATAACAATTTGGGGAATAGCAGTATGAATGAGAAAATTCTCCATTTCGCCTTTAACACGTAAATAATAATTTTTACTTCCTGCATCAGCGCCAACCGATGAAATCACAAGGAATTTCTTTACTCCCGCTTTTTCTGCCATCTCAGCAATCCGGGCTACATATTCAAAATCTACCTTGCGAAAATTCTCCTTTGATCCTGCTTTCCGCAGGGTAGTACCAAGACAGCAAAAAAGAATATCACCTCCTATTTGGTTTTCAAACGAAGTTGGCTTTTCAAAGTCAACTAAAATGTTCTCAACTTTTGGATTATCATCCATAAATGGAGAACGAGTAAATACACGAATTTTACTGTATTGTTCTCCTTTCAGCAGGTACTGGTACACATACCGTCCGGTAAGGCCGGTGGCACCAAAGAGAAGGGCCGTCTTCATGAACAGGAATTTTCCTGTAAAGGTAGCACAATCAATTGAAGAGTACGATAACAAGACCCAAATCGGCAGTCAGACCTATGCCTGAATTATTCATGGAAAATCCAAGAAAATTAATTTTGTTTTCCTGTGCAAGATCACCAAGAAAATACCCCATTCCCACCGCACCATCAATAATAACCCTGCTGTTCAGATGGTACTGTACTCCTGCTCCAAGCGCATGTTCCAGAGAAGAGGCCCTGCCGGTTACCGTAGCAGAAGACTTAAGCCTTTTATCATGGGAAGACTGAAAGGCAATAGGAACCGCCGTGACATTGTCTTCCATTCTGTAAACGAATTTGTATCCTACATAAGGATTTAATTTCCCTTTTGCAGAAGCCAACCCCCTTCGTACCGCTTGATTCAGGTAATGTTTGTATCGCAGGTTAAATCCTGCGATTTTACCATCAGTCTGATCAATAAACATTCCCAGATAAAGTGACTTCTTAAGTCTTTCTATGGAAATATCAAATGCATAATTGAGTCCATGCCCACTTGGTGAAAGTCCTTCTCCTATGCGCACCGCATAACGCGCATAGTCGGGAACCAGGATTAGCTGTTCGTCCTGTGCCTTTGCAAACACTGAACCAAAGACTAAAAAACATGTTGCAACGAAACGTAAAATCAGTGTTTTCATGGCTCTTGGTTTTTCTAATCAAATTTACGTTGCAAAAAGTCCTAAGTTGTTAATTCGATATAGATCTTAATTACCTAAATCAATGATTTGTATCACCTTATTAAACACTTATTCTTTTTGCGTGCAAACTATTAGCTGATGGCATTTTCGATAACCTGGGCAAAATCACAAGTTATCCATCAGTCGCTGGAAATTGGCTTTGGGTATGAGAAAAAGAATTATAATTCCTTTTAAACAGGGAACAAAATAATTCAGGCAGAACTGCCGAAAATATTACCGATTACGCAGTTTAGCCAGCAGGAGTATAGGGTTTCACGAGTTCCATACCACGCCGTATGGCTTGCTCATTCATCGGGATCAAATGATGGTGACGGGGAGGGAGGGATTTCTGGAGTCCTTTGACCACGTTCTCAATTTCGAGAACTGGTTTTAGCTTAAGATAACCGCCAAGAACCATCATATTAAATACCCTTCCTGACCCCATGCGCACAGCTTCAGCTGTTGCTTCAATAACAAATATCTGAATATCCTTTCTCTCAGGATAACGGGTAATCCCGTTGTTGTCAAAAAGCAGCAATCCTCCTGGTTTGATTTTGGGTTCGAACTTATCGAGTGACTGCTGATTTAAAATAATAGCCGTATCATATGCATTCAGAATAGGAGAACTGATGCGTTCATCACTCAGTATAACGGTAACATTGGCAGTACCTCCCCGCATTTCAGGGCCATAGGAAGGCATCCATGAAACTTCCATATTCTGCATGATTCCAGAATAGGCAAGGATCTTTCCCATGGAGAGAACTCCCTGCCCGCCGAAGCCTGCAATGATTATTTCTTCCGTCATGGATATATTTTTTTCATAATAATGAAACTCACATTGGTGTCAATCAGACCTTTGTTTCCTGTACCACAAGCTGTCCATCAATTTTCAGATCTCCCGGAGGATAATATGCAAGCATATTTTCTTCCAGCCATTTGTTGGCTTGCAAAGGAGTCATTTTCCATCCTGAATTGCAATTGGATACAATTTCAACAAACGAAACTCCTTTGTTAAGCTTTTGATTTTCAAAGGCTTTTCTGATGGCTTTCTTAGCTTTTCTCACACTGGCCGGGGTATGTACTGATTGTCTGGAAACATAATATGTTCCGGGAAGCTGAGCAACCAGTTCAGTGATTCTGAGAGGATATCCCATCATAGCGACATCCCTCCCAAAAGGCGAAGTAGACGATTTCATGCCGGGAATGGTTGTAGGAGCCATTTGTCCCCCCGTCATTCCGTAAATGCCGTTATTAATAAAAATTATGGTAATATTCTCACCCCGGTTGCAACAGTGGATTGTTTCAGAGGTGCCAATTGCCGCCAGGTCACCGTCACCCTGATAGGTAAAAACAAATTTATCGGGCCAGGTACGCTTGATCCCGGTGGCTACGGCCGGGGCACGACCATGCGCTGCCTCAATCATGTCAATATCCATGAATTCATAAGCCAGCACTGAACAACCGACGGGAGCAATTCCGATTACATCCGACTGAATACCCATCTCCTCAATTACTTCCATAATCAGCCGGTGGGTAGTGCCGTGCCCGCATCCCGGGCAGTACGAAAGAGCTTTATCAGTGAGCAGTGGAGTACGGCGATAAACTATGTTCTCTTCACGGATGATTTCTTCGAGGTTCATACAACAGGTTTTACAATTTTTTCCTCAAGTGCTTCAAGAACTTCTTCGGGTGAATGAACAACACCTCCGAAGCGGCCATAGTGTTCAACCGGTATTTTCCCGCTGACAGCCAGCCGCACATCCTCAACCATCTGGCCGGCACTCATTTCAACCGCCAGCATTCCTTTTACCCTATGTGCCAGCTCGTCCAGGATCTTTTCAGGAAAAGGAAACAGTGTAATTGGCCGTAGGAGCCCGGCTTTAATTCCCTTTTTCCGTGCAAGCTGGACTGCCTTCTGACAGATGCGGGCACTGGAGCCATAGGCCACAAAAAGGTAGTCAGCATCATCACAGGCAATTGCTTCGTACCGTACATCCTCATTGCGCATTCTTGCATATTTTTCCTGCAAATGGTGATTATGTTTTTCCTGCAAATAAGGATCAAGATTCAGGGAAGTAATAATATTGCGCTGCCGGTCAGGGGTTTTTCCTGTAGTCACCCACGACTGGTCAAATTCGTTCACTCGAGGCACCGGCTCGAACAATTCAATTTTTTCCATCATTTGACCAATAACCCCGTCGGAAAGTATCATGGCGGGATTACGGTATTTGAAAGCCAGTTCAAATGCCAGTTTAACAAAGTCGGCCATTTCCTGTACTGAAGCTGGGGCGAGCACAATCAGACGGTAATCGCCATGTCCTCCTCCCTTGGTTGCCTGAAAGTAATCTGCCTGAGATGGCTGAATGGTTCCAAGACCCGGACCACCCCTGACGACGTTTACAATCAAACAGGGTAGTTCCGCTCCGGCAATGTAGGAAATTCCTTCCTGCATCAGGCTGATTCCCGGACTTGATGAAGAGGTCATTACCTTTTTTCCGGTACAGGCAGCACCGTAAACCATATTGATAGCTGCTACTTCGCTCTCAGCCTGAAGAACTACCATGCCGGTCCGTTCGTGTGGTTTTTCGGCCATCAGGTACTCCAGTACTTCTGACTGCGGTGTAATAGGATATCCAAAATAGGCATCACAGCCTGCCCTGATGGCAGCTTCGGCAATTGCTTCATTGCCTTTCATCAATCGTATCTCGCCCATAGTTTTCAGGTTTCCTGACCAACTTTTTCTTCTTTGACCCGATAAACAGTTATTGCGCCGTCGGGACAAATAATCCCGCAATTCATACAACCCGTGCAGGCTTCAGGATGTTCCATGTAGGCAAAATGATATCCCTTGCTGTTCACTTTGCGCTCCATGCGGATAACGTCAGTGGGACATGCTTCCACACACAACTCACATCCTTTGCACCTTTCAGTATCAACAACAATGGCTCCCCTAATTTTACCCATATACAAAAATTTTAGGTGTTATATCGCATGCACGTAATTTGTAAAACCATTTCCGGCAGAAATCAGAACCATTATATCATGGTCAATTTTCAAAACGAAAGTAAGCATTTTTATCAATTTGCATTTTTCTAAGTAGTTCCATTCCTGTGATGTTGATGGAAAAGTCTGATCCGCTGTTCCAATTCATCGAGCTGATCTATCCCAACCTGTGACACACAGGCTCTCAACCCCTCATGACGAGTACTACCCGTTATCTGAAGAGAAATGGCACTCACCCCATATAAAAGCAACTCCTTTAGTAGCTGTGAGCCATTCAGCCCGTTATACGCCAGGGTAAAGTAGAAACCGTCGGCCAGGGGCTTATCTTCATCCCGTTCGTAAACCAGATGAAAACCATTGGACAAAAAAATTTGCTTCATTCGTTTTGCCTTCTTTTCATATTCTTTCACCCCTTCGATGAAATTATATTTCCCGTCGCTGGCAGATTTCAGCAAAGCAGCCAGAGCAAACTGTGCTGAATGCCCTGCTCCGGCAGAAAGCGCATAGAGTGCCCCATATACCAGAGCCCTCCCGAAAAATTCCGTGCCAAAATATTGTTTCAGACCCGGGTAACTCCTTTCATACAGGGCATCGGAAATCATCAGGATCCCGATTCTCTGCCCCGCATAACTAAAAATTTTAGAACTTGATACCAGCAAAACATACTGGTTGGTATACCTTGCCACAGTTGCCTGGTAGGGTGGCCTTCCCGGAACTGAAATATCGTTTCTGAAATCCATTCCAAAATAGGCAAGATCTTCAATTACAATTATATCATATTCCGACGCCAGTTTCCCGATCATTTCAAGTTCCTTTTCTGAGAAACAGATCCAGGAGGGGTTGTTGGGATTTGAATAGATGATAGATGATATCCTGCCAGTATCCAGGTATGATTTAAGTTTATCATGCAGTTTCGGACCACGAAAATCATAAACGTCAAACGATTCAAAAGGGAATCCGAGAACCCTGTGTTGCTGTTTCTGAACCGGGAAGCCAGGATCAATAAACAATGTTGTGCCCCTTTGAGGAAACAATTTGTTTGTAACCATGAAAGCAGCCATAGATCCTTGCATTGAACCTACTGTTGGCACACACCCTCTCGGATCTACTTTAATATTAAGGAACAGGCTGGCAAAACGTGAAGCTTCTTCCTTCAATAAAGGTATCCCTTCAATATTTGGGTAAATGGCTGAAACGCCTTTGCGCAAAGCGTCTATTTCTGCCTGCACGCCAATCTCAGGCGACGGAAGCCCTGGCACACCCATTTCCATCCTGATAAAACGAACTCCGCTCTCCTTTTCGACAAGATCAACTACACGAACCAATTCCCTGATGGAAGCAACTGAAAGATCGTTTACACCGCATTCATTCAGAATTTTCTGAACAATGCTCCTTTCGACCGGAGTATCCTGCATAGGGTTTCTGTTTGCGAGGCTAAATTATAAACCTTTCAACGAAAACTTACATTTTGCTACCTGTTAAGAAACACTTATCTGTAACATAACTGCATGTCAGGCAGTTTACTTGAGGACTGACCTATTAGAAACCAGTTTTTCCATTTTTCCTGGCGGGAAGAATTCTTTTGCCATCAGAACTTCCTCTTATCGATCACCCGACGCGCTTTTCCTTCAAAACGTTCAATAGTTTTGGGTTCAACCAGTTTAATATCGGCCGATATACCCAGAGTACTTTCAACCTGTTGCTGAAGGTTGTCACGCAACTCCTGAAGCTGACTGATCTTGTCAAAATAAAGTTCTTCAACTTCCACCAGAATCTGCAAAGTATCAAGATTATTGACTCTGTCAACGATAATCAGATAATGGGGTTTCGTTTCGTTCATTTCAAGAAGTATGCTTTCTATCTGAGATGGAAACACATTAACACCCCTGATAATCAGCATATCATCACTCCGTCCGGTACATTTGGCCATTCGCACCATGGTTCTTCCGCAACGACAGGTTTCGTAATTAAGATTAGTTAGGTCACGGGTACGGTATCGGATCAGGGGTAACCCTTCTTTTGTTACCGTGGTAAAGACCAATTCCCCACGTGAACCCGGCGGTAATGGATGAAGTGTTTGGGGATCGATGATTTCAGGAATAAAATGGTCTTCGTTTATATGCAAACCATCCTGGTATTCACATTCGCACGAAACGCCCGGACCAATTACTTCACTCAGTCCGTAAATATCAATAGCTTTTATTCTGAGCCTGTTTTCAATTTCCTTCCGCATACTTTCAGTCCACGGTTCAGCACCAAAAACTCCCACACGCAATCTGAGGCTGTTAATGTCAGTTTTTTCCTCCTCCATTGCCTCTGCCAGATAGAGTGCATAGGAAGGTGTACAGGCAAGAACCGTACTTCCGAAGTCCTTCATAAGCTGAATCTGTCTCTTTGTGTTTCCTCCCGAAACGGGAACAACCACCGCACCGATTTTCTCTGCTCCATAATGTAACCCCAGACCACCGGTAAACAAACCATATCCATATGCAATCTGAATAATATCTTCCCGGCCAACACCGGCGCAGGCAAGACAACGGGCAACTACTTCGCTCCACATTCCAAGATCACGCCGTGTATACCCTACTACCGTTGCTCTTCCGGTAGTGCCGGAAGAGGCATGCACTCTGAGAATTTCGCTTAAGGGAACAGCAAACATCCCGAAAGGATAGGTTTCCCGCAAATCTTCCTTGGTAGTAAAGGGAAGTAAGTGCAAGTCGTCTGTTCCGCGAATATCATCAGGACCAAGACCAGCTTTCTGCATTTTTTCCCTGTACCAGGGCACATTATAATAAACCCGTTCAACAACTTCCCGGAGCCGTGCATCCTGAAGACTTTTCAATTCTTCGCGCGGCATGCATTCTACAGACTTGTTCCAGATCATGACTCGCATTTATAAGTTGTTCAGTTCCTCAGCGTTCAGCAAATCCATATTACTGCTTTTCAGTGCTTCCAAAGCACTCATTGTGTCTTCTGCTCGCAAAACAATTGCAGCTTTCTGCCCTATGGAAAATCCATAGAGATATTCAATGCTGATGTTTTTTTCGGAAATTAATGCAAGAGCTTTTGCAAAAGAACCTGCCTCACAGGGTGTTGCAATAGTAATGACATCGGTCAGATTCACGGAAAAATCTTTTTCGCGCAGAAGATGTAGGGCACGTTCCGGATCGGAAACAATCATTCTCAGAATCCCAAAATCGGAAGTGTCGGCAACCGTAAGCGCCTTGACGTTAATTTTTTCTGCTCCCAGCACCGCTAACACTTCGGTAAGCCTACCGGTCTTATTCTCCAGAAAAACAGACAACTGCTTAATAATCATTGGATTAGAAAATTTATGTTATACAACATATGCCGCAAAATAATTAATTTCCATGAAATAAGAGCAGGTGTTACCTGATTTTTAAAAACAGATTGATCTAACCTCTTGTTTTTTATTTCTTTATCAGAATGCGGGCATCAACCACCTGAATAATATCTTTTTGCCCGATAAGGGGATTGAGATCAATTTCCTTAATTTCAACTGCGAAGCGAAGCAATGACGACAACCGGACAATAATACCGGCAAGAATATCTTCGTCAATACCAGGTTTTCCTCTTGCCCCCTTAATGATTTTATAACTTTTCACAGAGCGGATCATTGAATACGCTTCATTAAAGGTTAAAGGCGCAAGACCTGAGGATACATCATGAAGTACTTCGACGAAGATGCCGCCGAGGCCAAATAATATAACATGTCCAAAGGTTGGTTCATATTTGGCTCCGATAAAAAGTTCCGTACCTTTTATCATCGGCTGAAGCATAACGCCGGTAGCCCCTTCAATCTGCATAAGCCTCTCAAACTCGGCCAGGAGGTGTTTTTCGGTGCGAATATTAAGGGAAACTCCGCCCACATCAGTCTTATGCAAAGGGCCTACTACTTTCATCACCAGGGGATATCCCAGCTTTTTTGCTTCAGTTGCAAGACCGGAAGGATGGCTGATAAGTGTAGTTGGCACCAATGGTATACTTGCAGCCTTGAGGAGTCCTTGCACCACTTCAAAAGATGCCATTCCTTCAGGGGCCTCCTCAATAATTCTTCTAGATTCCTGAATATTTACCCCTTCAAGGTAGATTTTTTCTTCCGCTGGTCTGGATGTGTTATGAACCTGCACCAGAGCCTTACCCAGTTGAACCTCATCCGGAAAATTAATATGCCCTTTGGAAAGAAAAAATTCAACTTCCTTTCTGGCGGAATAGACAGAAGGCAGAACCGGGAAAATAGGCTTGCGACAAGTCAGCATTTTATGATGTAATACTTCATACGCATCGAAAACAGGCATAAGTCCTGTGCTACCAAAGATTACTGCCATGGCATCGATTTGTTCAAACTTTTTATCACAGTAATCGATTACCTCGCCAAGTTGCTGGGCTGTACCTGTGGCAAGAAGGTCGATCGGATTTTTCACAGAGGCTCCCGGGTTCAGTTTTGCCAGAAGGGCATCCGCATCAGGACCTTTGATTTCAGGAATCTGCATCCCTCCATAAGAGAGGGCATCAGTTAGCATCACGGCCGGGCCGCCGGCATGAGTAATAATAGCAACATTTTTCCCTGAAAAGTCGGGATGCATGAGCACTGAAGCAACGGTTGTAAGTTCCTCACGTCCGAAACATCTAACAATTCCTGCTTTGCGGAAAAGTGCCTCAACGGCCAGGTCGGAGCTTGCCATTGCACCTGTATGGGAACTGGCTGCACGGCTTCCGGCCTCCGATCCTCCAGCTTTAATGGCTGCGATCCGGCAACCCTTTCTGATGAGCGAAGAGGCATGTTTTAATAACTTATCGGGGTTACGAATTGTTTCAAGATACAGAATCTTTACTTTGGGGCTGATGGAAGAATCATAGGTTTCATCCATATATTCCAGCAGTTCTTCCACTCCAACCTGCGCACTATTGCCCACTGTGTAAACTGAAGAAAATCTGAGCCCTTTTGTCAAAGCAGATTCCATGATAAATACAGCGGTAGCGCCTGAACCGGATATAAATTCGCATCCCTGAGGATCAGGTTCCGGCACAGGCGAAGTAAATACCCCCGAATAATACTGGTTCAGGATACCAATGCAATTTGGCCCGATAAGACAACCGCCTGTTTCATTGACAATAGAAACCACAGCTTTCTCGAGGGCAGCCCCTTCCTGTCCTTCTTCGCTGAAACCTGCTGAAATAATAATGAATGCCTTTACCTCTTTCTGCCGCGCAAGGAGATCAACTGCCGGCAGACATTGTTTTGCAGGTATAGCCAGTATAGCCAGATCAACTGTTGGAACATCCCTGAGTTCTCTGAAACACCGGAAACCCTGAACTTCATCTTCGCCAGGATTCATCACTACCAACTTGCCCTTGAACCAACCGTCCTTAAGATTTTTTACGATTTTACCACCCGGTTTGTGAATGTTATTCGAACCTCCTACCACAAGAATACTTTCAGGTGAAATAATCTGTTTGTTTACCATAATTCCCGATGTTACGTATGCCAAAGATACCGATTTATGATGCCCGATACCTGCTCTGGAAGCCTCCTACCAGATATTTTACAACATATTTTACCTATCTTTTCGTTAATCCTATACAAAGCATTAGAAATTTTTCCAATGCACTGCGATTAACCCACAATTTGGATTACTAGATGCATATTATGCCAAAAAGGCCGATTTCACTTCGTTCATTCGGGGTTAACCCTGATGCCAGCATATTTAGATAACCCACTGCGCATTAGTTCTCCTAAGCTTCTAATACGAATCCGGGATTAAGAAAAAACATCTTTCAGCAGAATTTTCAATTCACCTGAAAATTGTTTTTTCTAAATTGGGATAACCCCAATTAAATCAACAGTTTGCTCTTCTCAAGAACGTCCAATGAATGAATTGGATAGTGCATCAAATTGATTCATGTAGTTGAAAACACAAGGGTCTTTTTGTATTTTTGCCATTCTTTCAATTCAAAAGCATATGGGACGATTCACGTATTGGTTTGCAGGACTGATCTTTACAGTTACTTCATTTTGTCTGTCCGCTCAGGAAAACGCGATATTTAGTTTTTTCAGGGAAATTGTTGTAAGAGTTGATACCACAAGCTTTTCATCTGCAAACGATCTGGTTCGGATCGGAAACCTGGATTATCTTCCTTTCCAATATCAGCGGGATGATGAAGTATGTGAACTTCTTCTTTATCCACAGCAGGTGCAGAAAATACGGAGTGTCAGGCTTATAGGATCAGCCGACTACAATCTGATTGACAGCTTGTTATATGTTAACAACAGCTATTACCGATGCCGCCTTCAAATGCGCAACCTCACCCAGAGCCAGCTTCAGCAGTTTACTTTTGGTATTCAGAGCATTGGCGATACGACAGAATCCTTTTATACACTTCATATCCTTCCCTATACATTGACTTCGGCAAACATATATCCTGAGAGTGACGAACTTTTCATAGGGGAGGAAAAAGTACTGGAACTGGTAACCAACAATTCCCGGAATATCCGGATTACAGGCCAATGGACCACGGGAGAGGATATAGACTATCGTATTTCGGAATCTCAGGGTTCTCTGCGGGTTCATCTGTTGCCTAGACTGCCGGGCCAGCGGATTGTCCGCCTGCGACTCCAGACCATAAGGCCTTCTCTGGATAATAGCAAGCATATCATTTATGACCTGCCTCCGATTGAGTACAAATTCAATGTAAAGGCAAGTCGTCTTGCTTTTCTTAGTATAGACAAAAAAGAAATTACTCTTGACGAAAAAAACCGGAGCGAAGGTGTTGAGATCCAGATGGACGATAACAGAGCACTGATAATGAATAAAACCTACCGGGTTGAAGATCAGGAAAAACCAGGAGGACGGCTTGTTGCTGAAATTTTTACCCGCAACAACCTGGCCAATAACCGGGTATTGTGTATCCTTCGTCCGTATAACTATCACAGGATCACCGAAGGATACCTTTATATTAAGGATGGCGACGAACCTCGTTTTATTACCAATTTGAACATTACCCCGAGGACAACAATAACAAGGGTGAGTGTCATGCATGAAGGAGGTGATTGGACACAGGACCTGGGTGTTTATCCCGGAGAAACTGTCAATATAAAAATTGAAGGTGAAGGTCTCCACAAAGCACGGTTTGTATTCGAAGATGTAATTGATCTCACCTCTGATACACTGATCAGAAATGAGAACCTGGCACTCATGAAAATAAAAATCCCTGTTACGATTGAAAAGAAAAGAATCAACCTCTTTAATCAAAATGAAAACACCGGAATAGCCCTTTCGGTTAGAGAGTATCAGATTCCCCGGCAACTCGATTACATGTTTATTAACTACGGAGATATCGACAGGAATGTTGCTACCTTAAAGAGTCCGGTCATCTACCCTGAGGGAGTGAGAGATGTAGTATTCAGCTTCGTGCCAAGACGGATTGATGAAGATCAACTTTATGGTAAACAGTATCTGAAAATTGATGTCAGGGTAACTAATATCAAGGGACAACTGGTTGATATGAAAACCATCGACAACATTGTCGTATGTCCCGGAGAAAACTCACCGAGATTTCGGTTTTATGGTACGAAAGACTGTGTTAAAAAAGATATTTCGCTTAACAGCTATCTTTCAAAAAAGACGTATGAACTGGATGACTGGGCGCGCATTGAAATGAACATACAGAATAAAAATGATAATGAAATCAGCAAGCGTATTGATCTGGTGCTTCAGAAGCGTTATAAATTTGATCTCGATGTCTCTTTTCCCGGTGGGCTTATCACAGTAAAGAGGGAAGCCATCAAGGATACAGCCGGTCGGGTTCTTGATCACAAACTCAAATACGGTGGACTTTATGGCATCAGCATGGCTGTGCTGGCACAATTCAGCTTTTATGAACCCGATAAGGTAGCAAAACTGAAACCCTTCCGTATCGGCGCAGGATTTATTGCTATGAATGCATTCAACTTCAGCGAAACAGCCAAACGCGATGTTGGTTTCGTGGTACTTGGAAGCATCTACCCGACCAAATCTACCGCCAAGATTCAGATCCCGCTTCATTTCGGAGCAGGATACATGATGAAAGACCAGCAGTTCTTCTTCCTGCTAGGGCCGGGTTTTCAGTTTAACTGGTAAAAAAATTTGGAAATTAAGACAAAAATATCTTTATTTGCATATTCAATTACGTACTCCCCTGAACCGTAATTGATTTATAAAGAAGAGGCGAGAGAACAGGCTCCGTGACCCTCTGACAACCTGTCGTACCGACAAGGTGCCAATTCCTGACCGCAAGCAAAGGCAGGCGGAAATATAAATTGATTACGATATGAAAAGTGCTCATTTATTTGTTTTCCACAATCAGGTATCATTTAATCTGAGCGTTCATCATCATACGGCATGGTGCATGGACATGCACGGGAATGGTTGATCTCGATTCCGTGCACATGTTGGTTCTTTTTCAGTAGTTTATTTCCCATCTAAAACAATTCTAAAAATATGGCATCATTACATTTTGAAACACTTCAGGTACATGCAGGACAGGAAGTTGATCCCTTAACAAAATCCCGTGCTGTACCCATTTATCAGACGTCCAGTTACCTGTTTGAGAATGCGGAACATGCCGCCAGATTATTCGGACTGAAGGAATTCGGCAATATCTACACCCGTATAATGAATCCCACCACCGATGTGTTTGAAAAACGTGTGGCAGCACTTGAAGGCGGTGTAGCCGCTCTGGCAACCTCATCGGGGCAGGCGGCTCAGTTTCTTACTATTACCAATATCGCCGGAGCTGGAGACAATATTGTTTCCACCTCTTTCCTATATGGCGGCACCTACAATCAGTTTAAGGTACAATTTAAACGACTCGGAATTGATGTGCGATTCGTAGCCGGGGATACACCGGAAGAATTTGACCGCCTTGTCGACGACAGAACCAAAGCCATTTATCTGGAAACCATTGGAAACCCACGATTTAACGTTCCCGATTTTGAAGCAATTGCCAGAGTTGCACAGAAGCATGGTATTCCTCTAATCGTAGATAACACATTTGGTGCCTGCGGATATCTGTGCCGGCCCATTGAATACGGAGCCAATATTGTTGTTGAAAGTGCCACTAAATGGATTGGTGGACACGGAACCAGCATTGGCGGGGTTATTATTGATGCCGGCAATTTCCCATGGAACAATGGCAAGTTCCCGCAATTTACCGAACCTTCGGAAGGCTATCACGGCCTGCGGTTCTGGGACGTATTTGGTGCCGGAAGCCCCTTTGGTAATATCGCTTTCATCATTCGTGCAAGAGTAGAAGGTTTGCGCGATTATGGCCCCAGCTTAAGTCCATTTAATGCCTTTTTGCTTCTGCAGGGACTGGAAACTTTGTCGCTGCGTGTACAACGACATGTCGACAACGCCCTGGAGATAGCTCGATGGCTTCAGAAACATCCTAAAGTTACTCACGTAAATTACCCGGGTCTCCCTGAAGACCCTTATCACCAGATAGCCAGTAAATACCTGAAACATGGGTTTGGCGGAGTTCTTACCTTTAAAGTAAAAGGAGGAAAAGAAGCCGCTGACAAACTTGTTGAATCAGTGAAACTCATCAGCCATCTTGCCAATGTCGGTGATGCCAAGACACTGATCATCCATCCCAGCTCTACCACCCATGAACAGCTTTCGTTAGAAGAACAGATCCTTGCCGGCGTTGAGCCTGGCTTATTACGCCTGTCAGTAGGTATAGAACATATTGATGATATCAAAGCAGACCTTGAACAGGCTCTGAATGCAATCTGATTTGAAATGACGGCACTGCCAGAATCAAAAAACAGCCGGTTGGTAATGTATTCCAGCCGGCTGTTTCACTGACAATGAGATTCAATTAGTTCCTATATCCTGAGTGATTTATATTCTCAGAAATTTCCCTGGTTATTTCCGGTACTTTTCAATCCATGCAATCCATTCGTCCAGCCCAGTGCCGGTTCGCGAAGAAACTTCCAGAAACTCAAGTTTGTTATTCACCCGAAGAGCATAGGTGCGGAATTTTTCCACATCAAAGTCAAGATAAGGCAACAGGTCTGTTTTGTGGATAACACACAGATCAGACGTCTGGAACATATTGGGATATTTCAGAGGCTTATCCTCCCCTTCTGTTACGCTTACAATTACTACACGATGTGCCTCCCCAAGGTCAAATAATGCAGGACAAACAAGATTACCTACATTTTCAATAAATAAAACCGAATTTGTTGCGGGATTCAGCTCACTGACTGCCTTTCTTACCATCTCCGCATCCAGGTGGCATCCGTTTCCGGTATTAATCTGAACCACCGGGACTCCTGTTGCCCTGATGCGCATTGCATCATTCACCGTCTGCTGATCCCCTTCAATTACATAAACCGGTGCTTTGTTCTTTAATTTCACAAGAGTCTTCTCCAGAAGGGTAGTTTTTCCTGAACCAGGAGAGCTGACCAGATTGAAAGCTAAAATATCACGGGCTTCGAAAAAACCTCTGTTACGCTCGGCCATGAGGTTGTTTCTCTGCATGATATCCAGCTCAACATGAACCTCTTTAACTCGGATATGCTTATCCTCATGTTCATGTACGTCGTGGTGATGGTGATCTTCTCTGTGGCTGTGTTCATGGGTATGAACATGTCCGTGTCCATGGGTGTGAGGATGCTCGAGGGTAATTGTATCATGTTCATGGGGCAGACCCTGCTCATGTGCATGTTCGTGTTCAAGGTCTTCAGGCCTCACAATTTTAATTCCGTCTTTGCCGGGTTCTCCGCATCCGCATGTTTCGCACATAATCGTTTTTTTTGCAAAGTTAGTAAATACATCTGTATCCTTTTTATTCCTCAATTTCCACAGAAATTATTTTCAATCCCTGGCCTGCAATAATCTCTGGATTAAAGGCTCCGCAGACAGGGCATGGAGAGTATATTTCCTCTAAAGGAAACTTATGGAAACATACGCTACACCTTCCTATGGCTTCTTCCTTTTCTATCTTCCACGTGCTTCCTTCGCATAATGTATCTTTGATAGCTGATTCAAGGGCAAAATCAAGTGCTTCAGGTACAATGCCCGATAAATTCCCTATTTTCAGCCTGAAAGACACCACCTTCACAGCATTTTCCTTTCGAGCTATTTGCTCAAGCTCGTTCACAATATTGATGGCAATTGATAATTCGTGCATAATCCTTTCTTATTGATTACCAGGCCTGAATGCCGCAATCATGATCTGTCCCAATGCCAGTCCGCCGTCATTGCAGGGTACATTCTGGTGAACCAGGACATTAAATCCTGCCTCAGATAATTTGACTTCAACATGCTTTGATAAATAGCGATTCTGAAAAGAACCACCTGAAAGAGCAATGGTCCGTATGCCGGTCTCTTCTGCTATTTCTGAAACCACCTTTTCAATCAACCCGATCAGCATATTATGAAATCCTGTTGCAATGCGTCCTTCATTTCCCCGAACCATAGAATCACATATAATAGCATCGATGGCCTCTGTGAGGTCAATCCTATGCCCCTCATATTTAAAAGGATAAGCAAAAGAATTTCCCTGCTCAATGGCAGATTCAAGACGCATAGGCGCTTCAGCGTGAAAACCTGCCTCTGTGCATATCCCTGCCAGGGCAGCCACTCCGTCAAACCAACGCCCTGCGCCGGATGAAAGCGGAGTATTGATCTGTTTTTCCAAAGCGGATTTTACCAGATGAATTTTTTCATGTTGAATCTTCCTCAGGAAGGGAAGATGAAAAATGAAGTCTTCATCCTTTATAACCTTCATAACCAGACTCAGAGCAGTTCTCCATGGTTCATGGGTTACCAGATCGCCACCAGGTAACGCAATGTAAGGCAGATGCGTCATTCGCCGGTATCCGTTGAAATCGCATACCAAAAACTCTCCTCCCCATATGGTACCGTCATCACCAAGTCCGGTTCCGTCAAAGGCAACTCCTATAACCGGCTCTTTGACATTGTTATCCGCCATGCAGGAAGCTATATGCGCATGATGATGCTGAACACGGACAACAGGCAAACCCATTTGCAGAGCATACTGTGTACTAAGATAGTCGGGATGCAGATCAGCAGCAATAAGTCGGGGGCGGACACGGAACAGGTGTAAAAAGCGGTCAAAGCTTTCCCGGTAAAATGCATATGTTTCAAAGTTCTTCAGGTCGCCAATATGCTGGCTAAGGAACACATAATTTTTCCGGCCTACGGCAAAACAATTGACAAGCTCGGCCCCGGCAGCCACAATCCCTTCCACGTCAGTCACAACTTTTACAGGCAAAGGCGCATAGCCCCGCGAACGGCGTATAATTCGTTCCTTTTTATTGATTACCATGGTTACCGAATCGTCATTCCTGTTATGGATTTCCCGGTTATAAACCAAAACTCCACCACACCATGGGCCAAAAAGACGAATTGCTTCTTCGTTGCTGATGACAATCGGCTCGTCGGAAAGATTACCGCTGGTTAGCACAACTGCATCCAGAGACGTTCTGTCAAAAAACAAGTAATGAAAAGGAGTATATGGTAACATGGCTCCTATAGTAGGAAAACCGGAAGAGACTTCCGGAGCCATATTTTTTGACGCAGGTAATATGACAACAGGACGGCGCCACGACTTCAACAGGGTTTCCTCCTCCTGAGTAACAGTAGCGTATTTTCTCAGGCTATCAAT
Organism: uncultured Bacteroidales bacterium; assembly: GCA_964548125.1. Taxonomy (GTDB): domain Bacteria; phylum Bacteroidota; class Bacteroidia; order Bacteroidales; family JAAYUG01; genus JAAYUG01. The sequence goes on along the minus strand of CAZJQN010000042.1, from coordinate 8,258 downwards.
ATCCCTGAACATTACGGCAAAGGGTTTCTTTTCCCTCAGCTTATTATGGCGTAATATCCCAACGGCCTCATTGTTCAGTGCATCGCACATCAGATGAAATCCACCTATGCCCTTTAAAGCCACAACTCTGCCTCCCTCAACCAATTTCACTGTTTTTTCCAGTATCGATTCAAATTTTGTTTCCATTTCCCCGGCCGTATATAGCTGATACATAGGCCCGCACTCATTACAGGCTACCGGCTGGGCATGAAACCTACGGTCGTTGATATCCCTGTACTCGGCTTCACAACGGGGACACATCGCAAAGATGTCCATGGTTGTATTGCCCCTGTCGTACGGAAGGCTTCGGATAATGGAAAAACGGGGACCACAATTGGTGCAGTTAATAAATGGATAGTATAACCGGTGGGGTTGTTTCTTCAAATCGTCCAGGCAATCTGAACATACGGCTATGTCAGGACTGACCAGGGTAATCTTATCTGCATCCTGGGTGCTTGGATAAATGGCAAAATCGGTATAGCCATCGGGAATGGCCTTTCGTGGGGTAATGGATTCAATAATGGATGCTACGGGCGCTTTTAAAGGTATTTCCTGCATAAAAGAATTAATGCTGGTATAAGGCCCTTCAGCATGGATTTCGACTCCTGTAAGGGAATTTTTTACCCATCCGGTTATGCCTTTCTCCAGGGCAAGCCGATAGACAAAAGGCCTGAATCCTATTCCCTGAACCAGGCCTTTAATTTCAATAAATAATGCAGTCCTGTTGTCTTCTTTTGCCATAGACAGCAAAAGTACCGAAATTATCTATTATAGTTCCTGCTGGTTGTTGTTTAATCCGATTCTGATTTTAAAGTTTAAATAATCAAGACACTTGGAGTGTGGAGGCGGAAATTATCATTCACTACCAGAAAACCAAACTTTTCTAAAATCTTACCAGGAGCCTCACATATATATTTCTGCCCGGCTCGTCTTTTACTATTCCCCTGTTTGTTGCCAGATGATTCCGGTAGGAACGGTTAAAAATATTCTGTACACCAAAGGCCAGCTCGGCATTCATTCGTCCAACAGGAAGAGGAACTGATGAAAACCCTGCATTGTATATCGCATAACCTCCGGTAGTTCTTTCTCCGGCTGCAACTTGATCCTGTTTGGCAGCCATCTGAACAGCAAATTCAATGGTTCCGGTTTTCCTGAATTGATACCTCAATCCGGCCTCTCCATTCAGAGGTGCTATCTGGGGCAGGTTTGTCGCCACGCTGTCGGAAAGATCCTTTCCTCTTACCCAGGCATATTTTCCATAAATAATCAGGGTTCCGGCGGGATTCCATGTGAGACTTCCATCGGAACCATACAGAAGAGCCTTACTGACATTGGAATTGACCAACGCAGGGATGGTGTCCACATCCTCTGGTGTTGAGGTAAAACTGTAAAGGAAAAAACCTGGTTTTTCCACTACCAGATCATTCAGCCTGTTTACAAAACAGTTTACTCTGACAGTAAATTTCTGTCCCCACAACCGGAATCCTCCGTCGGCAAACCAACCTTCTTCGGATTTCAAATCAGGATTCCCAAGCCTGACCTTACCCGACGGAAGCATAATGTATTTAAAGCGTTCCTCAAGTGAAGGTGCACGAAACGACCGCGCCAGGTTAACAGCCAGCTCAGCATTTCCGGTAAGAGTATATAACAGACCTGAATGTATACTCCAGGTAAATTCCTGTGCCTTATGAGAACGGAAAATTATTTTCTGACCTGCAGGATTGTCATTTCTAACTCCGTTGGTTATTATAAAAAGAGGATCCACCCCCTCACTGTTACGCACCGTAATTCCATCAATTCTTCCACCACTCAGAAGCTTTAGTTTCCCAGGTATCAGGGAAAATTCGTCCTGCGCAAAAAAACCAGCATCAAGGAAAGAACTTTCAGGTATAGGAATTTCCCCGCGAATTACGGTATTGGTATCAACAATCACCCCTTCGCTGTTTCGTATCCAGAAATAACGACGGTTTTCACGTTCAGTTCTCAATATCCTCTGCCATGCCTCCATTCCCGCTGTCAACTGGTGCCGGTCAGAGAATTCCCATTCGCTTAGTACCTGGATACCATTGGTAAGGTGTTTACCCGTCGGCGTTGCGCTGATGGAATCACCCACGTCGACCCTGGTGTCGCGCAAGATGTATTGTACATAGTATTTTAAAGAAAGGGTTTTCAGGGCAGGAAGCAAATAATGAACAGCATAGGAGGCACTGACCAGGTCACGCTCTTCCTTCGGGTACTTCACAACCGCTGTTGTACCAAAAACTTTCCCGCCAGGTAACCCAACATCTGAAGCATAAAATCGTTGCCCATTCAAAGTGAATTCTTTATTGGCGCCCGTTTTAATTCCCAACCTGAAACCCAGACTGTTGTCAGAAAACTGGCTATTGGCAAGTTCTCCTGAAGGAGTCGCGGTATTTCCTGCATCCCTCCATGTGCCTGACAATTTCAGCTTCCATTGCCTCGATCCGGTATACAGGTTCAGGCTGCCAAGCTTCAGACCGTTTACATGATGATAACCTGTAGAAATTGTTCCTGAAAAATAGGGAACACCATTGTAGTATGCATCTTTGGTAATAATGTTCACCACTCCACCCATGGCTCCGGAACCGTAAAGTGCCGAACCAGCTCCTTTTATAACTTCCACCCTTTCAATATCGGAAGGATCTATCATGGAAAGTCCTCCGGCCAGGTCAGTTGCGGTTTCAATCCGGCATCCGTCGATAAGTGAGATGATTCGCTGATCACTTAAACCCCTTATATTTACAGTGGTCGCCCATATTCCATCACGGGCAAGAGATACACCCGGCTCATAAGACATCATGTCAGGCATGGTTAAAACCGGCATTCGCAATACATCTTCAGAGCGTATTACTCCGGTTGGAAAAGGTGACTGCCTTACAAACCTATCCGTGCGCAGGGAAGTAATCGTCACCCCGTCCAGATATAAAATTCTTTCCCTGAGCGCCAAATCAATTTTCATTTCTTTGCTCGCTTGGACATCAACTGTTTTTGCAACCGAAGAATACCCTACCCCAGACACCCTGAATTGATAGGTACCTTCCTGAATATTGGTAATTCTATATTCTCCGTTAAGAGAGGTAACTGCAAAATATTTTACGTCAGGTGAAAGCACTGTATCTTCCGTTTCGTTGAGCCAGACATGAATTCCGGCCACACCACGTCCGGTTTTTTCGTCGGTTATTGTTCCGTAAATTATACTTCCTTCCTGGGCAAAAGCAACCATTCCAAGACAAATAAAAATCACATGACATACAACCAGCCATTTACTTTTCTTTTCCATTTCCTGATAATTTAGACATTACTGATTTAACTTCCACTCCCTGAACCCTGCCTAATTGTCCGGTAAGGGAACCCAGTTCATCGGTTGTTGCCTCCAGCACCAGAGAAATAACGGAAATATTACGCTGCGGCATAGGCAGACCAAGACGGCCACGAATGGCCAACCCATGCGCCGATAGAATCTGATTAACCTGGGGAACGCTATTCAGATTACGGATAACAATAAGCACGCTTGCAATTCTCTTTTCCATCAGTAGACCTCCGGATCAGATTAATGATGATAAACCAGGATTCCCTTGAACCTGACGCATCAGGATCTCAGGATTTCGACTGCAAAATTACATTTGTTATTTAAATAACAAAACTTTTGTTCGGGAAATAAAATAAGCAGGGGAATAAATTAAATATTCCGCATGAGTTACCGGCGTGTAATTTTCATGCCAGGGATCAGAAACCATAAACAGAAAACCCTCCATCTACAGGAATACACTGACCGGTAATATAAGAAGCAGCCGGCATGCAAAGAAAAGCAACCAGGGAGGCGACCTCTTCGGGTTTCCCAATCCGCCCTAACGGTGTACGGGAAAGCACCTGGGCAAGGTACTCCTTATCCCGAAGGACGGAATTGGCTAACGGCGTTTTAATATACCATGGGGCAACGGCATTTACACGTATTCCATATGAAGCCCATTCTACAGCCAGATTCCTGGTTAGCTGGTTTAAAGCCGCCTTAGTCATGGCATAAACCGTACCAGTGCGTAGATGGGTTAACCCGGCAACCGAAGACATATTGACCACAGAAGGGTTGTTGGAGTTTTTCAGAAAGGGAAAGAGCATTCTGCTCAGGTAAAAGGCTGAAAACAGGTTTGTATTGAACAGGTTCTGCACTTCCTCACTGGTATATTCAATAGCTTTCTTCCGTATGTTAAACCCGACATTATTAACCAGAATATCAAGCCTGTTCCACCGGCTCTTTATTGCATCAAGAATTTTTTCCCTTCCTTCAGTGGTACTGACATCGGCGTCAATTCCGTCAGCCTCGAGGTCATGTTTAACCCACTCCTCGATTTTTCTTGAAAGATCGTCACGGTTTCTTGCTACAACCAGCACACGGGCACCGTGACCCAGAAGTTCATTCACCACCGCTTCCCCTATCCCTTGTGTGCCGCCAGTCACCAGGGCGAGCGAACTGCGGAGTGTCCAATTCTTTTTCATATTCAGTATATTTTTCTGGTATAATGCCAACCAGGCCGAACCCAATCAAAGTGCAATTACTCAATCAAATTTCCGGAAAATTTTCGGTGTTTCAAAATTTCCTTATAGATTTGACATAACAGAATACACAATCATTTGCTTGCTTAAATGTATCTGGAAGATTATGGAAAACTTTAATAAAACAAGCTAATCTGAAACCTGTCTATGAAAACAAAAACATTCTTTTTTCTGATCCTTTTGGCCATTCTGGCCAGTTTCTGCAGCAGACCTCAGTCCAATCAAAATAATGAAGGATGGATAACCTTGTTTAATGGAAAAGATTTGAATGACTGGAAAATTAAAATAACGGGGCATCCATTGGGCGAAAATTACAAAAATACCTTCCGGGTTGAAGACGGTATTCTTAAAGTGAGCTATTCAGAATATGATACCTTCAGGGGTGAGTTCGGTCATATCTTTTACAAAACGCCCTTCTCTCATTACAAGTTGCGTGTGGAATACCGGTTTACGGGGGAACAGGTTCCCGGTGGACCATCATGGGGTTTGAGGAACACGGGTGTTATGCTCCATTCCCAGAGTCCAGAAAGCATGCTGTTAAACCAGGATTTCCCGGTTTCCATTGAGTGCCAGTTGCTGGGCGGACTGGGGGCAGGACCGCGTCCTACGGCCAACGTCTGTACTCCGGGCACAAACATTGTGATAAATAATCAGTTAATTACCCAACACTGCACAGAGTCTTCGTCCAAGACCTTTGATGGCGACCAGTGGGTTACCGTTGAAGTAATTGTTCTTGGCGATAGTATTATCCATCATATTGTCAATGGTGATACGGTTCTTACCTACACCAATCCGCAGATCGGAGGCGATTTGCCGGAAGGATTTCCTGTTCCGGAAGGTAGTCTTTTGAAAGAAGGGTACATCTCACTCCAGGCCGAAAGCCATCCCTGCGAATTCAGAAAAGTGGAACTCCTGAATCTGAGACCAACAAAGTAATTGTTAATTTACAGCTTTATTGTTATGAAAAGGAAGCTTCACAGAAATTATTTGATTGTTAATCCCATTCTTCCAAAAACCGTATATTTTTTGTGGCTTGCCTTTATTGTAGGGATTGTTTCAGCACAGAACCAAAAATCCATTTCATTGGTGAAGGACGGTAAAAGTCAATACACCATCATTGTTCCTGCAAAACCTAACCCTGCTGACACACGAGCGGCTGAAATCCTCCGCCAGGCGATTTTCAAAATTTCGGGTATTGAATTGCCTGTTCATAGTGACCAATCTGCAATCAGAAAATATGAAATATCAATTGGAAATACTAACCGTTTGAAGAAACTTGCAATTAAAGAAGTGCCGAGTCAGGTGCAAGATCCTGATGGTTTTGCTGTTATTTCGAAAAATGAGAAACTGTACATTTATGGTGGAAACCATAAAGGAGTCATTTATGGTGTTGTTTCTCTGCTGGAAAAATATCTTGGTTGCAGAAAGTATAGCCCTGATTTCGAGTATTATCCAAAACTAAGCAACATTCAGCTGCCCCCGGTTCAATTCACTGATAAACCCGTCAATTCATTGCGCATCGTTTATGGTGTCTTTTGCATGGATCCCGATTATCAGGATTGGCAACGTCTTGATAAAATTGACGAAGTGTTTGCAAATGGCTACTACGTTCATACCTTTGACAGGCTGGTTCCATGGCAGGAATATTTTGAAACCCATCCGGAATACTATGCTTTGAGAAACGGGAAAAGGATTCACGACCAGTTATGTCTTTCCAACCCTGAAGTTCTCAGACTGACCATCGAAAAACTGCGTCAGGAGATGCAACTGCAGCCTGAAAAACAGGTATGGTCAGTGAGCCAGAATGATAATTTTTCATACTGCCAATGCCCTGACTGTGAAAGAATAACTGAGGAAGAAGGTTCTCCCTCTGGACCAGTTATACGGTTCGTCAATCAAATAGCGGCTGCTTTCCCTGACAAAACCATATCTACTCTGGCCTATCAGTACTCCCGGAAACCACCGGCAATAACAAAGCCTGCACCAAATGTGCAAATTATGCTATGTACCATCGAGGTCAACCGTAGCAAACCCATTGAAAAGGATACCAGCAGTATTTACTTTGTTCAGGACTTTCATAACTGGGGCAAGCTAACCAACAACATTTATTTGTGGGACTATACCGTAAACTTCTCTCATCATGTGACTCCATTCCCTAACCTTCATGTTCTGCAACCAAATATTCAGTTTTTTACTGAAAATCATGCCTATCAGCATTTTCAGCAATCGAATACCGACATTGGTCATGAATTTTCTGAACTCAAAAGTTTTCTGATTGCCAGGCTTTTATGGAATCCGTATATCAATGCCGACTCTGTCATCAATGATTTTCTTAACGGATATTACGGACCGGCAGCTCCATGGATCAGAAAATACATTGATCATCTTACAAATGAGATTCAAAAAACCGGTGAATGGCTTGATATTTACGGATCACCGGTCTGGCATGCCGGAACTTTTCTGTCGGAAAAAAATACCGCGGCATATCAAGAATACTTCCGGCAGGCTATAAATGCTGCATTACAGGATGAAATCTTTCTTCAGCATGTAAAGGTTGCGCAACTTCCTCTCCAATACGCCCTGATGGAAATCGGCAAGAATGATATGTTCGGCCCACGCGGCTGGTATTTTGAAAAGGAAGAAGGTTTCCTGCTCCGGCCCGAAATGCGTGAAATGCTGGAAGATTTTTATCGAACCTGCCTTCGGAACAAAGTGAGAACACTGAGCGAAGCCGGATTGACGCCAGAACAATACTATCAGACAACTCTTCGGTTCATTGATGTAAAATTGGAGAAAAATAAGGCTTTCCGAAAAAATGTTACAGCTATCCCTATGCCGGCCGGCAAATACAGCAAAGGAGATCCACAAGTTCTGACTAACGGTGTACAGGGTGCTTCAGATTTTAAAGTTCACTGGCTGGGCTGGGAAGGAACCGATGCAAGCATTACTGTCGACCTCGGTTCTGTTACCGAATTTGCTGAAACCGGCCTCGGTACCTTATATGACCCCAAAAGCTGGATCCTTCACCCGGAGAGCATTACCTGCCTTGTATCAACCGATGGTCAGCTCTACAAAATCATTGGTAATCAATCTATTACCGGAGACCAGAAAAACGAAGAAGTAACCCGCACATGGTCGTTCGCAAATACCAGCGGACCAGCGCGTTATGTAAGATTTGACATAAAGGGAATCCATACACTTCCAGTATGGCATCCCTCAGCTGGCGGCACTTCCTGGTTTTTTGCCGATGAAATTGTTGTAAAATAAACCGGCAGAGGAATTACATACCGCAGCAGCATCCGCCCATACCGCAGGAAGGAGTTTCCGTAGCCTTCGCCGGCCTGGAGGCTTTAGGAGGGCGGTATTCGCTGCTTTCCCTGCCACAATCAGGACAGTCGGCCACATAATGAGAACAGGGACCATATACCGGACTTACAAATTCCACTTTTCTGCCTTCTGAATCAAATTCTTTCAGGCAATTTATGCAATAAAACTTCATCATACCTTAAATCCCAATTTTTTACGACTTTTTAACGATGAAAAAAGTCTTGTTTGTCTTTGCAAAGATAGCTTTTGTTCGAATTTTGTTAAACCGAAGTACCATGAATTAACAAATTCAACCGGGCTAATAAAAATTTTTATTAAAA
>CAZJQN010000041.1:0-26472 GCA_964548125.1 uncultured Bacteroidales bacterium | reverse complement strand
CTCCAATCTCCAAATCCAAAAATATTCAACCTATATTGCCTGAAAATTAAAGAGGTCGCCTAATAACTTTTTAGACAGCCTCTTTTTCTTTTACAAAAATAGTGGAGAACTAAACCTCTTTTGTATATTTATTGCGCCAATCAGGTGAATGCAGTTTCTGAATGATTCATACCGGATATCCCACACTGAGAGGGATTTTCTGAGAATGTTATTTCAGCATTCTCCGATTGTTTATTTCGAGTTCAACCGATTTCTTCGTCTTTCATTTATCAATAAGGAAGGCATTTTATTTTCAGGATACAGACCAGATGACAAGATTTACAGGTTGGCGGATTTTGTTGAACCAGAGAAAATTTTCCGATCACATTGGAAGGAGGGGCATTCAAGAAATCTTACCGAAGTGCGTATAAAGAAAAAAAATGGAAATACTCTCTATTTAAACTGCCTCTGGTGGGTAATTCAATGCGAAGGAATGTTTGATGGAATTGCAGGTCTTGGATTCGATTCTACGCAGTACCATCAGATGATGGAGGAAATTGGAAAAAGTAATTTACAATTCAAGGAGTTTGCCCAGCTTTTACCTGAAACTGTCTTTGAAGTTGATTTTGAGGGGAATTTTCTGTTTCTCAATGAAAGTTCTTATAAATTGTTTGGTTATACAAAGGACGACAAAATCAATGCTTTTGACATGATTGTACCTCAAGATCGGCCTCGTGTCAAAGAAAATATAAAAAAAATTCTTGCGGGGGAAACCTTTAAAGGAAATGCTTACCTTGCTAAAAGGAAGGACGGGTCTACATTTCCTGTCCTTATATACTCCGATGTAAAATACCGTGATGGCAAACCAGTTGGATTTATTGGCCTGGTTGTAGATATTTCTTCTATACGGATTGCTGAAGAGGCTCTTCTTGAAAGCGAAGAAAAATACAGATCTTTAACAAACCGGCTACCAGTAGGTATTTACCGTACCAGCCGCGACGGAAAAATACTGTTTGCGAATCCGGCTTTTGTGAAAATGCTTGGATTCAATTCTCCTGAGGAACTCTTTGTTCATCCGGTGCAGGATTTTTACGTTGAACCAGGTGAAAGGGAAAAGCTCCTTCAACACCTGAAACCTGGTAAAGAATATTATCAATCAGAAATTCATCTCAAAAAGAAAGACGGAACTCACATCATAGCAAAAGATAGGGGAAAAGTTTATAGAAGTCCTGATGGTCAAATTTATTATGATGGCATTATTGAAGACGTAACAGAAACACACCAGTTGGAAGAAAGGCTCAAACAAGCTGAAAAGCTTCAGGCTATCGGAACGCTGGCTGGTGGAATTGCACATGACTTCAACAATCTCCTCATGGGAATGCAATTGTACACCGAAATGGCGTTAAAAGAAGCCGGAGATAATGATAAGTTGCGAAAGAACCTTGAGAAAATTCTTCTGGCTCAGGAACGCGGAAAGCAGTTACTTGAGCAAATCGTATCATTCACAAATTATCCGGATGAGCAACGAGAAATTATTGATCTGAAGGAAACGATCACCCATATCCTTGATTTGATCAAAGACACTATCCCTGAAACAATTACTTTTGAAACTGAACTAAATGACTGCGGTTTTGTAAATGTAAACCCGGTACATCTGCACCAAATAATTCAGAATCTGATTACTAATGCCATTCATGCAATGGAAGGAAAAGGTAAACTTACCATTATTGTACGATGTGCCGGAGCTGATGAAACAACTGAAAAAAACAGGAAAGAAAAGGATCGTGATCATTACGCTATAATACACGTTGAAGATAATGGCTGTGGCATCAATGAAAATAATATTAATCGGATATTCGAACCATTTTTTACAACAAAAGATGTAGGACTTGGTACCGGTCTGGGACTATATATTGTACATAATCTGGTTAAGAAGTACAATGGCGAAATACAGGTAAAAAGCCATCCCGGTGAGGGTACGGTTTTTGAAGTATTTTTACCATTGGTTGTTACAAAGAAAAAAAGGTTAAATGATGAAGCAGATATTGATAGTTGATGATGAAAAACTGGTCAGGGAAGGCATTCAGGAAGCATTGACCGAGGAAGGATATATTGTGTACACAGCAATTAATGGAAATGAAGCCATTAAGGTATTAGAGATGTTTGTTCCGGATGTAATCATCACGGATATTATTATGCCGGAAGCAGACGGGATTGAAGTTCTCCTTAGTGCAAAAAAACTTCAACCGAGGCCCAGAATTATAGCCATTTCAGGAGGCGGGCGCATCAGTGCCAATGATCATCTTGCCACCGCACGAAAACTCGGAGCCGATACTATTCTCACGAAACCGTTTTCCATTGAGACATTACTGGAAGCGATAGAAAAAAAGTAATACCAGCAGAATCTGCCCGCCAACATTCAGCGATGGCGTTTCTGAAGGATTTCAACAACATCCTCCAGTTTCACGTTCTTTAGGGAAAGGAGTACCAGAAAATGGTATATCAGGTCGGCTGCTTCATTCATTAATCTTTCCCTGTCGTTGTTGAAGGCCTCAACAATCAGTTCCACTGCCTCCTCTCCTACTTTCTGTGCGATGCGGTTAATCCCCTGCCGAAAAAGTTGGGTAGTGTAGGAATTTTCAGGCATTTCACGTTTTCTTGATTCAATTACAGCCTCCAGGTCGATGAGAAATGAAATACCTGTATAGCGCGTGTCAGCAAAACAGGATTCATTTCCGAGATGGCAGGTTGGACCATTTGGCTCGGCAAGAATCAGCAGTGTATCGTTATCACAATCGGTATGGACGCTAATAACCTTCAGGAAATGTCCGCTTTCTTCTCCTTTTGTCCACAGTTTATTCCGGGTACGACTAAAAAAAGTAACCAAACCGGTAGTCAAGGTTTTTTCGTACGCTTCTCTATTCATAAAACCAACCATCAGCACATTTTTGCTGGAAGCGCTCTGAATAACCGCAGGAACAAGTCCTCCGAGTTTTGAAAAATCAGGTTGCATAAACATACTATTTAAATTCGTACAGGGATATTTCTTTCGGCCAGATATTTTTTAAGTGCTGGCAGTTGTATTTGTCCATAATGAAAAACGCTGGCAGCCAGGGCAGCATCGGCTTTTCCGGCAGTAAATACTTCTGCAAAATGCTCCATGTTACCCGCTCCTCCTGAAGCAATAACTGGTATGGAAAGTTGCCCGGAAAGTACCGATAGTGGCTCGATGGCATAACCATTTTTGGTGCCGTCATGATTCATGGAAGTAAAAAGGATTTCACCGGCACCCCGGTCCTGGACTTCTTTAGCCCAGCTAAAAAGATCCTTTTCCGACCGGTATCGTCCTCCATGAGTGAAGACAATCCACTTACCGTTTTCAAAACGAGCATCTATGGCTACAACCACAAACTGTGTTCCGAAATTTTTTGCAAGTGAAGAAATCAACCCGGGGTTTTTCACAGCTGAGGTATTTACAGAAATCTTATCTGCACCGGCCATTAACAGAGCTTCTGCATCGGACAATTCAGAAATTCCGCCACCCACAGTAAAAGGTATATTCAAATGGCGGGCAATACGACGCACCAGATCAAGAAACAGCTTGCGTCCTTCGTGACTGGCTGTAATGTCCAGGTAAACCAGTTCATCGGCCCCTTCTTCGGAATATCTACTTCCCAGTTCAACCGGGTCACCTGCTACCTGAATATTGACAAAATTGACCCCCTTGACCGTTTTCCCGTCTTTTACATCAAGACAGGGAATAATTCGTTTAGCTAACATGGGTGATAAATGTTTGCATTTCGTTCAGCGTAATTTTTCCTTCATAGAAGGCTTTACCAATGATTGCCGCATCGACGCCGGCCTCATCCAGTTCAATCAAGTCGTTATAACATGATACTCCTCCGCTGGCAATTATGTGAGCTTCAGGAAAGAGCTTTTTAATCTGTCTATATAAATTCACTGCCGGACCTTGAAGAAGACCATCGCGTGACACATCGGTACACAGAAAGCATCTTGCCCCTTCCTTCAGCCAGAAAGCCAGAAAATCGTTTAAATTCCAGTCAATTGTATCAGACCAGCCATGCACTGCGATTTTGAAATCTCTGATATCAGCACCCACTACTATTTTTTCAGGCCCGAATTCCTTCAGCCAAGTTTTAACCAGCTCGGTATTTGTAGCCGCCGCACTGCCAACAACAATACGATCTGCTCCAAGGGAAAGGATCGTATCGATGTCGTATGAGGACCGAATTCCTCCTCCCCATTCTATTTTAACCGGAGCGGATGCCGCTATTTTTCTGAGAGTTGATAAGTTTACCGGACTTTGTTTCCTGGCACCATCAAGGTCAACACAGTGTATCCGAGTCAGACCTGCCTGATAAAATGATGCCACAAGGTCGCCGGGTTCATAATCATATACTGTTACCGATGCGAAGTCCCCTTTTTTAAGACGAACACATCTCCCTTCGATAATATCAATTGCCGGTATTAGTTGCATCATAATCTGAGAAAATTTCTAAGGAGAATTTCACCTGCTGTTCCGCTTTTTTCAGGATGAAACTGAACGGCCATAAAATTTCTGTTAATAAGGACAGAGCTAAAAGGCAATCCATAGAACGTATCGGCAGCCGTATGAAGTCCGACTGTTGCATAAAAGCTGTGGACAAAATAGAAAAACGGAGTGTTGTCCAGGCCATTTAAAAGCGGGCAATCCAGATTAGTTTTTGTTACTGTGTTCCAGCCTATGTGAGGCACTTTAAGGCGGTTTCCTTTTTCTGTGGTATCCGGGAACTTTTTTACCTCTGCGTCGAAAATTCCCATGCATTTTGTATTTCCTTCTTCCGAAAAACGGCACATCAGCTGAAGGCCTAAACAAATTCCCAGAACCGGCTGGGTAAGGGAAACGATTATGGTATCCAGGCCCTTTTCTCTTAGGTAGTTCATTGTAGTTGAAGCCTCTCCTACCCCGGGAAATATTACTTTGCCAGCGTTTCTGATCTGGTCAGGATTATCGGTAACGACTGGCCTGACACCCAGTCTTTCAAGAGCAAACACTACCGACTGAATGTTCCCTGCATTATAGCGAATGATAACAATTTCGTCCATTTCAGCTAAAAACAATGGTTTTATTTTTATATACAAGGAGTTTATGTTCCAGATGGGCATGCACTGCACGCGCAAGGACAATTTTCTCCAGATCCTGGCCTTTACGGATGATATCGGGTATACTATCCTTATGTGTGATTCGAGTCACATCCTGCTCAATTATTGGACCTGCATCAAGTTCCCGGGTAACATAGTGGCTGGTTGCTCCGATGATTTTCACACCTCGTTCATACGCCGACTGATAAGGCCGCGCTCCTGGAAATGCCGGAAGAAAGGAATGATGGATATTAATTATCCGGCACGGATATTCATTGATAAATTGCTCTGACAAGACCTGCATATACCTGGCAAGCACAATAAAATCAACATTATATTTTTTCAGTAATTCCAGTTGTTTTCGTTCAGCCTCTTTTTTGCCTTCTCCTGAAACAGGAATAAAATAAAACGGGATTTGAAACTGCGAGGCAATGTGCTTGAGTTCTTTATGATTGCTAATAATCATTGAGATCTCCACCTTCCATTCTCCATCCTGCCATCGAGAAAGCAGATCGTACAAACAATGAGAAAATCGGGAAACCATAATAGCCATTCGCGGAATATGGTCAGAAAAATGAAGTTGCCAGCTCATATTGTATTTTCTGGCGAGCAGTGTTTCAAAATAGTCTGCAATTTTCGTGTCAGGAATGAGAAAATTCTCGAGATCCCATTCTAATCGTAGAAAGAATGCCTTGTCGGTATGATCCACATGCTGGTCAAGATATACTATGTTACCGTTATTTTCGTGAATAAAACGAGACAAAGCGGCAACAATTCCTTTTTGATCGGGGCAGTGAATCAGTAAAATGGCTGTATTCAGATTGTTTTGCATAACAGTGTCAGGTATCAGATTTTTCCTTTCGTGCTGGGCAAATAGTCTTTCAATGGATCTTTTTTCACGGCCATGCTCAAGGCCCTTGCAAAGGCTTTAAAGATGGCTTCGGCTTTATGGTGTTCGTTCTCACCTGTTGCAGTAATATGGAGGTTACACCTTGCGGCATCGGCAAAGGAACGGAAAAAATGCTGAAACATTTCGGTGGGGCATTCACCGATACGTTCTCTTCGGAAAACGACTTTCCAGCGAAAAAAAGGGCGGCCACCGAAATCAATCAATACAGTCGCCTTTGATTCATCCATAGGAAGAGAAAAGCCATATCGCTGAATACCCTTCATATCGCCAAGTGCTGTATGGATTGCTTCTCCAAGGCAAAGGGCAACATCTTCGATAGTATGATGTTCATCAACATGAAGATCTCCTGTTGCCTGAATACTGATATCGCATCCGGAGTGACGTGCAATTTGATCCAGCATATGGTCAAAGAAACCAATTCCAGTAGAAACATTTCCAGCACCATTTCCATCCAGGCTTACGGAGACGGAAATATCCGTTTCTCTGGTTGTTCTTCTTACCTGAGCAAAGCGGTTCCGCTGTACAAGAAACTCTGCAATCCGATCCCAGTGAGGACTTATCAGAGCACACCAATTACTGAGTCCGGCTTTTCGTATTTCTTCCCAACGGGATTCATCACCGATCAGAATACCCGATGCTCCTAGATTGCGGGCGAGTTCAATATCTGTGAGGCGATCGCCGATTACATAGGACCCCGCCAGATTATAGTCGGAGCTGAAATACTTTGTTAACATGCCGGTACCGGGTTTTCTGCGGGGCGAGTTTTCAAGGGGAAGAGAAGGGTCAATATAAATGTCATCAAACAAAACTCCCTCGTTGGCAAAAAAAGTTATGAGTTTGTTCTGTACAAGATCAAAGGCAGCCTGCGGATATGCCGGTGTACCTAGACCATCCTGATTACTTACCATCACCAGTTCGTAATCGGATTTATTTCGTATGTAATGGAGATTCCTGAACACTCCCGGAAGGAATTCAAGCTTTTCCAGCGAATCAATCTGGAAAGTATCCTGGGGTTCAACTATTAAAGTGCCATCACGATCAATGAAAAGTACTTTTTTTCCGGCCATAATTTATTGATTGTAGGATTTTAGAGCTTCCAGAAGTTTATTGTTTTCATCAGGGGTTCCAACCGTAATCCGCAGGCATCCAGAACAGAGGCTGACACTGGATCGGTTACGAACAATGACAGACCGGGTGCAAAGCCAATCGTAAATTTTCTCCGGTTCATCAACCTTAACCAGAAGGAAATTAGCATCAGAAGGGTGTACGTGTTTGATACAAGGCAAAACAGCCAGCGCCTGTTCGAGTCTGGAGCGTTCTTTCAGAATCATCTTCACCCACCTGTCTTTGGCGGAAGGGTTGCTGAGGAAATTAAGAACAAGTTCCTGTGTTAACACATTTAAATTATAGGGATACTTGATTTTATAAAGAATACTTATGATATCGGGATGTGCAAAAGCCATTCCCAGCCTGACGCCGGCAAGTCCCCATGCTTTGGAAAAAGTTTGCAGGATAACCAGGTTTTCATAATTCTGTAAGCGTTCGAGGAAACCCGGATGCCGGGAAAAATCAATATAAGCTTCATCAAGAACTACCAGACCGGAGAAGTTTCTGATGACGTAGTCTATATCTCCGGAATCAAAGCTGTTGGCCGTAGGATTGTTCGGAGAGCAAAGAAACAGCAGTCTGGTTTCGGGAGTAACCGCCTGAAGAAGCTTTTCCCTGTTCAGGGAAAAATCTTCATTTAGCAATACCCTTGTATACTTCACATTGTTAACTGCCGCAGCAACTGCATACATGCCATATGTGGGGTCAATTGCCAGCACAGTATGAACAGCGGGATCACAGGTTGCCCTGATGAGCAAGTCAATAGCCTCATCGCTACCATTCCCTAAGAAAATCGATTCTGGAGGAACATTTTTTAACTCCGAAATTCGCTTACGTAGTCTTCTGTGGTAAGGGTCAGGGTATCGATTATATGGGTTGTTATAGGGATTTTCATTAGCATCAAGAAAAACGGAAGCTTCACCCTGAAAATCATCACGGGCAGAAGAATAAGGAGTAAGGGAAAGAATCGATTGCCGGAAGTATAACTCAAGTTGCATTAGCTTTGTTTTTTGCTCAGATAATCAAAACGAACTTTAACAGCTTTCCGATGGCCTTCGAGTTTTTCGACGGCTGCCATATTCATTACAGCTGGTCCCAGATTTCGAAGGCCATATTCTGAAAGTTCCTGGAATGTAATTTTTTTCAAAAAGGAATCCATATTTACCCCTCCGGAAACTCTTGCATAACCATAGGTCGGGAGAGTATGGTTAGTGCCTGAGGCGTAATCTCCCACGCTTTCCGGGGAATAGTTACCGACGAAGACCGAGCCAGCATTAACCACTTGGTCAACAAGTGTTTCAGCATTTCTGGTAGCAATAATAAGGTGTTCAGGAGCGTATTCATTAACCATTTCCATCAACGTCTGATAATCTTTAACGACAAAAATTTTGCTGGTTGAAAGACTTTGTTCGGCGATATTTTTTCTGGGCAGGGTTGCAAGCTGAGTTTGCAGTTCATCCAGTACCGGCTGCACAATTTCGGAACAGGTTGTAATCAGAATCACCTGGCTATCGGGTCCATGCTCTGCCTGGGCCAGCAGGTCGGAAGCCACGAAAGACGGTATGGCAGTTTCATCAGCTATTACCAATACTTCCGAAGGGCCTGCGGGCATATCAATGGCTATTCCCTGACGGCTTACAATTTGCTTGGCAATTGTAACGTACTGGTTCCCAGGACCGAAAATTTTATTCACGGATGGAACTGTTTCAGTTCCATATGCCATGGCTGCAATAGCCTGGACTCCTCCAATCTTATAAACTTCTGTAATTCCTATTGCTTTTGCCGAATAAAGAATGGCCGGATGAAGGGAACCATCTTTTCCGGGTGGTGTGCAAAGTATGATACGTTCGCAACCCGCCAATCTGGCAGGTATACCAAGCATCAGCACGGTAGAAAAGAGCGGAGCTGAACCTCCGGGAACATAGAGACCTACTCTTTGAATCGGAACACATTTTTGCCAGCATTGCACACCCGGAGTAGTTTCTACTCGAATTTCGGCAGGCATCTGCGCTTTATGAAATCTGGTTATATTGTCGATAGCTATGTCAATAGCCTTTTTTGTATCCGAAGAAAGTAAGGAATCTGCCTGTTTAAATTCATCTGCGGTTACCCGGGGTGATGGGATATCGATTCCATCAAATTGAGCTGTAAGTGAACGGACAGCATTATCACCTCCGGTTCGGACCTCCTGGAGAATTTTCTTTACTGATTCTTCCAGCATATCGCTGTTCAGTAAAGGACGGGCGAGCAGTTCCGCCCATTTATCTTTTGGAGGATCTGTTATAATCTGCAACATAGACGACATGGCGTATCGGGATTAACAAAAACAACATTCACATCAAACGATCATTTTTTCAATCGGGATAACCAGAATTCCCTGAGCTCCAAGTTCTTTTAACTTATCAATTACCTCCCAGAAGTCATTTTCATTCACAACCGAATGGAGCGAGCTCCAGCCTTTCATAGCGAGAGGTATGACAGTAGGGCTTTTCATCCCGGGTATCAGCCTTGTTATGCTAGGAATACTTTCGTTAGGTGCATTCAGCAGGATATATTTATTGGTTTTTGCTTTCTGAACTGCCCTTATTCGGAAAAGTAACCGGTCCAGAACCTGGTTTTTTTCTTCGGAGAGGTTCGAATTTTTAATCAGAACAGCCTGAGAATGCATAATTGTTTCAACTTCTTTCAATCCGTTGCTGATAAGCGTACTTCCTGAACTTACAATATCAAAAATCGCATCGGCCAATCCTATACCGGGAGCTATTTCCACGCTTCCACTGATTTCATGTATATCAGCTTCCAGGTTATTATCGCTGAGAAACTTCTTCAGTATTACCGGATAGGAAGTTGCAATTTTTTTGCCCTGAAGCCATGCAGAACTAGTATAATTAACTGCTTTTGGAACTGCCAGGGAAAGGCGGCATCGTGCAAACCCGAGTTTTTCCATAACGGGTACGTGATATTCTTTCTCCGCAATGATATTTTCGCCAACAATTCCAGCATCAGCCACACCATCCGCGACGTACTGCGGTATATCATCATCACGCAGGAACAAGAGTTCTAAAGGAAAATCATGTGCCCGAGCAACAAGACGTCGTTCTCCATTTTCAAAGCCAATTCCGCATTCTGAAAGCAATTGGAGCGATTTTTCACTGAGTCGCCCTGATTTTTGTATGGCCAGTTTAACAATCTCCATATCCATAGTATTTAAAATAAAAAAGGTTTGCAGTGCTGCAAACCTTAGGGATATTTGTATCATGCACTGCAAAATCAGACCCCAACATCATGATGATGATGTTCATGAATCTGATATGCAATACTATTTTTCATACCGAAATTTTAATGCACAAATATATAAAAAGTTTGAAATTGCACAAAAAGAATGAAAATATATTCAAAGGAATATTTTTACTTTGCCGCTTTATAAAATTTCTTAAAGGGATCCGATAGAGGATTTTAACAGAATATTAATCCGCATGAACAGGGAACAAAGAACCGTGCTAGTAATTTCTGCGATTGGGGCATTTCTAACTCCCTTTTTGCTGTCGTCGGTTAATATAGCACTTCCATCTATTGCCAGCGATTTGAAAATGAATGCGATGCTGATGAGCTGGATCCCGAGTTCTTTTCTTCTTTCTGCCGCTGTTTTTCTGCTTCCTGCGGGGAAGCTTGCCGATATTGCCGGGCGAAAGAGGATTTTTCTCCTGGGCATCATCATATTCACTTTGTCAACCGCCATAGCAGGTATGTCAGTGAATGCTTTCATGCTTATTGTATCGCGTATTGGTCAGGGAATTGGCAGTACTATGGTAGCTGCAACCGGAACCGCCATCATCACCTCAGTATTTCCTGCAAGCAAAAGAGGGAGAGCACTTGGGTTAAATGTTTCCGGTGTATACATAGGTCTTTCAGCCGGTCCTTTTGTTGGAGGGTTTCTTGCCGAGCATTTAGGATGGCGAAGCATTTTCTGGGCCGGGATTCCAATTGGACTATTGGTTATCTTTCTAGTGGTATTTTACCTTAAATCAGAATGGAAATCCGATTTGGGGTCATCTTTTGACGGGATAGGTTCTTTGCTTTATGCTGTGTCGCTTATCCTTGTCATGACCGGACTTCCCAAGCTAAGAGAAGGCTGGGGAATTGCAGTGGTTATTGCCGGAATGGTTTTAGGCATTATTTTTCTTTTTTACGAAAAGACAGCACGCAGTCCGCTTATTGATACCAGTTTGTTATTCAGAAACCGCACTTTTGCCTTTTCCAATCTTGCCGCGCTCATTAATTACAGTGCTACATCGGCTATAGTATTTCTGTTAAGTCTTTATCTTCAGTACGTTAAGCATTTTGGACCTCGTGAATCCGGATTAATTATTTTGACTCAGCCGGTGCTGATGGCACTGCTTTCTCCTTTAACGGGAAGACTATCCGATCATATTGATCCCAGGGTCGTTGCCTCAACAGGAATGGCATTTTGCTCAACCGGTCTTTTTATTCTTGCCGGATTGAAGGCCGATACGTCTGTCCAAATGCTCCTGTTGGCCCTGGTAATACTTGGAATTGGTTTTGCTCTGTTTTCATCACCGAATACAAATGCCATCATGGGATCAGTTTCCAGAGAACATCTTGGTATCGCATCGGCCATGGTTGGAACTATGCGACTTACAGGACAGATGATGAGCATGGGGATAGCCATGCTGGTTTTATCTTTTTTCATCGGAAAAAGCCCGATTAATTCTTCCAATCAGGAAGCATTTCTTTTTGCAAGCCGTGTATTGTTTCTATCCTTTTCGTTATTAAGCCTGATGGGTGTTCTTGCCTCTCTGGCAAGAGGCAGGAAAAATGAAGTTAAATTATAGATGATAAATTGCATTGGAATTTACAATTTAATAAATTTGAGGTAATATCCTGATGGCAGAATAAACTGAATGATGCGCAATGGACATATTGCTTACTTTTTTTGTAAAAGCATAGCATGCAATGGCTGCAGCCACTCTAGTATACCTATTGCGACGGCTATTCTGTTGTTGTTTTTTTTGATTCTTTCCGGAAATACCGAAGCCGCTCTTCCACAGAAACCTGATAAAATTGTTATTGCGTCAGATGATAATTATCCTCCCTTTATTTTTCGGGATGATGAAGGAAAGTTAAACGGGATTCTTATTGATGAGTGGAATTTATGGAGTAAGAGAACAGGTATTAAAGTTGAATGGATTGCTATCGATTGGAACAAGGCCCAGAACCTTATGTTGGAAGGGAAGGCTGATGTTCTCGAAACCGTTTTCTTTACAGAAGAGCGGGCAAAAAAATTGACTTTTTCTAAACCTTATGTGCAAATAAGGGTACCTGTTTATTTCCACCGAAGTCTCAGTGGCATTTCCGATTTTAAAACCCTCAGGGGATTTACCATTGGTGCAAAATCAGGAGATGCGAGTCTTGAAGTCCTTCGAAAGAACGGTATTAATACGATTGTTGAATATCCCAGTTATGAAGCTATTATCAATGATGCTCAAGCCGGGAATCTGAAAGTATTCACAATAGACGAACCACCTGCTCTTTACTTCCTTTATAAAAAGAATCTCGATCGTGAATTCAGGCAATCGCTCAATCTTTATACCGGTGCATTTCACAGGGCAGTGCTGAAAGGCAAGGAAGATATTTTGAACCTTGTGGAAGAAGGATTTGGGAAAATAACTGATTCAGAAAGGAAAGCAATTAGAAACCGTTGGATGGGTGAACCTCTGATAAATCCCAGATATTATCGGATCGTTCTCATAGTTCTGATTTCAATAGGTACCATAATACTGGCATTGGTAATGTTCAGCCTCATGCTGAGGAAGCAAGTGCAAAAGAAGACTATTGAACTTGAAAAGGCTTTTGCCGATCTCCGGCGCAGTGAGGATCAATACAGGACAGCTGTTCAGGCGACAAAGGATGGATTGTTTGAGATTCAGTTTATTGATAACATTATCTCAGTCAGTCCGGGTTTTTTTGAGATGTTTGCACTACCCCCTCAGCATGCCACTTTAAAAATGGAAGAATGGTTTGGTGTTTTTCCTGAGCCGGTTAGGAAAGAAGTATCAGAAGTTCTGAAACGTTGTTTTGAAGGAGAAGAGTCTTTCCAGACAGAATTAGCCATTCAAGGATATTCAGGAGAAAGCCGGTATGTTCTTATGAGAGGAAAAGTAGTTGAACGGGATGATTCCGGGAAAATAATCCGTATTGCCGGAGCTTTTACTGACATTGATGTTCTGAAAAAAACGGAGGAACAGTTACAGAAGGCTGAAGCGCGCTGGAAATTTGCTATTGAAGGAACCGAACAGGGATTATGGGACTGGGATATTTCTTCAGGAAAAATATATTTTTCCCGTCAATGGAAAACAATGCTGGGCTATGAGGACGATGAGATTGGAGATACTTTATCAGAATGGGAAAAGAGAGTTCACCCCGATGATCTGGATAAAGCCTGGAATGACATAAAAAAGCATTTAGAAGGGGAAACCGAAATGTACCGGAACGAACACCGTTTGCAGTGCAAGGATGGTTCCTACAAATGGATACTGGACCGAGGTAAGGTGATTGAGTTCGACAGAAGCGGGAATCCTGTCCGGATGATAGGTACTCATACGGACATTTCTGAGCGGATAGAAAAGGAACAGTTACTACAGGAAAAAGAAGCAATCTACCGGTTTCTTTTTGAGCACAATCCTGCACCTATGCTGATTTACGAGAGGGGAACTCTTCGCATGCTGGCTGTAAATGAAGCGTTTATAAGACATTATGGATACGATCCGGATGAAATTGTCTCCATGCATTTAACTGATTTATATCCGGAAGAAGAGAAAGAGCTTCTACAAAAACTTGCCGAACGTTTGAAAGGATACGCATTTGCCAGTGAATGGCATCACCTTAAGAAAGACGGGACTCTGATAACCATAATAGCTCATTCGCATGATCTGATATTTGAAAGCAAATCAGCCAGGGTCGCCGTAATCACTGACATAACATATCTTAAAAAAATTGAACAGGAACTGACGAATGCAAAGATTCGAGCGGAAGAAAGCGACAGGCTCAAATCAGCCTTCCTCGCCAACATGAGTCATGAAATCAGAACGCCCATGAACGGAATTATTGGTTTTTGTGAGTTGCTGAATGATCCAGAAGTTACACCATCGAAACAAAAGGAATATATTAACATAATACGTAACAGTAGCTACCGATTACTCGGTATTATCAATGATATCATCGATATTTCGAAAATTGAAGCGGGCCAGGTTGTTATCCGTAAAGAACCAGTTGATCTGACGGCTGTGCTGGAAGAAGCAGTTAGATTTTTTGAAAATGAAGCAAAGAAGAAAAATTTGCTTATAAAAACAACCTATCCCAGTTTGCCGAAAAAAAGATATGTATTGGCTGACAGAACCAGGCTTTATCAGGTAATATCCAACTTGCTGAAAAATGCGATTAAGTTTACCATTGAAGGAAGTATTGAAGCTGGCTTTTATGATCAGGACAATGAAATTGTTGTATTTGTCAAAGATACGGGCATAGGAATTGACAATAAGGACAAGGAACACATATTTGAGCGCTTTAGGCAAGGTGAGAATACAAGAATCAATAATTATGAAGGAGCCGGATTAGGGCTTTCTATAAGTAAAGCATTTGTTGAAATGATGGATGGCAAAATATGGGTTGAATCTGAAAAAGGCAAAGGGTCAACGTTCTGCTTTACTCTGCCAAAAACAGAAAATAAAGGTAAACTTCAATAAGATAACTTAGGTTGGTTTTAATTAAAGGTCTCAAATTTTGTTTTCCCTCGCTGGTAAAGTGAATAAGTAATTTATTCAGATGTCTCTAATAAGAATGTTTTCAGGTGCTTTCTCCACTGCTTTATGAAAACTTTCCTGAATAGAGGTAATCGCTTTGAGTTCACGAGAGTCAGCCACGCTGATATTATCAATTCCACGCTTTTCAATAGTTTGGATTACCCATGCTATTGTAAGGCTATTGACATCTCGTGCCGGCTGATAACCAAATACTTTGATACTGGGAGTCACAGTTTCGTTAAAAATCCGGCATGTTACCAATTCGTAAATTATTTCTCGGGCTATGCGCACTGGCATTTTGAGTTCATGGGAAATATCCTGGGCAGTTGGCGGCGGATCTCCTTTAATGAATTTTTTTACAACAAAATGCACAATGTACAGAGTAAGTATCCGTCGGTAATAATGGCTTATATGAAGAGATTCAGACTCAAACTCATATTTTTCGACATTCTGATTGGCAAAGGAGATTTCCGCACCGAACAAGATAATCAACCAGCTGAGCTGCAGCCATATAAGAAACAGAGGTAACGCTGCAAACCCTCCGTATATTGCACTGTACCGATTAACGCCAATTTGAAAATGAATATATCCCCATTGAACTATTTGAAAAACTGTGCCTGCCAGAATACCCGCAATAAGGGCCGATGAAAAGCGTACTCTGGTATTTGGCATGACTATGTAGATGAGGGTAAACAGAAACCAGACCAGCACATAGGGTGTAAGCCGAAAAAGGAATTGAAGCAGGGAGCTGATTTTTTGCAGGAAGGGACTCGCTTCCGTCAGGGTCTGAACCTGAACAGAGAGAAAAACTGTCACACTACTTGAAAGAATAATAATAATTGGCGCTAGAAGCATGATAGACAAGTAATCGGTAAATTTTCTGACAAACGGGCGAGCCTGTTTGATCTGCCAAATATCGTTAAACGACCGCTCAATGTTGCTCAAAACGCTCATCACTGACCAGAAGAGTACAACCATTCCAACACCTGCAATAACTCCACCGTTGGTATTCTGAAGAAGGTTTCTTGCAAAGTTGATAATCCAGGTCACTACTTCCTGCTGACCTTTAAGATGTGAGGTAATTTCGGCTTCCAGGCGTTGTTCTAATCCAAAACCTTTTGCGATTCCAAAGACCATTGCAACTACAGGAACCACTGACAGAAGAGTATAATAAGTAAGAGCAGAAGCTCGCATCTGGATTTTTTTATCAAAGAATTCCCTGAAGGCAATGAAGAAGATTTTTATTTGCCTGATAAGGAAATACCTTCCAGGGGAATGCTGTTCAGGGGATGTGTTCCAGATATCTTCCCTGATGAATTTCTGGGTTTGGGATACAATTTTTTTTCCTGAGACCATATGGCAAACTAATTAAATGTTATGGATATTGCGATCAGAGATATGTGTTCATGGAATTAAATCCATATGTCATGATGGTTTTTATGTATTGTCTTAATTGTCTGACTCGATAAATTGATTTGGTGACGGATCATTGCATTCATTTGGTAAAAATACAATTTTCGCAGTCAATGGAATCTGTTACATAATAGAATTTGAATCTTCTAATTGCTTTTTGGGATAAATCATTGGCGAATGCAATGATTCAGCTAAGTTCCTTAGGTGATGACTTACCTGCAGTAAAACGGAGAGGCGAAATGATAAAAAAAGTTAATTTTGCTTTTTTCAAAACAGAAAAGAAGCATTGAAAAAGAAGATACTGAACACGCTCAAGTATTTATTATTTTTTCTTGCAGGGGTTGCGCTATTTATATGGGTATACAAAGATGTAGACCTGAAAGACCTCCGGTCGGAACTTAGCCGGCTAAATTACTGGTGGCTTGCATTATCGTTCTTTCTTGGCCTTTTTAGCCATATAAGCCGGGCTTACCGCTGGAATATGCTAATAGAACCCCTGGGATACAAGCCCAGACCTATGAATTCCTTTCTGGCTGTTATGACGATGTATTTTGTCAACCTGCTGGTTCCCAGGGCTGGTGAGGTATTTCGCTGCACCGTGCTAAGCAAATACGAACAGATACCTTTGACATCGCTTGTTGGGACGGTTTTTACAGAAAGAATTACCGACCTGATCACCCTTGCTTTGGTTGCGACCGTTATCCTGTTGTCACAGGTTGGTGTGTTTGATACCTTTCTGGCGAATAACCCGGCTGTTTCAGAAAAGATTGGACATATGACATCCAATCCTTATCTATATTTGTTCATCGGAATATGTATTGCAGCGATAGTAGCATTTTTCCTCTTCCGGAATTCTTTTCGTAAATTTCGCTTTGCAGGGAAAATTTACCGTTTGCTTCACAGTTTTGCAGAAGGAATCAAGACTATTGTTCACCTCAAGAGTATCTGGGCTTATATTGGGCACACGGCTTTTATTTACCTTATGTGGCTGGTGATGCTGTATGTTGTTTTCTTCAGTTATCCTCCTACCAGTCATTTGACACTGGGAACCGGTATGGTTGCTTTTGTGATGGGAGGGTTGGCAATGATTGCTCCGGTTCAGGGAGGAATCGGTGCCTGGCACTTTATGGTTTACCAGACGCTATTTATATATGGTATACCAATGGAATCAGCAAAAATATTTGCTCTCATTGCATGGACTACTACGAATCTTGCCCTGACCCTTGTTGGACTAATTGCGCTGATGCTGCTACCTGTCGTTAACAAAGACAGGGGTAAATCAAAAATAGTTTTGTAGAAAGCATCTATTCGAAAAGTTCCTCGTCACGTATCAGAAGCAGAATGGCTGAATGAGGAACAATAACATATTTTTCTCGATTGAATTCAATTTCGTATGCACTGTTCTGGAGGTAAACAGCCAGGTCTCCTTCCTTTGGCTGCAAGGGAACATATCGAACCTCATCGGATTTGTTTTTCCAGGGCTCATCAGCCTCGTTGATGGCCGGAATCGGGTAGCCAGGTCCGACCTTGAGCACGTACCCGCTTTGTATTTTTTCCTGTTCATGTACTCCCGGAGGAAGAAAAAGGCCTGTATTTGTTCTTTCCTGCGGTGATTTAGGCTTAATAAGCACCCTGTCACCTATTACAATAAACTTCTTTAGATCGGCATTTTCGATATTAAAGCCCATTGTGTTACTTTTTCGAAGCAAAGATAGAGAAGATTTCAATATAGGGAAAATCCGTCTCCATAATCCAGACGTTGGTAAAAAAAACTTAAAGAATGTTTCTTTTTCAAAAGCAAAAAAATATCTTTGTTACTCAGGAAACAAGACAAAATATGTATAGGTTCCGGCATCTAATCCCAAAGGATGTACTGTATCTGAAATTTGTTTTGGTTTATTGTTTTATTCAACTCATCACTATCCTGAATGCCGGAGCTCAGGAATCACTAAATAAGCTTTCGGATGCTGACCGCCAGGTATATAATGAATACCTCAACCAGATAAAACGATTTGAATCTGTTTCCAATCATTACGAACTGGCAAGACATTACACTTTGACGGGAAATCTTTTATGGAAGAACAAAGTGTATGAAGATGCCATTCGGTTTTTTGAAAAGGCAATAGAGGAAAACAGAATTCTCGGGAACCGGAATGCTATTAAAGTACTCAACAACAACATCGGAATTATTTACACTGAATTGGGGAAAGATGAAACAGCGCTCAATTACTTCAACGAAAGTCTGAAAATCAACAGAGCACTTAATAAAAAGACAGAGATAGCTTATGATCTGATTAATATTGGATTGAGTTTACAGAATCTCGGGAAATATGCAGAATCGAACCAAAAACTCGAGGAAGCTCTTGAACTAACGAAAGAAGAAAATGATCTCAAGACCATGAAAACATGCTACGGCATGATGGCTGAAAATTATGAGAAGCTTGGAAATTCTGCCAAATCAATGGAGTATTACAATCAGTTCAATTCCATCCAGAAATATCTTCAGCAGCAGGAAATAGACCGGGCTACCGAAGCAAAAAATCAGGCAGAGGCACGGAGGCTGATGACCGAACTAGAACTTGCCAGTACGCAGGATACTCTTTCACAGGTTATTGAAATAACCAAAGAAAAGGAAATGCAGATCAAGCTTCTGAACACGGAAAAGCAGCTTCAGGAATCCAAGATAAGAGAGCAGGAAGCACGAATCAGGAGCGAAAGATTGTTCAGGTTAGTGTTGGTGGGTATTGTATTCTTCGTGGTTCTCATTGCATTTTTAATTTATCTTCAGCTTCGTCAGAAAAAGAAAGCGAATAAATTGCTGGCGCAAAAAAATGCTGAGATCAGTTTACAGAAGCAAAAGATTACCGATTCTATCCACTATGCACATCGCATTCAAAAGGCGGTATTAACCCCACGGGAAGAAATCCTTCATGTTTTTGCTGGACATTTTATTTATTTTCAACCACGTGAACTGGTGAGCGG
The DNA here is from genome assembly GCA_964548125.1 of uncultured Bacteroidales bacterium. Lineage (GTDB taxonomy): Bacteria > Bacteroidota > Bacteroidia > Bacteroidales > JAAYUG01 > JAAYUG01. The sequence continues at coordinate 7,119 of CAZJQN010000041.1, read as the reverse complement.
TGATTTTTACCTGTTGTCCGAAACCAAAGGATACATTGTTGTTTCGGCCGTTGATTGTACCGGACACGGGGTGCCCGGTGCCTTCATGAGTATGTTGGGTGTATCATTCCTGAATGAAATCTTGTCATCTTTAACTCCTTCAGGGAATGATTTTTCAGCAGCCACTATACTTAACAAAATGCGGGAAAAAATCATTTCTTCGCTCCATCAAACCGGAGCAAGAAAAGAAACCAAGGATGGGATGGACATGTCGATTTGTCTTTTTGAACCTGACCTGAAAAAGGTGCATTTTGCAGGAGCTCACAATTCTATGTATCTTGTTCGCAACCATGAACTTTTGCAATATGATGCTGACAGAATGCCAATTAGCATTCACAGGAACGCAGATAAACCTTTTACCAATCACGAGATTTCCCTGCAAAAAGATGACTGTATATATCTATTTACCGATGGGTATGCCGATCAGATCGGTGGTGAAAAAAGCCGTAAATTTTTGTCGCGTAATTTGAAGCAGTTGTTGTTAGATATTCACTCCCATCCAATGGATAAACAAAAGACAATCCTTCAGGAGAAATTCAATGAGTGGAAAAACGGCTATCCACAACGGGATGACGTATTGATTCTGGGATTAAAAATCCCTTAAAAGGTTTGAATTTATTGGCATTAAAATATTTTTTGGAGATAAAAAACACTTATCGTACATTTGGTCAGGTTCACACGAACCAACTGGTATTATACTTATGATGCTTTAGAATCACCATGATGGAACCTTTGATCATAACAGGAACTGACGAGATTCCAACCGTCATCCTTGATAAGGAAAAGAACTTGTTTGAGATCTCCGGGCAATCAATACCCGAGGAGGCCATTAGTTTTTACTCGCCGATAATTGACTGGATTGAGGAATACAGTCAAAATCCTAATCCTAAAACCGTATTGAATTTGCATCTGGAGTATTGTAATTCGTCATCATCCAAGGCGATTGTTGATATTCTTGAGATTCTGGAAGAAATGAATCAGAAAGGGAAGCAGGTGGAAGTTATATGGTATTATTCGGAAGATGATGATGATATGCTTGACATGGGAAAAGAGTTTCAGGAAATCATTAATGTCCCTTTTACATTTGTTGCTCTAAAACCGGAATAATAAAAATGAAAAAAGCGTTCTTTGTGTTTTTCTTTCTGGCGTTACTTTTGGGAAATGCTCCAAGGGTATCAGGCCAGGATAGGTTATCCCATCCGAAAAAGATTTATACAGCACCGGATGGGAAAATATACATTAACAAACACCTTGCGCTGTATTTATGGATTAGTTCTTCACCTGAACCAAACGCCCAGAAATTCAGGTTATTCAGTGAACGGTCGGCAAAATATTCCAATCCTTTTTATCTTGATACGGAAGGAATGAATACCATTCGCACTCCCTGGGCTGTGGACACTGTTACAAAAACTCCGGTCTATCCACAAGAGGAAATCGTATTTGAAGTATATGCCGACGGTATTGCGCCAAGGACAAACGTTAATTACCAAGGGGGAAAAGTACTTCTAAAAGACGGGAAGGTATTTCTTTCAGGCAATGCTGTTATGGTACTTACTGCCCGTGACGGAATGTCGGGGGTTGAGCAAATCCTATATTCCATTGACGGAGGTGCATGGAAAAAATATGATCAGCCCATTTCATTCGAAAAGGAGAAAGAATACCAGGTCCGGTTTTATTCAGTGGACAATGTAGGGAATGTTGAATCCATGCACAGTGTTAGCATCGTAATCGACAGATCAGGGCCAACAACTCTTTTAAGATTTGCCGGTGATACCAGCCAGAATGTTTTTTCAGGCCGCACATCCATCAGGATTGTGGCTGAGGATGTCGCCGCAGGTATCGCCGGCATATATTACAGTATTGACAGCGGCGACTGGCACTCTTATCAGTACCCCATTCTAACAAATTACCTCAGGCAAGGGGAACATACTCTAACCTATGTAGCGGCTGATAACATTGGGAATTATAGTGACAGTGTTGTTTACAGATTTTATGTAGATAAGACTCCGCCCATGGTTGTTCAGGAATTTATCGGTAAAAGTTTTCTTGCTAATGGGAAAGAATACGCTTCAGGGAAAACTCTTGTCAAACTTACAGCTTTTGACAATAAGAGTGGTATTGCAGCTGTATATTTCTCTGTTAACGGCAAACCTTACGAAAAATACGAAAAACCATTTTATCCGCCTGATGAGGGGGGCAATCTAAAAATTACTTTTTATGCTGTTGATAAAGTAGGAAATAAGAGTGAAATACAAGGAGGACAAACAGCTGCAAGTGCGATACCCTATGTGGATTTATTGGGTCCAACATTACATTATGGTTTAACCGGCCCCCGGATTAACATTGGTGATACGCTATACATCAGTAAAAATACAAAAATCAGATTAACAGGTAAGGATACTGAATCAGGAATGAACCGGATAGAATATCGGGTCGATAATAATGATTACCAAACGTATACGGCACCTTTTTCTCTAAATGCAGAAGGAAGGCATACTGTACATTTTGTTGGTTATGATCAGGTTGACAATACTAATCAGCAATCATTTGTTGCCATTGTTGACACAACCGGACCTGTTATCAGCCTTGTTTTCGGCACGTCGCCACGGGGCCGGGAAATTACGGAAAGGGGTGCGTTGAATATCTATCCTGTTCATACCGTCATCTTCACAGGAGCAACTGATATTCTGTCAGGAGTTGAAAAAATTCAGGCAACTGTTAATAATAGCCCAGAAAAAATTACTACCGGAATGATTGGTCCGATTGATATCCCGGGCCGATATACATTAAACATTAAGGCCATAGACCGATTAGGAAATATATCGATAAAAGAAGAATCATTTGTTATTTCCTCGCTCAGATAAATCTCCTTAATTTTTCCAGCTGACCTTGTAAAAATCATTATTTTTACCCTGTTAATTCAGGAATAAACTGTTTATGACAATACCCGACCGAAATAAGGCATATCAACTCCTTTTGCAGTACAATACATCAGACCATCTAATCCGTCATGCTTTGGCAGTTGAAGCGGTAATGCGTTATTTTGCGCAAAAATATGGTTATGATCCTGAAAAATGGGGAATAATCGGACTAATTCACGATCTGGATTACGATAAGTATCCTGAGAAACATTGTATAAAAACCAAAGAAATCCTGGAACAAGAAGGGTGGCCTGAAGATTGGATCCGTTCAGTGGTTAGCCATGGCTGGGGAATCTGCAGCGATGTTGAGCCAGAACATTTCATGGAAAAAGTGCTTTTTACTACGGATGAATTAACAGGGCTGGTAGCGGCATCTGCCCTGATCCGACCATCCAAAAGCATATTTGATCTGGAGGTCGCTTCCGTAAAAAAAAGATGGAAAACAAAAGGTTTTGCGGCAGGAGTTAACCGTGAGATTATTGAAAAGGGAGCAGGAATGCTTCAGATGGATATTGATACCATCATTGCTGACACAATAGCAGGAATGCGTCAGGTTGCCAGAGACATAGGCCTGGCAGGAACCCTCAATGATCGGAATTAAAAAATACCAAAGTTTTTTTGTAATGTGTCATTTTAAAGACAAAATTATCTTGAAAAAATTCTTCATGGTTCTTTCCATCGCGTTGTTTTATTTTGTTTCGTCAGCGGGACAACCTGGTAATACAGCAATTCTTGAAAAAAGAGCGAGAGAAATTCTGGTTCTTTTTGACAGCGGGAAATACGCTGAAATAGTTCGGATGTTTGATGAGCGACTCAGCAAAGGATTATCACCGCAAAAATTAGAAAAATCATGGAAAGACTTGATTTATCAGGTTGGATCTTACCAGGGATTGGAACAGATCAAGGCCGAGCCCTATGTAGGGTCAACGATAATTGTTTGTACCGGAAAATTCGGTGATCTGCTGGTAGACCTGAAATTACGCTTTAACGGGGCAGGTCAGGTTACCAGTTTGTATTTTCTTCCGCATGACTATGTTCCTCCCTCTCCGCCTACAGATACTGTCAGAAGGGAATGAGAAAAAGCACCTGACAAACACGGGGTTGTATGCAGATCAGGATTCTTCATCTGACAGAAGGGGCAAAGCAGGCAGAAGGACTCACGGTAGTAATTGACGTATTCAGGGCCTTTTCTTTAGCCTGTTATCTTTTTCATAACGGGGCCAGGAAGATAATTCCACTGGCAGATGTAGATGAGGCATATCGACTTAAGAAGCAACATCCAGAGTATGTACTGATTGGCGAAAGAAATGAGCGAAAGTTACCCGGATTTGATTTCGGCAATTCTCCTGCACATGTTGAGCACATTTCTTTTACCGGAAAAACAATAATTCATACAACAAGTGCCGGTACACAGGGAATAGTAAATGCCCAGAAAGCAGAAGAAATTCTAACCGGCAGTTTCGTTAATGCATCAGCGATCGTTCGTTATATAAAAACATATGAACCTTCAGTTGTTTCTTTGGTCTGTATGGGGTATTCGGCCACAGAACCAACCGATGAAGATACATTCTGCGCAGAATACATACGGAATGAACTGGAAGGCAAGCCCACGGATTTCGAAAAAATGGTAGAACTATTGCGTACCGCGAGTGGAAGGCGTTTGCTTGATCCGGCTAACCAACTGCACTCACCTGCAAGAGATTTTGATTTATGTTTAGCTCTAAACCGTTTTGATTTTGTGCTGAAGGCCGACCGATCTACAACTCCTATTGAGCTAAAAAAAATATATATCTGAAATGAAAATCACCGACTTAAGCCATACTATCCATACCAACATGCCGGTTTATCCCGGGACAGAAGAGCCGGTAATTGAATATCCCTTTCAGATAGAGGCATTTGGTTATAACGAATCGCGACTTCACATGGTATCGCACACAGGCACCCACACTGATGCTCCGGCTCATATGCTTCCCAATGGAAAGACTCTGGACAGGATGCCTTCTGACAAATTTTTCGGAAAAGGAAAACTCCTTGATGTGAGGAGGGAAAGGAAAATCGATGCAGATTATATAAGGAGCGCAATCAAGGATTTTAAAGGAATTGATTTTTTGCTTCTTTATACAGGATGGAGTGATTTATGGGGAAATCAAGGTTATTTTGAAGGTTATCCCGTTTTAAGCCTAGAGGCAGCAGAATTTATTAGTGGTTTGCCATTAAAAGGAATCGGAATTGATGCTATTTCATTTGACACGGAGGGAAGTACTGAATTTCCAATCCACAAGATGTTACTAGGAAAAGAACTATTGCTAATAGAGAATCTGACAAATCTGGATCAAATATCTACACCGGAGTTCTTGCTAATCTGTGCACCGTTGAAATTTGCCAACTCTGACGGGGCTCCTACCCGTGTAATATCCATTGAAGACTATGAACTTTAAAACTCTGAAGTGAAATAAAACCTGATATCAGGAAATTTCTCTTTTGCCATTTCGAGAGCGTAGGCTGATTCAGCAAGATATACATCTCTATGTTCCTTGTCCCATGCAAGATATTGACCTTTTCTAAGTTTAAAGTCTTCCAGCTGGCTGGAGTTATCTGATACAAACCAGCATGCTTTGTAAACCTGAAGCGGTTCATAACGGCAGGAAGCACCATATTCGTGGAGCAAACGGTACTGAATTACTTCGAACTGAAGAGCACCGACAGTTCCGATCACCTTTCGACCATTTGACTGAAGTATAAAAAGCTGTGCAACACCTTCGTCCATCAGTTGTTCAATTCCAGTAGCAAGTTGTTTATATTTCAAAGGATCAGCATTTTCAATGTACCGGAACAATTCTGGTGAAAAGCTGGGTATTCCTTTGAAATGAAGCTTCTCCCCTTCTGTGAGAGTATCACCAATTTTAAAATTACCTGTATCATGCAAACCGACTACATCCCCAGGCCATGCTTCGTCGATTACCGATTTTTTATTAGCCATAAAAGCAGTAGGACTGCTGAACTTCATGTCTCTGTTTTGCCGTACATGATAATAATTGACATTGCGCATAAAGCATCCTGAAACCACTCTGACGAAAGCAATACGGTCACGGTGATTAGGATCCATATTGGCATGGATTTTAAAAACAAAACCTGAAAAGCTCTTTTCTGAGGGGACCACAATTCGTTCAGCGGCTTCAAAAGAACGGGGAGAAGGAGCAATGTCAAGAAAGCAATCTAACAGTTCGCGTACACCAAAATTATTCAAAGCACTACCAAAAAAAACCGGGGCTGTTTGGCCTGCAAGATATTTTTTTACATCAAAGGGAGGAAAAACTCCTTTAATAAAAGCCAGATCCTCCCTTAGTTTTCCGGCAAATTTGCCGAGAAACTGATCCATTCTGGGATCGGATAAGTCTTTTATTTCGGTGGTTTCCTGAACTCTTTGTTTGTCCACCGCGTTAAAGAGGTCAAGTTTTTCTTCGTATAAGTTATAAACGCCCTTAAAAGTTGGACCATTACTGATAGGCCAGCTGAGGGGAATTACATCTATATTCAGTTCCTTTTCAACGTTATCAAGCAATTCATAAGGATCGAGTCCCGGCCGGTCAAGTTTGTTCATAAAAACCAGAACAGGAGTATTGCGCATCCGGCAAACGTTCATCAGTTTGCGTGTCTGGGATTCCACTCCCTTGGCCGAGTCAATTACAATAATCACACTGTCAACCGCCGTCAGGGTACGATACGTATCTTCGGCAAAATCTTCATGTCCAGGGGTATCCAGGATATTTATTTTATAGCCTTTATATTCAAATCCCATTACTGAAGTAGCGACAGAAATACCCCTCTGGCGTTCGATTTCCATAAAATCGGAGGTGGCCGTTTTCCGGATTTTATTTGATTTGACAGCTCCGGCCACATGAATGGCACCTCCGAAAAGAAGGAGTTTTTCGGTAAGAGTAGTCTTACCGGCATCAGGGTGACTGATAATGGCAAAAGTACGTCGGCGCTCTATTTCTTGCAACAATTCCATATTTTATTGAAAGGTGCAAAAGTAATATTTTCCAGGGAATCGTATTTGAACTTCTTCTATTGCTGTTTATCGTATGTTGAATCTGGTTCATGAATATCTTGAATTCCAAGATATGAGAAAAATAAAAGCAACTGGAATTTTTTGATA
>CAZJQN010000040.1:0-26570 GCA_964548125.1 uncultured Bacteroidales bacterium | reverse complement strand
ATTAGTCAATAGAAACACAATAAATATTTAAACAAATTGTTTCTATTGACTTATCAAGGCAACCCCGACTTATCAAAATTTTTCATTTTGTTAGTCGATTCGTCAATTGATTGTTTCAATTGACGAATTGGATTAAATTTACCCACAGGTAAAAATTTTTTATTGAATGATTTTTTCTGAAAATAATCCGGAGGTTGTTCCTTTTCTTGATGAACTGCCCTTCTGGTCAGCCCCGTTCGGATTGGATCTGCTGGACAAAGTAAAGCCCGGAACACACCTGAATGTGCTTGATGTTGGTACAGGAACAGGTTTCCCTTTGATTGAACTGGCTATGCGCCTTGGCAAAACCTGTCAGTTTTATGGCATAGATCCTGCAGAAGCTGCGCTTGAAAGAGCAAGAAAAAAAGCTGATTTCTATGGTCTAAACAATGTTTCATTTCATAACTGTAAAGCTGAGCACACTCCGTTTTCAGCATCTTTTTTTCATCGCATCGTTTCGAACAACGGTTTTAACAATGTAGACAATCTTGAACTGGCGCTGAAGGAAAGTTATCGTATAGCAGCTCCCCGTTGCCAGTTTGTTATGGCGATGAATACTTCCAAAACCATGATTGAATTCTACCGCTTGTTTGAAGAAGCTTTGAATGAGGAAGGTCTTCCTGAATCAGTAAAAAAAATGAAACAGCACATTGCTGCGAAACGTCCCCACCTGAGTAAGGTTGTTTCCTTATTGCGCAAAGCAGGTTTCAGGCATATACGAAAACACCGGAACAGTTTCGCATACCGGTTTACCGACGGCTCATCCGTGCTACAGCATGGTTTTATACAACTGGCATTCATGGAACCATGGAAAGAACTGGTACCACTTGAAAAACAAAAACCGGTTTTCAGTATAACCGAACGAAAAATGAATGAAGAAGCCAGAAAAAATGGTTTTTTTCAGCTGACCATTCCTTTTGTAATTATAGAAGCAGAAAAAAATTCACAATGACCACCTGGGATATTGTAATTTTAGCTGCTGGGAATCTGTTTCTTTTGTGGTTTTCCTGGTGGTTCTCCATTCGGGAAAGACGATTTCATGGCATACCCAGGTTTTTTGGATTTTCAGGAATTTTGTTCCTCACCTGGTTTAATTACCGATTTTGGTTTGAAGATGCTTTTTCATTCCGGCAGATTATTTCCTGGCTTTTGTTATGTCTTTCACTTTACTATGTGGGCAGTGCGTTATATTTTTATTTCAAATATGCAAAACCGGCCGGGATGCCTGAAAATGCCACCCGGCTTATTTCGAAAGGCATTTACCGTTATCTGAGGCATCCAATGTACGGATCTCTGATTTTTCTTTCACTGGGTGTTTTTCTTAAACATCCTGATTTACGGTCTTCGATTCTTACAACTTTTTGTCTTGTTGCCTTCTACATAACCGCCCTGGTGGAAGAAGGAGAAATGATTGAAAAATTTGGTTCTGATTACGAACAGTACCGTAAAAGCACAGGAATGTTCATTCCTAAAATATTTCCGTCATTAAGAAACCATGAATAATAATATTTTAACTGCGGCAAATATTCCTGCGGAGATAAGGGCTGTGATTTTCGATATGGACGGAGTGATTGTTGACAGTGAACATCTGCATTACGAAACTGATTCGCGCATTTTTGAGCATTTCAGTATTCTGGTGCAAGAAAAGGAACGGTATCAGTTTGTGGGCATGTCGGTTCAGAAATTCTATGAAACCATTTGCACACAGTATGCTCCCCATCTTTCTCCGGAATACATGATTGAATTCGACAGGAAATACCGTGCCCGATTCTTCCGGCATGCCAGAATAAAGGCAAATGATCATATAACCGAATTGCTGGGCTATCTGGAAAAACGGAACATCAAAAGAGCGCTGGCTTCGGGTTCATCACAGGAACTAATTGAAATCATCCTCCGCAAACTTGATCTGATGAATTCTTTTGAAGTTGTGCTGAGTTCCGAAAGGGTTCCGAGGCCGAAACCATGGCCGGATGTATTTCTCAGAGCTGCAGAGTTGCTTAATACCCCACCTGATCAATGCCTTGTTATTGAGGATTCTATGCTGGGGATTCAGGCAGCACGGGCGGCAGGTATGTTGTGTATAGGGTATAAGGGGAAAAATGGCAACCATCAGGATCTTTCTGGTGCTGATTTTACCATTGAATCTTTTCAATCTTTAATCAAAGAATTCCAATAATTCCGTCCCATCAGGGCTACTGATACTGTATTGCTTTTTGATTTTGCCAAAATAAAGACCGTTCAGGGCTCTTAATATGCTCCAGTGCATTAAAATGCTGTAAAAATATTACATGCCATGATTTGAATTCTATCTATCAGAACCGGTTATAATATAGATAGCCTGACCGTAAAAATAAACCAACAAGAAAAACAAGAACCCCAATGCGGAGATGTGTAAACTGATTAACGTAACCAAAAACCGGCACGGTAATGGCTATGAATTGATTTTACCCCGAAACCATCTATTCACATGTCAATGTCATAATGCCATAAGCGGGCAAAGCAAGAGTTGCGTCAGAAGGCAGCCTGCCCGGATGATCAACGACATACAACCTCTCGGGATGAAATTTTCCCCATTTTATTGTAAACTCAACCGGTTTACTGCTCATATTAAACAGTCGAATTTGCCGAAGCTTTCCATTCGTATCCGTCTGAATACCGGTCACGTTCACTTCGGGTACACTCAAAATAAACAGAGGTTCCAGCGGAATCTGACTTTCATCAACCATTCTTGCCAGCATGGGATAATTCCGCTCATAGCCGAAACGATTAACGCCGGCAGAATGGAACATTCCATGGGGCTGAAGAGTATAACTGAACTCTGCCCATCCTTCCTGATCAGCCTTATAATTGGTATGCCAGTAATTGTTCATCACAAACGAATAAGCAACTGAACCGACGGGCGTTGTCGTTTTCCATCCACGCGGACCGCTGTTGTGACCTGTTTCATCAGTTATTTCTCCAAATTCAACCAGAGGTGCCTCGCAAGTAGATAGGGTAATTCCATAATCCTGTGCAGAGAAATCAACCCAGCGCTGTACGGAAAAGAAATCCCTGCAGGCACCTGCCAGCTGATCACATTCAGGGCGCACCGTACCCCATCCGATATCGTACCTTACAACCGGCTTATCCACTTTGAAAGGAAAGGCAAAATAGCAAGCTTCTTTTTCCCTTCGGGCAATTTTATTGATCCGGTTGTTTAGTATCACATAATCCAACCCCTCCAGCAAACTAATTTCCATGTCGACTTCCTCCACTCCTTCCGTTTTTCCGGTAACCTCAATGGTTTGCACCAAAGGTCCTGCTTCTTTTATCCGCACTCTGATATTGGAGAGAACAGAAGCCTGGTCAGGCGACAATCCCTTGATGTAGACAAAACCGTTAATTCCTCCGTACAAACCTGCATCAGCATATTCCCTTCCTGTGGTCAGGTCAAGCAAACTGCTAATGCTGCCGTTCAGTGTATCAATGAGCAGGCGGAAACGGGAATTCTGAATGCCATTATTAATTTGAGGGAGATAAGTTTTAACAGAAGATGCTGTTGCTGAAAGACGAAATAATTTTGAACCCAGCGGTGGTACATTATCGGCCAGAAAAGCTATTTCACCCGTGCTTAGCATTTGTGAAGGAACTGGCTTACCATCAATGCTGACAATGCCCTTATATTTTGCAGGATCCGGATTCTTTACGCGCACAATGTCTGTCCTTGGCCATGACAGAGTATTAATTACCTCAATAGCCAGATTGTTCCGGCCATTTTGATTTACCGACAGGGCATCCGTGAGCAATTTTCGCGAAAGCCGGTCAGCCTCCAGAGCAAAATGTTGCTTAATTTGCCATTGTCCTCTGGCACCCGCATCATCAGGATCGCTCACGCTGTTCCATGCTCCCCAGGTATGCTCTGTGAACAGGTGAATATTTTTCCATAAGGTTTCAAGAGTATCCTTGTTCAGTGAAAATCCGGTTAGTGCTGAGACAATCTCAGCCTGAACTGCACGGTCTGAAGCTTTTCTGTTCAATCCCGTTTCCATCGCGGTTGAAACGGCTCCATCTTCCCAGTAAGGGGTAAAATCGCCAGCAAAGGAGGGTATCTGAGAACCATATAATTTCTCGAACTTACTGAACATGGCTTCAGTAGTTCCTATCACGAGTTTTGGTGTCACATATCTGCTATTCCATTCGCGCACAAAATCAGACAGGGTAGAATCCGTGGGGCCGTTATCGGAGAAAACTGTATATCGTATCTGTATCATCTGGTATGGGTATTTTCTCTCTGCAAGCTCGTCAAGATATCCAAACAGCCGGTTTGAAAAATCCCGGTTTGTTGCCATGGTTCTCGTCTGATGAAACATGGAATACCCCTTACCTGCCATCCAGAAAAGAATTTTCCCTGTTCCATCAGGAGAAACCCACCAGAATGGCCTGTCACCCCAAGCTTCAGTTGAATGTCCTATTCGGTCTCCCGTATTGGGTCCGCTGGTAAAATAACGGATACCACTATGCTGCAATGCAGGGACAATTCCCCATGAAAATCCGGGAATATCAGACACCATGGCAGTAGAGAGAGGCAAATGATATTCATCACGCAACCTGCACGCAACATCAGTAAGCCGCATAAGTTCTTCAGGTCTGGCAAGTCCGGTAAGAGGATTTGTATAAAGTGCCTGCAATCCCATTTGTCCGTCTCGTACTGCCTTTAAAAATTCTTCCTTCTCCGGTAAAGAAGCTTGCTGTAAAAATGCATCAACAGCCCACATTATTTCGGTATTCCATTTAAAGCGGGCCTCTTCAGGGTAGGAAGCAGTCTTTTTTATCAACTGCATTGCTTCCCGTATATTCCTGATCTGCAAAGCCAGAATATTAGGCTGTAAGTCGGTATAACCAATATCGTTATGAGAATGGTGAATAATCCAGATTTCCCGATTGTCGACAGGTTTCAGTTTCACTGATAAAATCTGAGGTTTGCTGTTGTTGATTCTGACAGGAAACACCCAAGCGGTATCTTTTTTCACTTCGGGCACATATACCTCCAGACTGTTGTATCCCAGCTTCAGCGGTAGCCGGGTTATTTTACCCCTGAATCCTTTTATTTCGAGTTTCCCGGTGTTTTCAGGAAAATCAACATCGAGCCGGATAACCTGCCATACAGCATTGTCTTTTTTTATGAGTGCCTGAACCATTCTTGCCTGCACAGATTCATGCATAGGATGCCGGAATGTCATATACCAGTCGCCATCGTTCATGGCATGGCCTGTAACCCCTAAAATAAGAGGCTTACCTGCCATTTCAGGCCGGAAGGGAACGGTTAGCAGAAAATATCCAAAGGCATCGGACACATGATCAATCCACACATGCTTGTAAGAAAGGGTTATTCCATTTTCTCCCCTGACTGTCCATGAAGAAGTATCACAACCAGGATGAGTAACAAACGTGAGCACCTTTTTACCATTGACCGAAAAGTCAAAAAAACGATCGGCATCGGAAGTTCCGGTTGAGAAACCACCTATCCATCGGAAGAATACTTCGTGCGTCTTCCAATTCACCGGAATGCTCTCGGTTTCCCATGCAATGCTCATATGTCCGGTATTACATCGGGTAAGCAAAGCAGAACCTGCAAACGGATGAAATGAATGGTACGAGAGAACATCACCTGAAACATCCTTTTCATACCCGCTCAATACTTTGGCTTCTTCTTTTGCAAAAGAATTCGTGCAAACGATAAAAATCAATGTAAGAACAGCAACCCAGTATCTTCTTACCATATAGATTAAAATTATTTGGACTTCAAAAATAGAGAAAAAACCTGCGAAAAAATTTCCATTGGGCATTTAACCCATATTTTACAATAGAGCCCCGGTGTCACTTTGTTTCAGAGGGGTCAATCCGGATTGCTGTCATTTATCATTGAATGTGGGTAATGTTAACGATTTTGCAGAATGATTTCTTTGGTTCGCCCCGGGGTAAGCATTTCCCATAATGAACACACTACCCAACCTGGGGCAAAAATATCATTATAATACCCCTTACCGTTTTTGCCGTAATCCCAATTTGTATGCTGTACTACTTCCGGATGATAACCAGGTTTCGCTATACCGCATAAATACCCCTGCCTTGGGAGTAATTGTTCTTTCATCGATGAAAGAATGAGATCTGCCATATTCCTGAAACGGACGTCACCAGTCTGCTCTGACAGCCATCTAAGTACCTCAGGAAATTCAAAAGCATATACATCCACATGATTGTTTTCAACTGACACATTACCCCAGCCTCTGGTTTTGAAACCGAGATCACCCAGCATCTGTCCCGGAGCAAATGGTACATCCCAGAGATAATACCATGAAAGAGCAAAAAACGATACTTTTAAGGCCTGATTAAGATAATGCTGCTGCATGCCTTTATTGGATGCCAGCCAGAGATAATAGTATGAATTCAATGCATAAAGGGAGGCCTCCTTATCTTCGCAGTTGGCATCAAGTGTTGATGAGAAATAATCAGCCTTGCCAACAATCTCCCTGTCAAGGAAAAGAGCAGCTTTCTGTGCCGCAAACAATAGTGAAGTATCCTGAAAATAAGAAGAGGCTAGAATCAGGGAGGGGATAACTGTTGACGTGCTTCCGGATGAAAGGTCCGTGGCTGAAAAGTGCCCATCAAATTTTCTTGGAAAACTTCCATCAGACCGTTGTAATTCTTTCAGATTCCTGATAAGCTGCAATGTTTTCTTTTCCAGACCCGGATGAGCACGGTTATTTTTCTTCTCATACGCAAGATAATGAATGAGAGCGGACACTCCTTCACTTTGCCGGCGCAGGCTAAACACATCTGCTTCACGGTTTTTCCTGCAGTCAATCCACTCTTTCAAAAGACCGCTCTCATTAAACCCGTAACTTTCATAACTTTTTAAAATGCTTTCCCCTATCATTACTAGTATTGAATCATCTTTCTCATATCCGTATTCCAATGCATTCAATGCATTCATTAATACCCTGCCAACAAATCCGACTTCGAAGATTCCCCTTTTTTCACATGAATCAATATGCAATTCCACCCCTGATGACCCTTTTAAAGAACCGCACTCAGTATAACTATCCCTGAAATACCCTGACAGAATTTGCTTGATACTATCAACTGAGAGGTTTTCTGGTAATGGCTCTGGCTTCAGCTTGGCATAAGCATAGGACCAGGATTTTTCAACAAATTCGCTGTATGAGGATACGTGCATTGAAGAAATTTCCCAGGCAATTGTTTTTTTAGCTCCTTTTTTCAGAGGGATAAAGGCCATTGATGAAGGCAAAAGAGTGAGTTTCCTTCGGTAGGTATATGGTTTTTCAGAGAAAGGATAGCTAAACTGCAGACCTGCCATATTCTTCAACACTTTGAAACCAATTCCCCCAATATCAGTAGCTTCTCCCAGGAGAATTTCTCCGTATTCATAAGGACTGAGAACATCCCTTTTTAATCTATCCTTTCGTAGAACGATATAAGCCGTACCATGAGTACTATCAAACACGCCAGCCATAGGGATGCTAAGTCTGTCTTCTCTTACTATCCAGGACGACCCCTCTTTTATGCCGGGAGCACCGGCAGGAGAACGCTGATTTAAATGATACCAGAAACCCGGCAATAAAAATTCAGTACCTGGATAGGATAGTCCTTCAGAAAAAAAGAAACCGCTCAGGTTGATGTGGCAATCTTCTTTCGCCCGAAGGGCAATCATCAGGTTGGTCGTATTTCCCTTTAAAACAGGCCTGAAAAGTATCTCAACAGGAAGCACGGTGTCAGCTTCAAGGATATAATCTCCTTTGACTTTCTTTGCATGGAGTGTATAAGTAGAAGAAGGATTACCAGGGGTTTTAAATGATATACTCCAGGTGAGACCGCTTGGCAGGTTTTCCAACGGTTCATGCGTACAGGAAATAAGAATGAATGCTAAGAGTGGGAGGATCTTTCTCATAGAATAACCTCTTTTTTAGTTTACTTCTAGTGCATTTCGGTCAGGTAGAGGAGGGAATGCAGCATGCGGTTCGAGCTGATACCAGAATACCACAGATGATATATCGGATTTTTGCACCAGATACCGGCCTCCACTTCTCCATCCAAGATCCTGAACAGTAACTCGCAGATTCTTCTCGAAACGGATCGGATCAGTAATATGCCACCGATACATTCCAAATCTTTGCTGCGACCTGTATAATCCATCGGGCAGAATTACCTGATGCAATCCGGTATAAGGTGTCGTGAAAGGTTGGTATTTTTTTTCTTTCTGGTTTTCAAAATTGTAAGAACCGCAAAAATAGTCCTCCAGACCTGTTCCACAGATGGTCGGGAAATCTTTATCTCCATCAATATAAAATTTCATCTCTCCTTCACCCCACCAACCGTTATTATTAACCTGCCAGGCAAGATAGGTACCTACATAATGTCCTTTCCCCTCGATACCATCAATTAAAGTGTAAATCCCTGTCAGATTGGGATTGGATCGCCTGAATTGAGCATGAAAGTACCCTGCATCATCAGGAATCGAAGTAAGTACATAGTCAATCTGATAATAAAGTACCATAGGATCCTGCGGATTTATATTCTCCATTGTGATTCTGCACCTCTTACGAAACGGCATGGTCCAGTAACAATTGAAAGCACTTCCAGGATTTACACAAACCGCCAGGGAGCTTAACTGGGCATATTCTCCCCATCCCATGGCAAAGAAATCCCCAACAGGACATTCTACTGAGGGTTTGGGTTCATCGTCCCAATAGATGCGAATAATTGAAAACCGCCAGTTCCCGGTAGGTGTCATCCAGATATGTTTGATAGCGCCTGGACCTTGAATATCGGCTAACGTAAACGTTTCACCAGACTTTATGATTATACTTGGACTTACTTTCCATCCTTGCCCAAGTTCCCTTGCTGCATTAAAACCAGTCCCTTGAATAGCTTTACCGCCATTACCCTTTTCTCCCGTAAAATTTTCGGGACTAATAGAACGTGATCGGGCATCTGAAATTTTATACAGATTATCAATCCCTGTATCCAGTCCGCTGAAAGCATCTTTTGTTTGACCTTTAATGTTCCAGAACATGCAAAAAATAAGTAGAGAAAACAAGGCTTTTTTCATAAACTGATTGTTTTTTGTTATGGTTTTAGATCAGAACAAGCGTTTTGTTTTATGATCCAGTTTTTTCTTCAGCAGAAGCTTTCCATTAATTAATTGGCACTATTTTTCCCTCCAGCCAGTATATTCCTCCGCTTCCATCGGGAAACATACGACATGAAATAGCTACAATTGTTTCGTTATCTTTCAGGAAAAGGGAATTATTAACTGCACTTTGATTCAGAGGTAATGCCCCCCAGGGGGTTGTCAACTGACTGAAATTTTTTGCATTATTATCGCCAATCATAACCTGCATGTAGTTATTCTGATGCCAGTCTCCTCCTCTGTAGATATGAGCCGAGAGAACAACCTCCCCAGTGGGTAATTGCAACAAATAGGGGGCACCGCCATGACCGCTGAAGTTGCTAACTACCCATCGCCAGGGTGAATTTGTAAAGTTAGATGTAGTCAGAATCCATTGTGAGGCAAGGTCTCTTTTCACAATAAAAGGAGAAACAGTACTGTTCACAGTTTCAATGGCAAAAACCACACCTTTATTTCCTTGCAAGAGCAAAGGAACAGGCATTCCGTCGCGCTTATAAGGATAATATGCAACGGTTCTGGGCTGAGACCATGAATATCCTTTATCGGTAGAACAAATTTGTATAATTTCCTGGTAAATAGGCTCGTTGGGCCACCATTTTGCTTCAGATGAATAAAAAAGTTCTATTTCCCCGTTGGGAAGTTCTACCATAGCCGGTTCCCAGCTACGTCCTGTAACATAAATAACAGGTCCTTCCCAGGTCTTACAGGTATCTTTACTGATAAGTATCTGCACCGAGCTTTTGTTCTCATCAGGTTTGGCATTTGCTTCAAATGCCAGCAATACCCACCCATTTTTTAGTACCAACACTTCCGGAGTGCAGAATCGCCAGTATTTGTCTATGTAATCCTCTATGTTCATCAAGATTCTTTGATTGGTCCACGTGTTCCCGTTATCATAGCTCATTCTCATGCACACATTAACCCAGTCGCCGTTGTTTGGTCCACCCTGATAAACAAGGATGAGGGTATCGCTAGTTCCCACTCGTTTCACCCGACCATAATCTGCAAAATAACAGTCTTGTGATATTTTTCTTGCTGTTGAAGGATCATTCCACACAATTTTATGTTGTACAGTAAACGGATCGTTATTCACCGGAAAAACACTGTAATCGGAGAATGTAGTAAATGACTTCTCTTCTCCCAGATAATAGCGGCCGTTAACTTTCATATATGGTAACGCATAATAAGTTGTCCCAGGTAAAAGGTCGCTTACGGAGACAAAATAATAGGTTTCATTTTCAGTTCCCTGAATTCTGGTATCTGTTGTATCCACACCAGGTGACATGCTAAAAAATATTCCATGCTCTGCAGGAAAAGGAGTTGCAGAAAAATCATAAAAAATCTGCAATGAAGTTTTCTCGCTATTAACTATGTTTGTAAAGCAAATTTTCTGCGTTGAGAACGTCAGAATATTTCCATAATAATAAACACCTGCCTGATCCTTAACAAATATTCTTGCATAATAGGTAACACCCTGTTGCAGGTTGGTAATATGAATATTGAAATTTATCTGCCCGGAAGTATCAATTATTTTGGTGGAAAGCAAATCGGGCAAGGGTTTTATATCCAAAAGAATCCCTTTTTCATGGTAAATCAATGTGTCTGCATGTGAAGTACAATGAACCACAGCTTCGGTTTCAGTTACATTCGTCACACTGTCCGTGCTGATATTCAGTACATTTATTTTCACAATTTTTGAATATAGTGGATCACAGGTTCCTGAATTCACTCTTGCCCGGAAATAGGCATTGGTCTCAGCATTAAAACGATAATTTTTTGTCGACTCCTCAGGTATTTGATACCAGTTGATCCCGTTCAATGATTTCTCCCAGGAAATATTGCCATAATTGATGGAATACCATAGCAAATTCAGATTTATCGCTTCTTGTTTCGCAACAGTGCGATAGAGTGTATCCGTCTGGGGAAAAACGCTATAAAACGGTATAAAACAAGAACATATGAAAAAATGCCAAAATCGGAGAAAGGAATGCATATTTCAATTTTTTACAAATGGTACAATGCATCCGGAATCGGATGTTAAAACTGAAAGAAAGTAAAATCCATCCGGCAGAAAGGAAACATCTGTTTTAACAGAATTATTAGAACCTTTCTGAGGCTGTCCGATGGTTGACAATTTTGTCCCGTCAATGGCTACAATTGATACTGACTGGATTATCACATCATCAGGGACTTCAATCGTCAGTGAATTACTGGTAGGAACCGGAAACACTCTGCAGGGAAGGTTACTCTTGACTTCTTCGACCGAAGTAAAAAACACTGAAACCGTATCAGTTGCTGAACAATTTCTTGAGTCTATAACTTTAACAACATATTTCCCGGAATGGGAGACTTGTGTAATTCTGTCCGAAGCTATTATATTCTCGTTCAATAACCATAAAAAGCTGAAATCCGGGGTTCCTCCCGATACCTGAAGATTACTCCCCAATGTTACAGTACCACTTTCAGTTATAACATCAGCTCCTGCATTGACTTTCAGTTCCCTTGGTTGAGAAATGGAAAGGTTAATAATAGTTTCCTGTCCTTCGAGAAAGAAGAAAGGGAAAAAAGAAGCAAGAATAAATACTAACCGACGCATGTTTTAAAGTTACTAAAGTATAAAGAAAAGAATTTGCTGGTACGAAACAATTATACCAGCAAATTCTTTAATAATTGCATCCGGAGGTTTATTGAATTATAACTTTTGAAGTCTGCACTTTACCACTGGATCTTAATTTCACAATATATGCTCCGAAGGGAAGTTCTCTGGAAAAGTTCCCGGAAAATTCTTCCTGAAGAACGGGCTGACCAAGGACATTGTAGACAGCCATGCGTATTTTGTTGCCGGAAAAGGTCCTAACGTTAAGAGTATTTCCTGATGCATACACTTTGGCAATAGAAACGTTGTTTTCAACCACGCCACTGCCCCCTACGGTAAATGTTCCGGTGGCAAATGCAGAACCTTTATACATTGCGTCAATTGCCTGTACTCCCCAGGTATATTGTCCGTCAGCCAGACCTCTGAGTTTAACAAATTTGTTGAGGCATGCATTCCCCATCTTTACCACCTTGCGAAGACCGTCTTTTTCACCTCCGACAAAGGCTGCCGGAGCAATCAGGAAATTGCCCTCGGCATCTTTTAGAAAGTATTCATAGGAAAGAGATTTGGAAGGGGTCTTATCATCGGTAGCTTCGTTCCAGCTCAGCAATACATTTGCACCATCAACAGCGGCATTAAGTCCGGTGGGAGCAGAAGGAGGATTGTTTGGATTCGCTGTATTATTATTCAGCATAATAGCTGCCGTTCTCCCCTTCTCTGCTTCTGTGGGGTAGAACATGTCATCCCAGGAATGACCAGATACAAGATAATCAGGATAACCGTCATTGTTCCAGTCGTTTAACAGAATTACGGTTTCTGATGCTCCCGGAACGCGACCCTGTTCAACAAAATTACCAGCTCCGTCTCCGTAATAAAGGTAACCGGCCTGGGTATTTACTGTTGGTGGATTCCAGCCGGTAATGAACAAGTCGAAATTTCCGTCATTGTTCCAGTCAATAATGGCAGTACCTGAACCGGTGCTGTTCAGAGGTCTGAGGTCTGCCTGGAAGCTTGCTTGCGGTTTATCAGCAAAAGTTCCATCTTTTTGGTTGATATAAACATGTGAAACACATGTCCAGATGTCGCCGGAAGCCGGTTCAAAAGTACCCTGTCCGCCTTCACCGTGCAGAACCATGTCGATCCAGCCGTCACTATTGACATCGGCAAAATCAACTCCTCCGTTTCCTTTCATGTAGATAGACCCGCTGGTATTATTAGCCGTTTTACCCAGGAAGGCACGATAGAAATTACCGGGTTCTTCATCATAATTAATGAACACATCGGCAATTACACGCGCTCCATCGTTAATTTCAGCACTTGCATTATCGCAGTTAGCCGTTACAAAGACGTCCATAAAACCATCATTATTGTAATCAATTACTTCGCAATAAGCAAGTCCATAGCTGAACTCCCCGAATACATCCGTATTTGTGGCCACAAAGGTATTGTCGCCCTGATTAATGTATATTCCTGACGCTCCGACATCGTTGCTCAGTACCACAAAATCAATATATCCGTCGTTATTGAAATCGGCCCATGCACCAGCATTGGCTTTTACAGGCACAGGAATGTCCAGTTTCTGGAATAATCCATTTCCGAGGTTTTTGTACACTCCGCCGTGGTAAAAACCAAAGCTATGCTCTGTTGCAAGAAGATCAAGAAGACCATCACCATCCACATCGTACCAGTCAAGATTAGGTCTGTCAGTTATCCGCAGACTGGTAGTCACATTTTCATACTGATTGGTTTGAGGATTCCATAAATACATTCTTTGCCACCGCTCAGTAGTATCTGCAAGTCCATCCTGGTTCAGGTCGAGAGAGGTTCCCTCCTCATCGAGCAACGGTTCCTTCGGGTTGTTTTTTGCACCAGCAATATAAAAATCAAGATAACCGTCATTGTTAATATCGACGGATGTTCCACCACCCCAGGCCTGGCCAAGGTCAGGACGAGTGGTAATTGTCTGACTGTAAGCAACTGTTACAGCCATTGTAAAGACAAAAAGGTAAAGCAATCGTTTCATAGGCGCATCTTTTGGTTAGACAATCAGTTTATTAAGTTGAAATAAGGTTTCTGTCGCGTTGTTAAGCTGGGTCCCATATCCTGATTAATTACAGGCCAACCCGATATCCATTCAATTTTGTCAATAAACAAAGGCCTTCTTGTTGCTCCTCCCGGCAACCATGGATTGGAACGCAGTACTCCATGATAAATAAACCAGCTGGTACCCTTATCATCTGTCACAATCTGGGCATTATGTCCCGGTCCGGCTACCATGTCATTCCCCCTGAGAACAACCCCTTCAATATTATCCAGTGCAGGAAGCCACCAGCTATAATTGTAGTCTTTAAGGTTTTTCCCCGTTTTTGTATAATAAGGACCCTGTAAATTTTCAGACCGACCGACTACAACACGATATAGACTGTTCGGTCCCTCACAGCATGAACCCGTTGAAACAAAAAGATAATAATAACCTTTGCGCTTGTAAAGGTAAGCCGCCTCAAACGAATTTCCTGCTATCTGAAATTTATCGCCCGTTATGGTCTTACCGTCATTTTTCAGTTCAATACCATAAATCCCTCCTCCAAGACTTCCCCAGAGCATGTAAATTCGTCCATCATCAACAAAAACATAGGGATCAATCGAATTATAAACCTGAATACTCTGGGAATCAAATATTTTACCCTGATCGATAAAAGGACCCTCCGGTTTATCTGAAACAGCAAGTCCGATAGCGGCATTCTGGTCACCCCAGGTAGAAAACGCATAGTACAGGTAGTATTGATTGTTTATAAAAGCAATGGATGGAGCCCAAATACCTCCTTCTTTCCATGAAGGTTTTTCCTGGAAGGCCTCCCCAACATACGACCAATCAACCAGGTTGCGCGATACGATAACCGGAACAACTCTGTGTTTCCCGTCATCCCATGTATTCTCTGTTCCGTATGCATAAAAAGTACCGTCTGATGTTCTGATGATAGTAGGATCAGCCAGGTCCGGTTCAAAAACCGGATTGGTATACAAACCCTGTTTTGGTGGTTGATAAACCGAATCCTTCTCGCAATGGATCAGAAGCATGAATGGCCAACCCATCAAGAGTACCGATACAGCAATTTTTTTCATTCCCAATATATTCATGCTTACTTAGTAGACAATTTATTAATTGGCTAATTTAAATTTCGGAGTATGCCAGCCCCCTTTGGTTTCAATAACCCGGGCAGGCCAGCCGTTGGCATCCCATTCTATCCGATTGAGCATCAGGGGATGTCTTTCACCTCCAGTGGAAAGTGAAGGCTTTTCAATATCAGTTACCTGATAAACAATCCATTCCCTGCCTTCAAAATCAGTAAACACTCCTCCCACAGCAGACGGACTAACAAAACCGTTGGAGGCATTTCCCACAATCAGGTCAGTTCCCCCTCCGTCAAGAATATTGGTTCCGTCTCTATCAATATAGGGACCTGTAATGACCGAAGATCTTGCAATGCGTACTACTTTATTTTCATCCGATCCTGAGGTTCCAATAAAATAGTAAGAGTCAGCTGCTTTGCGGTAAATATATATCCCTGTCCATCCTGATCCGGCAATCTTGAATAGACTTCCCCTGAGCGTGGGAGTCATATTCTTGACAACATTCATCTCAGATCCGTAAATCCCGTCAGGAGTCTGGAAAAAGACATAAAACTTGATCCCTGACATAATAAAGAAAGGATCTTTGCAAAAAGCAAATCCAAGACTATCAGGATTGATGATGCAACCATAATCAGTATAAGGTCCCTGGGGTGTTTTTGACCAGGCAAATCCTATTCCTTTATCACCCAGTGAATATGCCAGATAGTACGTACTGAGGGTTTTGGCAAATACACCAGATACTCCGCTGATAGGATCTTCAGACCATGCCGGGTGCGTAGAAAATGCTTGCCCGGTAAAACTCCAGTTCATCAGATTGCTAGAACGAATTACAGGAACATTGTATCTTAAACCATCTGACCATTCCTTTTCGTCACCGAATGCAAAAAACTGTGTTGCCCCTCTGAAAACTGAAGGATTGCTTAGGTCGGGTTCCCATACCGGATTATGATAACTTGTCTGATCAGGCAGTTCCACTCCTGCCCAGTAGAGACTGTCCGCTCCGTCACCTGCAATATCGGTACAGCCCGGAGGGATGATAACTAAAACAGACAGAATCATTCCCATAACAAGGGAAAACTGAAAAAGAACTATCCGTTTCTGTAATAATATTCCTTTCATACTTTACTGCATTTCAAAGATTACAAGTTGACTTTTAATAACCGGGATTTTGGGTAAGTCCGGGATAAAGACCAATTTCCCGGTTAGGAATTGGGAACAAATGGCTGATCCCAAGCTTGAAGTTTAAAAATTCGGCATCCCGTTCATTCGCTATCATATTGATCTGCGTCTGGTCATGCAGAACACCCCAGCGGTCAAGGTCATACCAGCGTGTAGCTTCCCCGCAGGTTTCGACAAGACGATCATGTTTTATCTGGTCAAGTAACCGATCGTAAGTTGTGAATAAGGAAGGGTCCAGTTCGGGCATATTTACCCTGCGACGCACCTTATTGAGATATTCTACAGCCAGAGAACGATCCCCGTCTAGCTCATTCAGCACCTCGGCATACATCAGGTAAATATCAGCCAGCCGCACCACGCGGAAATTTATTCCCGAGCTGTAGTCTTCACTTTTGTGAGTATCGACCCGTGTATATTTCCTCCAGTAGCAGGGTTGTGTGAGTTTGTAGTCCTGTGTCTGATTCCATTGTTCCCATGTTTTGCCATAGAGGAGTTCCGTATCACCAGGTTTTTCATAAAAAAGGGTTACGGCAAGACGGGGGTCTTCTTTACCATCAATGGTCTTTTCCTTACGGAATTCATCCAGAAGCCACGGCCTGGGATAGGCATCAGCCCATGCACCGCCATCAACAACCAGGCCAAGGAATTTTGGTCTGTGAGCACCAAGTTCTTTCCCATTGTACAACCCTTCGGCAAACTGAATCTCAAATAATGATTCACTGTTGTTTTCATTTACCATGGTGAAATTGTCTTTGTAGTTTGGTACGAGGGTGTAGAGATTAAGGGCATATATTTCTTCTATTTTAGTTTTGGCCTTTTGCCAATACTCGTGCGCCTTGGTTGGATTTGCCACGCCGGGTCGTTTATAATAACCGGCCAGTTGCATGTACACTTTAGCAAGCATCCCTTTGGCACCTCCTTTTGTAACTCTTCCTAGATCAACACCAGTCCAGCGAAGGGGAAGAAGTTTTTCAGCTTCCGAAAAGTCAGATTCTGCCTGCAGGTAAATTGCTTCCTGCTCAATTATCTCTCCGTTCTCAGTAGAACTGACCATGTGAGGTCCTTTACCAAAAGTTACAGCCAGGTACCAGTATGCCACACCTCTAATAAAGTATGCCTGACCAAGAATCCATTCAGCTTCGGAAGGGTTAGTGAACAAAGTCATTCCCCGTGACTTCATATTGTCAATTACCTGGTTGCAATAAAACATCTGCCTGAAAATAGCCTGCCAGGGCCAGATGATACCTTCTGCATTGTTGTCGTTATAACTGATAATGTTGAAATTGGAATATGCCTGGAAATATGGGTTTGGACTTTCACTCCACCCCTCATCGCTTCTTGAAATCATAAGAACATGATACCAGCGGCTGAAATATCCGGGTATCCGAAACACTGAATAACAGGCATTCAGACCCAATCGATAGTCTTCTTCTTTCTGCCAGTATGTATCCGACGACTCCCTGTTAGGATCCTTCAGGTCCAGAAAATCTTCCGAACAGGAAAAGAGAAATGTCGTCAAAATTACCATGAGGATATAAATTTTCTTGCTTTTCATATGCTGAAGTATTTTACCGATAGGAATATTCAATTTAAAAAGAAAGTTGTACACCAGTGAGGAATGAACGGACAGGCGGATACCCCCCTATATCACACCCACGGACAAAAACATCATGATCGGTCAGTTCAGGATCATACCCTTTGTACTTTGTAAAAGTGACAAGATTTTGACAGCTGACATAAACACGTAACTTATTCAGGAATTGGGATTTTCTTAAAAGGGTTTCAGGCATTGAATACCCTATTTGCAATGTTTTGAGTCGCAAAAAGGAACCATCTTCAAGCCATCTGTCTGTTTGTGCCTTGGCATTGTCAGTTGTACCAAAATAAGGTCTGGGAGTAGTTTTGGAAGGATGATCATAAGTCCATGGATGAAGATCAGCAGGGATATTATTAGGAGCATCCATGCTCTCAATCCATATCCTTACACCATTGAAAATTTTGTTTCCATAGACGGCGTTCCAGAACATGGTAACATCGAATCCTTTGTATTCGCCAGAAAAATCCAGCCCCAGTTCGAATTTTGGCAGAGGACTTCCCAGCCACTGCCTGTCATTCAGGTCTATTTTTCCGTCCTGATTATAATCAACAAACCTAATGTCTCCGGGTTTTGCATTAGGTTGGATGAGAACGGTTTTATATTCCTGGGTGGCCGGATCCAGAACTCTGGTAGTATGAGCAAACACTTCGTCCATACTCTGGAAAATTCCATCGGTCTTAATCAGATAAAAATCAGCAATTGAACGCCCTTCCTCAGTTCTGTTTACCTGGTTAAACCATCCTTCCCTGTAACCTTCAGCCGCTCCCAGTTTCAACACCTTGTTCCTCAGCGTGGTAAGGTTGGCCGACACACTGTATTTAAATTCCCTGGCCATTTCCCGGTAACCCAGAGTAAATTCAAAACCGGTATTCTTCATTTCGCCGTAGTTGGTCCATTCCACCGCATCGGCCAGGTATTGATCAACTCCTACACCGGTCGCCATTGCCAATGGAAGAGAAACCAGAAGATCTGACGATTTGGAATCAAAGTACTCAGCTGTTCCGTAAAGTTTATTTCCGAATAGACCAAAATCAATACCGATATTTAATGTAGTCTTCGTCTCCCACTTCAGATTTGGATTAACCCTGTTGCTCTGGAGTGCTCCTTCCCTGACTGACTGGTCTTCACCGAATACAGCATAGAAACCTTCATACGGCCCGCTGTGGTTGATGGTTGCCTGGTAGTCATAATTTCCCAGTGTCTGCATGTCACCCAACACGCCATAGCTTCCGCGCAGTTTCAGATCAGACACTATCGACCTCAGAGACTCAAAGAACTTTTCATTACTGATTCTCCAGCCAAGACTGGCTGAAGGAAATGTTCCCCAGCGGGTATTCGGACCAAACTTGGATGATCCGTCATGCCGAATATTGAACTGAAATAAATACCTGCCATCGAAATCATAGTTGATTCTTCCGAGGTACGAGATCATGGCATTGGCCTGTTCACTGCCCCACATATTGTTCTGAACGCTCACCAGATCAATCTGCCACAATCCTGGTACTTTCTGATTATACCCCTCATTGGCAAGGTACTTATACTTGTTCGTCTGAGTAGTAAAACCGGCTAACGCTTCAAAATTTGATTTGCCGAGAGAAAGCTTATAGGTTAAAGTGTGCTCATTAAGCAAGGTCATGCGTTCGTCGCTGACTTCCCACAGTCTGTCATTACGTCTGGTTTCAACTGACAGATACCGGATAGTATAGGCATGATCGATTTGTTTCCGCCGTCCGTACCAGAAATCAATTCCAAGATTTGCTTTATACGTCAGACCTTTAATAATATTCCACTCACCGAAGATGTTTCCAATGAGACGGTTATTGTAGACTCTGTCATCCAGAGTTTCCTGCTGGCCTACAGGATTGGTGCTATAGGTAGGATAACGTACTGAACCATAGCCATAATATCCCCGACCAGTAATTTCATCGGGATCACGGACCGGTATAACCGGCGGCATGGTAAGTGCATTGGCAAAGGAACTGGTTCCTGTGTTGGTAAGTTTCTGATTGGTCCGGATAAAAGATAAATTCTCACCAAACCGTATTTTACCCTGAGTCCCTTCGGCATTTACTCTGAACGTATAACGATCGTACCAGGGGCCCTTAAGCACCCCATCCTGAGAAAAATAACCCCCGCCCAGCATATAGGAACTATTTTTCCCTCCTCCGGTAACAGTCATATTGTAATCTGCTACCTTACCCATTTCGAAAATTGCTTTCTGCCAATCGGTATTGGGGATCACTGTGCTGTCCTCCGGCTGACCAAGCCATTCGGCCCCGGCATTGATATAACTAAGCTGGTTATAATACAACCAGCGTTTTGAGTCCATCATTTCGATCTTCTTTCCAAGTTCTTCCCAACCCTGTGTTGCTGAAAAACTAACCCTGGCAGGACCTTCTTTTCCTGATCTGGTAGTAATTATAATTACCCCGTTTGCCCCTCGCGCCCCGTAAATTGCCGCTGAAGATGCATCTTTCAGAACCTGTATAGATTCAATATCTGAAACATTGATATGATTGGCATCATTAAGAATGAGACCATCTATGACATAGAGAGGCCCAACATTGGAAAAGGAACCTATTCCCCGTACTCTCACCTCTGCCATGCTTCCTGGATCACCGCTGGTTATAACTGAAACACCGGAAATTTGCCCCTGAAGGGCTTCCCCGATTCCCGTCACTTTCATCTTTTTCATTTCATCGACATTGACCACTGAAACAGCTCCGGTTAAATCCTTTTTTTTCTGAACTCCATAACCAATTGAGATTACTTCATCCAGACCAATAACCTCCGTAGTCATAACAATTTCAATACTCTGCTGATCCTTCACATAAACTTCCTGTTCTTTCATTCCAACAAACCGAAATACCACAGTAGCCCCTTCTGCTGGTACAGGAAGTTCGAACTGACCGTTCAGATCAGAGGTTGTACCAGTATTGGTACCTTTAATAAAAATCGTTGCACCAGGTAGAGGACTGCCCGACTCATCAATAATTCTTCCCCTGAGAATTACAGGTTGGGCCTGAGCATTGGGAGAAACTTTTCTGCGAAGAATAATAAAACGATCCTGGATTTCCCAAGAAAGCGAAAGGCTCGAACAAATCTGGTTCAACGCCTTGTCAAGCGGAGCACTTTCCAGCGAAACATCCAGCTTTGCAGAAGGATCTATCACTCCTGCCTCATAGAAAAATTTGTAACCGGTCAGCCCTTCCAGTTGCTGCAGCAGTTCTGAAATTCTGGCTTGTTGAGCCTGAAGCGTAACAGTTTTGGATTCCTGAGCGGCCAGTTCCATTCTGAAAACAAACGCAAATGCAAGTATCAGCAGAATCCTGAATGTACTGCTGAAACCGGTAACCGTACCGAACCGATCTTTTGAAATAATTATTCTTACAGGTTTCATATTTTACCAGGAGTTGCTTGTTAGGGTTAGTTATTTCAAATATTTATTATGCTCTGATGCTATGTAAATGGTATTATTATCAATTGAGTAAGTAAACGGCGTAGAAGAAGATCTTCTGAAGATCTCAAGCAAAGTATATACATTATCATCACTGCCAAGACTACCGGTAAACCGTTTCTCCTTGATCCTGCTGTCCGTAAAAACAATTTCCACGTTGTAAATACGTCTCATCATCAGAGCTATTTCAGCAAATGGCTGATCAATAAAAGTATACTCACCATTTTTCCAGAACTTGTAAAATTCCGCCTCAAATTTCTCGGAAGTAAGTGTACCATTTTGCCTTGAATAGGCCAGTTTGGTTCCCTCCTTCATTTCGGCAAGATTACGGTCGTTAATAACCAGAGTAACTTTTCCTTTGATCAGGCTGGTTTCTACAACTGGATCATCGGGATAATCACGCACATAAAATTCGGTTCCGGTAACCCGGATAGTGGGGCCTGAGGTATGGACCAGAAACGGATGCGAAGGATCACTTTCCACGTCAAAATACGCTTCACCTGATAAACTTACTTCTCTGGTTGAACCGGAAAATTTTTCCGGATAACTCAGTCGGCTATCATGACCCAGCCAGACAATGGACCCGTCAGGGAGCTTAATCTGAGCACGACTACCCCGCGAAACAACAACCTCCGATATTTTTTCGTCCTCACTGAGACCAGAACGTAACATACCTGCAAGAAAACCCGATACGATGAGAAGAATTCCGACAGCAGCATAAGCCAGAATTTTCCGGTAGCCAGTTGATTTTAAGACTCTTACTTGTTTTTGTTTTTCAGCTGATATGGCATATTCACGAAGTCGAATAACTCTCCTTTTTTCAGCCTCGGTAAGGTTTCTTAAATGTTTCTGTTCCCATATATTTTTCAGAACCTGGAAAACTCTTTCATTTTCCTCTGATGCCGTCTTCCATTCATTTAGCTCCTGATGATCCAGTAAGGATGCAGTGCCATTCAGCACACGAGCTATAATCGCAAATATTCTGTCCTCTGTCATGAAAATTAATCTATTCATAACAGTAAACAGAAAAAACTCTGCTTTCCCCCAAAACGATTTTAAAAAAACATGAAAAATAAGGAAGAAAGAAAACCGGATGAACCTTTATTTCTTTCTTTTGAAATGAAATTTCCCTTTTGTAGCTGTTCGCTGATTTTTTTCAGAGCAATGGATATCTGATTTTCAACCGTTTTTTCCGAAAGCCCCAGAATATCAGCAATTTCTTTATATTTTAGTCC
Organism: uncultured Bacteroidales bacterium; assembly: GCA_964548125.1. GTDB lineage: Bacteria > Bacteroidota > Bacteroidia > Bacteroidales > JAAYUG01 > JAAYUG01. The sequence continues at coordinate 4,145 of CAZJQN010000040.1, read as the reverse complement.
GTTTTCCTTTGCCAGTATGAAAATCAATTTGCATTTGTCGGGCAGGGCGTGTATGGCTGAGGTAACAGCATTTGTAAGTTCATCTGAAATCATTTCATCCTCAGGTGTTTTCACCTCAACAGGAACAGATACTTCAGTAAGATTATCAAAGAAATCAACCGGATGCCTGTATTTGCTTTCAAGATAATTAATGGAAGTATTTTTCACAGCCCTGAATAAATACGCCACAACATTTTCAATATGATAAACTTCTTCAACCCGATCCCATACCTTCATGAAAACATCATCGACTATTTCTTCGGCCAGTTCTTTTGAATGCACAATGAAAGAGGAAAAATCACACAACCTGGCATAATATGAATCCACCAGACGATTGAACCATTCCACCATATATTCATTGTGGTTTCCCATTTTTCAGTTTTTATCTTAAAACTAACTGCGAAAAGTAAAAAAAACAATTAGTTCTGCAATCGCTAAATATCATTTTGTAAATTTAAGCTTCCATTTTTAAAACCTTTGCAAATTATGAAACCAATTTTATTTCAGAAATTTGTTCGCTACATTATTTTACTGACAACCCTGGCATTCTTTTCATCCTGCGGGAAGAATAACTGGTGGAACCAGCAAAAGACATTTACCATTCACAAAGGCGTGAACATAAGTCACTGGCTTTCGCAGAGCAGCAGGAGGGGCATAGCTCGTGACACATTCTTTACCGAAAAAGATGTGGCATTTATTGCATCCTGCGGTTATGATCACATCAGGTTGCCCATAGATGAAGAACAGATGTGGACACCGGAAGGACAAAAAATTGACACAGCTTTCCGTCTTCTGCACAATGCTCTGGCCTGGTGTGAAAAATACCACCTGCGAACCATTGTTGATTTGCATATTATCCGTTCCCATCATTTCCTGATGCAGGCACCACCTCTTTGGACCGACCCGGCCGAACAGGACAAATTTATCCGGTTGTGGAAAGACCTATCGGAAGAACTGTCAAAATATCCTGTTAACAGAATTGCTTATGAGCTTATGAATGAAGCAGTAGCCCCGGATCCTGAATTGTGGAACAAGCTAATCGAACGCACGGTTGCTGAATTGCGGAAAACAGAACCTCTCCGAAAAATTGTCATCGGATCAAACCTCTGGCAGAGCGCTTCCACATTCGATAAATTGAAAGTCCCCGCCAACGATACTAATATTATTCTTAGCTTTCATTTTTATCATCCGCTTACTTTCACACATTATAAGGCCGGCTGGACAAAAGTCGGCGAATATAATGGCCCGGTAAAATATCCCGGAATAACGGTCGAGGAAGATGACATGAAAGGCCTGCCTGACGATCTGATACAGGCTTTGCGTTATGAAAACGGCAACTACAATAAAGATACCTTTCTGTTCATGATCAGAAAGCCTCTGCATCTTGCCGATAGCTTGAAATTACCGCTATACTGCGGTGAATTCGGCTGTCTCCCCACAGCTCCAAGAGAAATGCGACTTCAATGGTATAAAGATATGGTAAGCCTTCTGGATGAAAATCGCATTGCATGGGCAAACTGGGATTACAAAGGAGGATTCGGAATTATTCTCAAAGGGGAACCGGATAAAGAACTTATCAGGATACTAACTGGAGTAACCCTTCAATAATAGTAACCAGTTCCAGGTTCAAAAATGCAAAAGAGGCTCGCAGAGAGCCTCTTTTGCATTTTACTGCTCAACCTCTTTTCGCAGGATGCGGCAACCAAAAACCCCACCTGCCATACTATTGGGATATGCTTTGAAGGTAACACGTACCTTTGTTTTCCCCTGAACCATTTCCGAAGGTATAGGATAAGTTTTGTTATAAAACCTATTAGGGGTTTGTCTTGTTAACAACTCATCAGCTAATTTCTTATTATCTACAAGGATTTCAAACCGTCTGCCCGCATCATTTCCCCAATACGTACAAAGTAATTCAAGTGAAAACCTTTCATCCACCAGCATATCATAGGAAAAACACCCCCCATCTCTTGCATCACGGTACATTTTGTCGCCAAACTCTCCTTCATAAGTATTAATCCCTTCAAAATTATGATCCCTTTCTGATTGTGATTCACCTACACGCACATAATCGATTGTTCTTCTGATGATCTGTTCTTCTTCCTGTTTCATTTTTTCATAATCCATTTTTTTCATTTCCCATTCCTTTTCGGTAAAGAAATCCCAGTAAACAGTATAATGATTTTCACCATATACTTTATAGAAAGGCATCAGCTCACAATCGGCAGGTCTTCCGACACCTGAAGTTCTAAAAGTCAACGGTTTCTCCTTTACAGAAATCAGCCAGGAAGTAATTGGCTTTCCACCGGTAATCAGAATAGGAATATTTAGAGGTTCAGGCCGATCTGGTCCGAAAGTTCCTGCAAGTACAACAGGTCCGTACAATATAGCTGCTTTGTTCGGGTTGTCCGGCATGGGTTCCAGATAAAGTCCCATCCCAAAATCTGCAGTAACAATATCTCCGGTTTTCCATTTTCGCATGATTTTAATAAAACTGCCTGGTTTCTCTTTAACCGGAAAACTTTTGCCATTAACAGTAATTCGGGCATGCACAGCCCATGAAGGATAACGAAGATAAACAGGTAAAGAAGCTGGCTTATCAAGGGTAAATGTCAATGTAGTAAGCGATTCTTCGGGGAATCGGTTTTCCTGCCTTATTTTCAAACCGTTTTCTTTCCACGTCAATTCGGAAGGAATGAACAAATTAATGAAAAGACCGCCGTCGCTCGACTTAAAGTATATCGCTTCACCATATTTTGCATGGTTTTCGAAGCCGGTTCCCACGCAACACCAGAATGAATTGAATTTATCGCTGTATATTTTATGATCACCAGGTCTCAGGGAAACATAATAACAAACGTTGCCATCGTCTTGATTCTGCGATGCAAGAATATGGTTGTATAATCCCCTTTCGTAGTAATCAGCATACCGGGCGTCTGCTTCCCAGCAAAAGAGGTGATTGGTCAGTTTAAGCATGTTGTATGTATTGCAGGTTTCAGTAGTATTACTGCTTAATCGTTCCGACAATTTTCCCGCAGGACCAAAATATTCTCCGTCGCTGTTACCGCCAATTGCATACGTATGGTTTTTTAACACGGTTTCCCAGAAGAATTTAGCGATTGTTTGTCCTTTCACTGTTCCTGTCAGCTCATACCCTCGTGCAACACCAATAACCTTTGGAATTTGGGTATTGGCATGCAGGCCAGCCAGGTTATCTTTTTTTTCTGATAGCGGGTCCAACACATAATTATGATAGAACCGTTCGGCCAGAATATGATATTTTTCATCTCCGGTAATAGCATAAAGATTGTACATTACTTCATTCATTCCTCCGAATTCGGTTCGCAACATCTTTTGTATTTGTTCATCAGATAAGGGAATCAGTTTATTATAAGCCCAGTTGCCCATTCTCTGAACCATTTCAAATGCATGCCTGTTATCGCACATCAGGTACATATCAAGCAATCCGGCAAAGATTTTATGCAATGTATACCATGGAGCCCACACACCTGTGCCATCAATGACCCGCTTAATGAAGTACTCAGGAAAGGCACTTAGATAACCCGATGAACCTAAAGCTTCCTGGCATTGTGCCAAACCTTCTACCAGAGCATCACCTTTTTGTTTAAACACACTATCGCCAGTTGATGCATACATCATTGCGAGGGCTGACAAAATATGCCCCATCGAATGGCCTCTGAGTTCACAATCCAGTTCTTCCCATCCGCCATAGGGTTTGGCACTGGTTTTAATACCGGCGTTTACTCTGTAATTATGTAGTAATCTATCATTATCCAGACTTAGCAGCCATTCTTTGTCACGCAGCATGGCATCTTTAAAAGGGCTGTCAAGCAGTCTGACATCCCACAAGTTAAATGCTTCCGCATTGGGTTTCAATGCCAGAGGCACCTTTATTTTTGATGTATTTTGCCCGGGATACTGTGCAGTTGCGTTTAATAGGATCATAAATCCCAAAAAATAAAAAAGATGTCGCTTCATGCCAAAAACATTATTATCTTTCATAAATCGACTATTTTTTGGAATAGGTTTTGGTTCTTTTATCTTTAATAACCCCCTTCCAGTTCATTCCAAAGGCAAAATCGTAT
>CAZJQN010000039.1:0-26584 GCA_964548125.1 uncultured Bacteroidales bacterium | reverse complement strand
ACACCAATCGTGGACGTCCGCCTCACAGGCTTGCTAAGGGTCTGAGCATGAGCAAGAGCTAAATTGCGTTTCAAAAATGGAATTTCTTCTAAAAAGAATATTGCTCAAATCATGTAGGGTTTAACCCACAATACGCATTATACGATGCTTATTGTGCCTGTTAGGCCGATTTCACTTTGTTCCATCGGGGTTAGCCCGGTTGAATTTGTAAATTCATGGTACTTCGGTTAACAGAACAGTGACAGCAGGATAACTCCTGCCTAACTTCATAGATTTAGTATGACAGGAACTCTTTTCCTACCGTCTTAAAGTCCTCCTCCCCTTCTTTTTTCCATTGCAATCTGAGACCGTTCCAAGCTGATGGCCATCCGCCGATGATATTGTTCAAAAAGACTATTTTCAGTGAATGTTTTCCTTTTTCCAGTGCAATAGAACTATCATGCCGGCTGAATCGTTTCACTTCGCCGTCGTTATTGATAAGCAGTCTGTCAGCAATCCAGACCTGGTCGTTATCGGAAGAGAAATAGTATATCCCGGTTTCCGGTACTTCGATATATCCCGTAATCACTACTGCAGAAGGTTTTTGCCGGTCAAACCGCACAGTCAAATCCTGAATAATTTGTTCTTTCCATCTCTTTACATTTTCTATATCTCTTACATGGATGAAGTTCCCTTCAGCTATTTTCATATGAAGACCCTGACGGGATGCAACCTGTAAAGCACTTGCGGGCGTCTGCTTTTCAACCGTTATAGTCCGCACACTGCTCATTTTTCCTGTTGGAAGGACAGAACGAATCTTCAGCACAGTATTTTCTTTGAAGGTAAGTGGTTCCGCATATTCCTGTGAAGTTTCCGCAGGATCACTCCCGTCGGTAGTATAGACCATTTTAACAGGCCTGGTGGTTGAAAAAGCGAGAGTAACCGAATCAGTGAAAGCCACAAATTCGGGAGGTCCTTCCGGCAGAGGAACATGATAATTGATTCTGCGGGCATCGAGACGTGGAAACTGGTTATTCATCCTGGCAAGAAAATCGGCGAAGTTGCGGCTCGCTTTAGGGCTCCAGTTTACTTCGGCCAGGGCAATGATGCGCGGATATGCCATATATTCAACTTTTTCCGGAGAGTACATATATTCTGTCCAAATATTTCCCTGGCATCCCAGAATAAAATGGTGTTTATCAGGCGGAAGTTCCTTTGGCAGGGGGTCATAATTGTAAGTTTCTTCGAGAGTGGTATACCCTCCAATAGCTACCGGTTCAATTTTTGGGTTACCCTGATAATGGTCGAGATAAACCCAATCGCCCGGGGTCATAATCACATCATGGGATTGGTTTGCGGCGTCGATTCCTCCCTGTTCTCCCCTCCATGACATAACAGTAGCTGAAGGGGCCAATCCGCCTTCCAGAATTTCATCCCAACCAATCATTTTTTTACCAAGCCCGAGCAGAATTTTTTCCACCCGTTTAATAAAATAGCTTTGCAATTCGGCTTCATCCTTCAGTCCCTCCTGACGTATGCGGGCCTGACATTGCGGACAATTTTTCCAGCGATCCTTCGGACATTCGTCACCTCCAATATGAATGTACTCTGAAGGGAAGAGGTCAGCAACTTCGGTCAGCACATCGGTAATGAACCTGAAAGTTTCTTCGCGTCCGGCACAAAATACATTTTCCTCCACACCCCAGAAATTCCTGACTTTAAAGGGGCCACCGGTACAGGAAAGCTGAGGGTAAGCTGCCAGTGCGGCAAGAGCATGGCCTGGCATTTCAATTTCGGGAATTACCCGTATAAAACGTTCCTTTGCATACTCTACCACTTTGCGGATATCTTCCTGTGTGTAATAGCCTCCGTATTCAAAACCTTCTCCTTCGGTTCTTTTTGAGCCAATCTGAGTGAGCAGCGGATATTTCTTAATTTCAATCCGCCAGCCCTGGTCTTCTGTAAGATGCCAGTGGAAAGTATTGAGTTTATACATTGCCATCACATCCAGTTGTTTCAGAATAAAATCAACCGGAAAGAAATGTCGGCACACATCAAGGTGCATTCCCCTGTAGCTGAAACGGGGAAAATCCTTTACTGTCACGCAGGGGATATGAGCAATTCCGTTGTGCAGTTCAGTTGAATTTTTATCCGGGGGCATGAGTTGAAGAAGGGTTTGAAAGGCATAAAAAGCTCCCTGAGGGGTTTTTACATTGATGACAATTCGTTTCCTGGCTACTTTCAATTCATAGCCTTCCGGATGAAGGGCCAGCGTAGAATCAATATTTACAATAATTCTTGGCCCCCTGACTTTCTTTTCAGCAATAACCAGCGGGGAACCGAGTATTTCGGAGATTTTTCCGTTAAGATAATTCACCGCAGTGCGGGAACCAGGATCTGCTGTACGTTGAAAAACGATTCTAACGGTCGAATCAAGCTGAAAATGACCGGCATGCACTTTTAAATCGACCGGTTCTGGCACTATTCCAACAACAGAAGGTTCTCTGTCGCAACTGCTCGGAATAAAAGCAACAGCAAACATAGTTAAACATAACATCAGAACATTGCGCATAGCTTTCATAATTATACCTGGTTAGTTAGTTCATGAGTAATTTTCTCAAAGAAAAATGTTTTTTGTTCAGAAAAATCGTCATAATTAACAGTCTCCGAAGGATTGTTCCTGCAGAGAAAACCCAGAAGGGCAAAATCACCGACACAGCCTGTTGCATGAAAAAATAAAGCTGACCAGACAGCATATTTCAATACCCCAGGAGTAACAACCAACAAGATGATCAGGACCATGTTAATTATCACAAATGGGGTTAGCGCCAAAAATACAAATTCCCTGTAATTCATCACAAACTTATCAGCTATTGCATAAACCATCAATTTTTCCAGTTTAGGCACTATGCGGACTTTCTTTGCGCCCAGCAGAAGGAACACCAGAACATGAAGAATTTCATGCAAAGGTACCAGCAGGATCATAAACAGGGGAATACCTGACAGAAAAACCAGCATAGCTCTGAAAAAAGAAAAAGGAGCAGATTCAATATCTCTGCTGACTGTTACAAGAAAAAATACAATAAGGGCCAGGTTAAACCCATAGAAGAACCACATGGCAGGATTATTAGGTCGCAGGTTGCCAGCAACAAAGCTGAGAATATCATCATGCTGAATTTCCAGAACCTTCCTGTACCTGGTTTGATCCCACAGCTCACGGTAATCCTTTTGCATGGAATCAGAAAGATAAAATAATCCGTTTGCCGTTATATGTAACTACCGTATCCGGGCTGGTCATTTGTTTGTAGCCGCAGGAATGTTCGGGCGAGACCAGAAAAACTTCAATTGTCCTCTGCTGGAGCATACCGTCGAATGTTCCGCTCCGGTCTCCTATTTCGAGGGTTTTTCCTTTCTGGTTCCAACGGAAAGGTATCAAACTGAATTCACCTTCTTCGTACTTATAAGTAAGGCCATCATCCTCATACAGGACAAAGGATCCATCAGCACCTGTATAAACCATTATCTGTAAAGGATCAGAAGGTTTCTCGCCGGTATACTGTTTTTCAGGTCCCAGCGGTAATATGGAACCTGCCCGTGCAAAGACAGGAATAATATCGAGGGGGGCAGGAACCTGAATGCTCATGCCTCCTTTGAAAAATATTCCTGTCCAGAAATCATACCATCCATTTCCTTCCGGAAGATAGACAGCTTTTGAATATGTCTGATACCGGGTTACAGGACTAACCATCAGTACTGGACCAAACATATACTGATCATCAATATTCAGTGCAGTTTTATCGCTTGTAAAGTCCATGGCCAGCGGTCGCATCATGGTATAACCATTTCGTGAGACGTCGGAGGCAACTGAATAAACATAGGGGAATAACCTGTAGCGGAGTTTGTTCATCGCCAGCTGAACATCGTACCAGGGGTCACCCGGATTCCTGAAAAACCATATTTCGCGGGGTGTACTGGATCCATGCACTCTGAAAACAGGGCAAAACACTCCAAACTGGTACCAGCGGGTGAATAATTCCCTGTATTCCGGATTAGTATTTCCTCCCGGATAATCCATCATAAAACCACCGATATCCGTTGTCCAGTAGGGAATTCCCGAGACCGAAAAACTTAGTCCGGCCGGGATCTGCGCTCTGAAAGTTTCCCAACGACCTACAATATCGCCCGTCCAGGCAGTAGTTGCATATCGCTGTTGTCCAGCGAAAGCTGAGCGGCTTAATATACAAACTCTCTGATCAGGAGCAGCCTTTCGCTGATTTTCATATATCCCCTTACAGGTAAACAAAGGATAGGCATTCAGGAATTCCCAGCCTGAACCAAAATAATTGGGATGCATTCTCTCTGCCATATTTTCGGGAGGGATATTCTCCCCGACTTCAGGCTCCGTAGCGTCAAGCCACCATGCATCAATGCCGACGTCAAACAGATTTCGTTTGATCTGATTCCAGTATATTGTACGGGCTTCTGGATTGTATGCATCATAGTAAGCAAAAAGATTTCCCAGAAAATCCCGGGACTGATGCACAATGTTGTAAGGATAAAGAAATCCTTTTTCATTGAGTTCCTGGTAATTCTTTGTTGTGGGATAGAATTTGGCCCAAACGCTGATCATAATGCGGGCATTCATTGCATGAAGGCTATCGGTCATTCCTTCAGGATCGGGATAGCGGGTAGTGTCAAACTCATGGGACCCCCACTGGTCATCTTTCCAGTAACGCCAGTCCTGCACAATAACATCCAGCGGAACATTGCGTTTTCTGAACTCATTTACTGTAGCAAGAACTTCGTCCTGTGATTTGTAACGTTCCCTGCATTGCCAGAAACCATATGCCCATCGGGGCATCATAGGAGCATCTCCTGTTAGCTTCCGGTAGCCAGCAATCACCTGGTCCATTGATGGACCATAGATAAAATAATAATCAATTCCTTTCCCTGCCTGAGACCAGAACGACAATGTATCATCGCGCATGGAAGGTGTGCGCCATGTAAGATCCATAGTTTCGGAAGCATTGCTTCTCCCCCATTCCATTTTTACCTTATAGGTAACACCTTTCTCAAGGGTCATCCTGGTATAATCAGTTGCCTTCAGAAAAGAACTCCAGTAATCACGAACCAGCTTTCCATTTAGCCAGAAACGAAATTCCTGCTGTCCGGTATTTTCAAACTGGTATTCTCCTGTTTCGGGTACAGTAAGGCTTCCCTCCAGACGCATGCTCATTATGTTATCCTTTCCGGCTTCAGGAATTTCAAACGGTTGTACAGGCTGTAAACTTTTTATTGAGGATGGTATTTTGCAGTATCTGTCGGTAAAATAAGTAGCGCTAAGTCCGCCGGTTTTACCGTTTTTATCAGCCCAGCAGTCTGATGGAATCCGGGGAGATGGTTCAAGCGAACCAAAGCGGGTCCATGAGTAATTATCCCACAGCAAGCCATAGCCATTGCTTGAAACTATTACCGGAATGAAGATTTCCCGGTTATGCTGGTACAGACTTAATACCTGCCCACGAAGATTTAGCGTCCTGTCCTGATGCTGCCCCATTCCGTAAATGGCTTCATCCGGTGAAAGTAAAAACTGCTGACGCACAGCCCATGTTGAGTCTTGTGGTAACTGAACACGGGTAAATGATTTCCCTCCATCATTTTTTTCAGCAAGAAGCACCTTTCCATCTTTGTCAAAAAAAGTGACAGCAAGCGTTTTCTTGTTAATTTTCACAACCAGCTCACTGGTTGTAAGATGAACAGCAACTGTATCTTCAGTCACTTCCCAGGATCCTTCGGCGTTAAAATTCTCCTGCACAACAAGGCTTTCCTTCTGAGGAATATCAGTACCTGGCGAAGCAAAAACGCGGACAATTCCAGGCTTCATCACCTGAACCATTACCGAATTTTTACCGTTGGTAACGATAATTCCTCGATTGGTCTTCTCATAGGATCGCGGGCTACATGCCAAAACTGCCATAGCAATAGCAAAGATAAGAACTCCAGATTTTTTCATAGATGTAAGGTTAATAATTTGGTTTTTCGGTATTGGGCTTTAAAAGTAGTCTCATTTCCATCGCTTCATATATTCAGATATGTGAAATGTTATTGATCACCGGGCAGGTATTCAAATGTATCAAAACAGGCAGAAACTGAAGAGTTTCTTCCTTTTCCAGTTGCATAAAGTCCAATAAAAACACCTGTAAATCCCCCTGCTACTTCAGAAGAGAGGAAACGGGTATCTCCCGTTCCCATTTCACTAAATTTTTTCCCGTCTGAAGAAAAGCTAAACGAATACCTTTCAGGAGAACCGGTAATACGCAGCCAGATCAAACCTCCGGGACAGGGAACTTTACAGACCTCATAGGAATATGATCCGATTCGGTGAGTCAGAACCATATACTTTTTCCCATCTTCCTTCCTTTCAACACCAAGCCTGTAATGGAAGCGGTTATTCATGAAGGCTGTAATTCCGGCCTCTTCATTGTTCTGGCGAGGTTCAAAATCCATTTTCGCTGTGGCAATAAAGTTAAAATGCTGTTGTCTGATTCCAATAAATGCAGGCGAAGCAACTGAATCAAGCGTAAACCGGTTTCCTTTTAAGCAGAGCCATCCGTTTCGTTCGACAAAAGAGTAACAGGAATAATCAGGATTACGGAGATAATTCCATTCCAATAACAAGCTTTTATTGTCGAAATCATCAATAAAAGCATCTTTCTTTCCCGGCATTTGTATAAGAGTTTTTGTTTTCATTTCAGGCAGAACGGTGCCATTTACACCCACCGCAGGCCAGCCTTCTTCATCCCATGTAACCGGAGCCAGAAATGTTTCCCTGCCGAGGTGATGCCAGTTTCCCTGGGTAGGCCTGAAAGCGAGGAAAACCATCCACCACGAACCATCGTGCGCCTGAACCAGGTCGGCGTGTCCTGTACCCTGAATCGGACTGAACTGTCCACTGACATTCCGGTGGGTGAGAATAGGATTTTTCGGACATGGCTCAAAGGGTCCCCATGGAGATTTACTTCGTGCAATGGTTTCCATGTGGCCGTATTCTGTACCACCTTCTGCAATCATGAGATAATACCATCCATTGATTTTGTACAGATGGGGACCTTCCGGGTATCTGCCTCCTGTTCCTTTCCATATCAGCCGGACAGGGGACAATTTTTTTCCCGTTTCAGGATCAATTTCAAACTGATAAATCCCCTGTTCGCTTCCATCCCAGGGAGTATTGCCTGTGTAATATACTTTCCCGTCATCATCAAAAAACAGGGAAGGATCAATTCCAGACTGATCTATCCATACAGGATCTGACCAGGGTCCACGAGGATCTCTGGCAGTAACAATAAAATTTCCTCCTCCGCTTACATTGGTAGTAATCATATAAAATAATCCCTTATGATAGCGCAATGTCGGGGCATAAATACCTGCTGAAGGAGGAGCATTTTCCAGATTGAGCTGGCTTTTTTGTGTAAGGCAGTAACCAATCAGATCCCAGTGAACAAGATCGCGACTATGGAATACAGGAACACCCGGGAAATACTCAAAACTACTGGTAACCAGATAGTAATCGCTATCCACCCTGCATATGCTCGGATCGGGATGAAAACCTGGAATTACCGGGTTGTGGTAGCCATTCTGGGCAGCAAGAATAAACGGAAAAATAACTATAAAAAAGATGGAATTAAAAGATTTCATCTGCAAAAGATTATTTGTATTCTTATATTATTCTGGACTTGCGGTAATAATGAATTCCGTATTGAGGCCGTAATCAATCTGATCGTATTGATCTCCGGGAGGCTGAAGAGCCGGAGCATACTTGAAACTCCAGGGAGTTACAATGCCTTTTTGTCTCACAAAATGGAATGGACCCAAAAGGTTTTTCAGTGACCCGTAAACGATGACTTCCACTTTGTTTTCACCTTTTCTGCACCAGTTTTCCAGGGAAAGTGTATAAGGTGGAGAAAAAATAATTCCGGCAGACTTTCCATTGACTTTTACTTCGGCCACAGTACCATTCCAATTTTTCAAATTAATTTGAATACTTTTCAATCTTTCCTGAAGGGTAAATGTGCCTGAATAGGATATTTTATCGGCATAAAAAGGCATACCCTGCTTTTTCCATGATCCGTATTCAAGCTTGCCGGATGGAGCAAGTATAAAACCACTCGAATCAGGTAATACGGAAAAATCGCCAAGCAAATATACCGGTTCGGGCTCAGCATAAATCCGCATAGGCGAAATGGTTAGACCCAAAGAATTTTCTCCGGCAATAACATTTTGGCTTATATCATAAACTCCAAACCGTTTGTCGAGCCACCACTTACCGGCTATTGGTCTTACTTCTTTCCCGTTAACCGTGACTTTCCAGAGCCATGGCCTTTCGACAACAGCTTTCATATTCCTGACATTAGTACCTTTTTCAATCCTGAAGGGATAAGATAATGAAAATCCAGTACCTGATGAGAAGGTATCGCTTTCCACCAGTTGCTTTTTATACTGTGAGGATGAAACCCAGGGGTTATCTTGAAATCCATGGGCCTGCCAGATCATGTTCCCGGCCGAATAGAAATAAAGGAAGGTATCGGGTTTCCCTTTGAGATGCAAGGTGCAATAATCTATAGCAATAACATTAGGTGATAAGCGAGCGGGTTTGTTATATATTACTGGTAATGGATTCATATTCTCTGACACGGATTTTTTTGGAGGGTAAATGTGTTTTTTACTACTGGCAAAAAGCAGCAGGGAGCCTGAGGGTGGCAAGCTGAATGATACGCGCAGCATGCTATCTTCCAGCTGGGCAGGATACCGGAAGATGTTACCAGAAAGCGCATCCAGTTCGTAAACATAACTACCTTTAACATGAATTGTTCCCTGTGCATTCTGATCCCGATGGGAATTAACAAGAAATAGCAACTGTCCGTCCTTTAATATCCTCCGCATATGATACAGATTTCCTTTGATATTCCCCGGGGTATCAAACCAGCATTCTTTTTCCTGTAACATAGGAAGCAGGGCTTCATCCGGAAATGCTGGGACAGCAATCCATTGTCGTGGAAATACAACAGGAAAAGCTTCCAGCTCATGATCTTTTATGCCATCTGTGCGATCAGGTCTGGCGCTCACCGCTATTAACTTACCTCCGCGCGACAGGTATTCTTTTAAAAGGTCCCTTACAGGCTTATCAAGATTCCTTGTAAATGGGGGGAGTATAATCACATTATAGGAACGATTCCCAACAACCAGTCTATTTCCTTCCACTCTGGCATTGTTTTTCATAGAATTTTCACAGCCGAGATCATATTCGATCTGGTATTTTTCGAGACCGGTCAGAAGATGATGGAACGACCGGCTGATGCTATCAAGCAAAGAATTACTCCGGCCGGGCTTATAATACATCCATGCCGTGGTTGTAGGCTCGATTACCAGAATCCTGTTCACCTGCTCACCGGATGAAAGCGCCAGTGAGAGACGTCCGAAATAATCACTCTGTACTTTATATAGATTCCACCAGGGAGTATGGTACGAGAAGCTTTGCGGAAAATCATGTTTCCTGTCACCGGCGATTGACATATAAGATAAATGCTGGTTCATAAAATTAACTCCCAGCACATATTCCCAATCACCAAGCCGTTTCATGTCATTAAAAGTAAGCTCCCAGCCGGAAGCTCCGTAGGTTTCGCTAAGAGTTCGTTTCTTGCCGAGCTGATTGGCTATGCTCGAAAGTTCTTTTACCGCTCTAATATTACCAAACTGCACCGGGAATTTATCCTGATCCATGGTATTAAAAAGCATATCAATTCCAGGCATCTGGTGGTATTCATACATAGCCATATTGTCAGGGCCGTCGGCAAGCCACGGCCATCCATGTTCCCAATAATGACCAGTCCAGATAAGATTCTTTGAAACCGAATACTTGTTCCACGATTTAGACCAGCGTTCAATAAATAACCTGAGCAGAGTACTCTGATAATTATGCCTCACTCTCATCCAGTCGCCGGTTTCTTCAAAAAGAGCCGGAAGATAATGCCGCAGGTCATAACCCCATTGCTTTTGAAACTCCTCAAAGAGATCAGGAGTATAGCGTATAGCATTTCTGCCGGGAGGATTGATATTCGGTTCGTCAGTAAATGTCCCCTTGATGGTATTTCCCAATTCAAGTCCAAGATTTTTTTCGTACCCCGACATGGTTACTTCAATAAATTTTTCCGTAACCCCTGGTTTCAGAAGATCAACATAAGAGAAACCTGCATACCATTTTGAACGCTCATAAAAAGTAAGTTCCACCAGAGCAAATTCTCCTTTTTTTCCTGAATACCTGGCTGTATCAGCAGTAATATCTTTCCAATGCAATTTATCTTTTTTGAAAACGAACGGATAGATTTTGCCCTGCTCCATTTTCAGAATATTTGTAGTTTTCCATGCAAGACCCTGCCCCTGATTATACGATTCAGGCATTTGTGCCGGAACCAGACCGCCTGCAAAGCCACTTGGAAATGAGTTTTCGTCATAAATCCATATTTCCAGCCCCAATTTCTTTGCCTTGTTAACAGCATATTTGTACAATTCGAACCAATCCGGTCCAAGGTACTCGGTGATCAATCCGTATCGCGGATGAATAAAGAGTCCCCCAAATCCTTTCTTTTTATAATCCGTAAGTTGTTGATCAATCTGGTCTTGGGTAATACTGTCATTCCAGACCCAAAAAGGCTGGGTGCGGAAGGAAGCAGGAGGATCCTTAAAATAAGCTGCAAGATCGTTGAAATCTGAAACCGGATCAACTTGCTCATTTTTTCGTGAACATGAAAAAAGCAATATAAAAGAAACGAAAATGATGTTGATACGCTTCATGGATAAAAATTATTAATTATACAAGTATAGGGAAAAGCCATATTTTTGACAAGTGTTCTTGTAGAAAAACTGGATATTTTGTTAATTTAGGCCCCATACCAAAAGCTAATTTGAGCATGAAGTTCAGACCAGGTAGCATAATCATTCTGTTTTGTTTGATTCTTCTTTACTCTTTTTTTATTCCTGGGTGGACACGTGAAAAGCCAATTCCATTGAAAGGAAAAACCGGTCACAGAATCTATGAAACAAAACGCATCCGGACAGTACCCCCAAAAGTCGATGGAAGGTTGAATGATGCGTGCTGGGATGAAGGAACCTGGGCGGGAGATTTTGTCCAGCAAAGGCCCGTGGAGGGGGCAACTCCTTCCCAGAAAACTGAAATCAAGATTCTCTACGATGAACACAACATATATGTGGCGATCAGGGCATATGACAACGAACCCAACAAAATTGACCGTCAGATGGGCAGGCGGGATATGTTTACCGGTGACGTTGTTGGCATCTGCTTTGATTCTTACCATGATTTCCGCACCGGATTTGAATTCAACCTCACGGCGGGTGGCAGCAAGGTTGATCTGTTGCTCACCAATCAGGGAGTTGACATAAGCTGGGATGCTGTATGGTATGGTAAAACAGCCATTGAAGATTCTGCATGGACCGCGGAAATGCAGATTCCTTTAAGCCAGCTGCGGTATAGCAGTGAAAATGAGCAGATCTGGGGTCTTCATGCCTGGCGATGGATCAACAGAAATCAGGAAGAATGCCAGTGGAATCTGATTCCTCGTGATTCTCCGGGACCCGTATATGATTTCGGTGAACTTCACGGAATTCGTGATATACCAAAATCCAGAAGAATTGAATTTTTACCTTACTCAGTTGCCCGATTACATCATGCACAACAGACGCAGGGGGATCCGTTTGCGGATGCCAGCCAAAAAGATTTCTCAGCCGGATTGGACGGCAAAATTGGTGTAACGTCTGATTTTACTATGGATTTTACTATTCTTCCTGATTTCGGTCAGGTAGAGGCAGATCCATCAGTACTTAATCTGAGTGCCTATGAAACATATTTTGAAGAAAAACGGCCCTTTTTTCTGGAAGGACGCAACATATACCAATTTTCTACCAGTGGCCAGCAACTTGTATATACGCGCAGGATAGGCCATGCACCTAGCATTACGCCTGAACTGAATGAAGGAGAATATATTCATTCACCCCAGTACACAAAAATCCTTGGGGCGTTAAAGCTCACAGGTAAAAATTCGCGGGGACTTTCCCTCGGTTTAATTGAGAGTGTGACATCGGAAGAATATGCCCATATTTCAAACGGTATTACCCAGAGAAAAGAACTTGTTGAACCGTACACAAATTATTTTGTAGCAAGGGTCGAAAAGGACATGAATAATGCCAACACAGTGTTTGGAGGAATCCTCACAGCAGTGAACCGGAGTACAGAATCACCGGCCACTGCGGAACTAAACAGGGAAGCATATTCAGCCGGAATGGATTTCAGGCAATACCTGAAAGAAAAGACCTTCTATTTTGACATTGAATCTGTCATCAGCCACATCCGGGGTTCCAAAGAAGCGATTTATCGGGCACAGACCTCACCTGCCCGCTATTTTCAGCGACCGGATGCACCTTATGTTCAGCTCGACACTAGCAGGACTTCGCTTACTGGTACAGCCGGCAGTATCGAATTTGGAAAAGGGAGCAACGGCCCATGGCGATTTTCTGAAAGTTTCACATGGAGTTCTCCGGGTCTGGAACTTAATGATATGGGATATCTCCGTTCAACTGATAAAATTGAACAGAGCACTTCCCTGTCATACATCAAAACAGAACCTGAGTTGATATTCCGTTCCTATCATCTGGGCCTCGGACAATATAACCGATGGGATTTCGGAGGCCGACTGCAAAGCTCCTCCCTGAGCCTTGGAGCATCGGCTCAGCTCAGCAACATGTGGTCGGTTAATTTTCATGTCAGCAGATACAAACCATCCTATGAAAATGATATATTGCGTGGCGGACCATCAATGAAAGAACCCGGCGGCTGGACAGGTTTCTTTAGTCTGGGAACCAACTATGCCCGTAAAGTAAGCCTTAGCTTTAGCAGCAGCATATATTCGGCTGATGAAGTCAATCAGCAAAGTCTGTATCTGGCACCCGGATTGAATTTCAAACTGACCCGGGCCCTCCAGATGAGTTCCTATTTTTCCTATTCCTATAGTACAAATGACATGCAGTACATTACCAATATTCCTTTCGGCGGAGATACACGATATATTACTGCATCCCTTGAACAGGAGCGGATCAATATGACCCTTCGCATTGACTACACAATACTTCCCGGACTCACCATTCAATACTACGGTTCGCCCTTCATAGCTTCGGCAAGTTACGATGATTACAAACGAATTACCAATCCTGTTGCAGGATCATATTACGATCGATTTTCCTATCTTGCAAGAAATATTCCGGAAAAACCATCTCAACAGCCTGAAATCAACATTGATGAAGACCATGATAATTTTGTTGATTATGTAATACAGCGTCCGGATTTCTTTTTCAGGCAATTCAGGTCAAATCTTGTAGCGCGATGGGAATACAAAGCAGGTTCATCATTGTATTTTGTATGGTCACAAGGCCGAACTGGATCAGATAATGATCCAACCCTGCGTTTTGCCGATGGGTTCAAATCCCTTACCAGCGATTTACCCAACAATATATTTCTCATTAAACTGAATTACTGGTTTTCATTGTAAGCATGCTCTAAAGTCTCAGCAGATAATTTAAAAACTCCCTTTGGTCAGACGCTGACAACAAAAATGTTTCTATATTTAGATAATAAAAACACTTACAAATCCTTATAACCAAATGAATATGAAAAATACTGCTTTTTTTATTCTTTTCATTTTATCAGTGGTTTCATGCACACGTTATTCGGGCAAACCTGTAATGCTCCGATGCGAATATGACGAAAATCCTCTCGGGATTGATAACCCAAAGCCTCGTTTTTCATGGGCAATGAATGATACAACCCGCAGGGCAAATCAGAAAGCATATCAGATTATGGTGGCTACTACACCTGAAGCACTCACCTCAGGCAAACCCGATATGTGGGACAGCCGCATGGTGCGCTCTGATATAACACAATTTGTACCTTACGATGGCAAACCTCTTCAGTCAGTAACCCGCTATTACTGGAAAGTAAGATACTGGAACAATCGCGGGTGTGTATCAGAATGGAGCGATATTCAATGGTTTGAAACAGCTTTCCTGGCAGCAGATGACTGGAAGGCAAACTGGATTGCTGCAATCAGACTTAATGATTCACGTCCGCCCCGTTCGGCGCTGATGAAAAAGGAATTTTCTATTGACAAGGAAGTTGCATCTGCAAGGCTTTATATAACAGGTCTGGGAAACTACGTGACGTACATTAACGGGCAAAGGGTTGGTAATGACCTGCTAACACCCGGTTGGACCGATTACCGGCAAAAAGCTCAGTATCAGGTATACGATGTAACCGAATTATTGAAGAAAGGAGAAAACGCAGTAGGTGCCATCCTTGGAAATATGTGGTGGAGCAGCGGCTTAGGATGGCAGGGTGGTTCCACATACAGCAATGGCCCATTGCGGCTTAAGGGACAGCTTAATCTGGTATTTACCGATGGAACTTCGGAGACAATCACTACCGACACAAGCTGGCGGTTTACTGATTCCCCGGTTGTTTATAATCACATTTATCATGGAGAAACATATGACGCCCGGTTAGAAATTCCGGACTGGTCAATTGCCGGTTCCACAGCCGGAAACTGGTCCAAGGTGGTTGTTCTGGATACCTTCCATTTGAAACTGGTTGCCCAGCAGGATCCGCCAATCCGTGTATCGGAACAAATTTCTCCTGTTGGCATTACAGAGCCCAAAAAAGGAATTTATGTTTTTGATTTTGGACAAAATATGGTCGGATGGGTCCGATTATATGTTCAGGCTCCGGCAGGTACTGTTATTGAAATGCGTTTTGCAGAGCTTCTTCATGACGACGGAACGGTAGCACAGGAAAATCTCCGCCAGGCAAAAGCAACTGACCGATATATCTGTAAAGGACAAGGTACTGAAACCTGGGAACCAATGTTTACCTATCACGGATTTCGTTATGTGCAGGTTACAGGATTAAAAGATAAACCAACCAAAGAAACGCTAACCGGAATAGTTTTTCATTCTTCAGCTCCCTTCAGGGGCAAATTTGAATGCTCTGACACCTTGCTGAACCGTATCTGGAAGAACATTACCTGGGGACAGAGAGGCAATATGATGAGTGTACCGACCGATTGTCCTCAGCGTGATGAACGTCTCGGGTGGATGGGAGATGCACAGATATTTGCCCCGACAGCTTTCTATAATATGAACATGAACCGTTTCTTCGTGAAATGGTTACGCGATATAGTTGATTGCCAGGATACTTCAGGATACGTTTATGATGTTAATCCGGCTATTGTTGTCGGAGGTCCAGCCAAACCCGGATGGGGAGATGCTGTGGTGGTTGTACCCTATGTAACCTATCTTTTCTCAGGTGACCGGTCTGTCCTTGAGGAGAATTATGATGCCATGAAAAAATGGGTTCATTACATGGATAACAAAGCCAAAAACAATTTATACGAATTTGGCGACGGCGATTGGGGTGGATATGGCGACTGGGTAGCCGTTGTGCCCAGTCCAACCAAACCTACGGGCGGGCTTTATTATTACTACAGCACAAAACTGCTTTCTGAAATTGCCGGAATTCTTGGAAAGAAGGAAGATTCAACGGCTCTTGCCAATCGCCTGCCGATAATTGCTCAGGCGTACAATGCAAAATACTTTTATCCTGATTCAGGGCATTACATTGCCAATACCCAGACCATGAACCTTCTGCCGGTCGCTTTCGGTCTTGCCCCTGAAAATCTGCGCGCTGACCTGATTAAAAAGGTTGCAGAAAATGTGATACAAAGGGATACTCATCTCACTACCGGATTTATGGGAACTGCCTACCTGCTTCCTCTGCTAAGTGATTTCGGATACCATGATCTGGCCTGGAAAGTTGCTACACAAACCACCTATCCTTCATGGGGGTACATGGTAAAGAAGGGAGCTACCACCATCTGGGAATTATGGAACAGCGATACTGAACGGCCGGAAGGAATGAACTCACGGAACCATTTTGCCTATGGAAGTGTAGGCGAATGGTATTACAAATACCTTGCCGGTATACAACCTGACTTAAGCCAGCCCGGCTTCAAGAAGATCATATTCCACCCGAGACCTGCAGGAGATCTCACTTATGCATCTGCTGAACTGGTGACTGGATACGGACTGGCATCCATAGCCTGGAAAAAGTCCCAGGATCAAATGCAGATTGAACTGAGGATTCCTGCCAACACGTCCGGAATCCTGAGATTACCGTTTGATCAAGAAAAGAATACCGAAATCATGGAGAGCGGGAAGCCTATCTGGAAAAATAGTAAGCGGGAAAAATCTTCCAGAGGTCTTACCTTTGTAAAACAGGAAAAAGATTATTTAGAATTTAAAGCCGAAGCAGGAAATTATCATTTCCTGATCAAATGAACAGAAGAAATTTTATAGAACGAAGTGCTTTCCTGGTGGCGGGACTTTTTTCCCTGCCTGCTATCAGTAAACCGGTGCATTCTGTTGGGGAAAAAAGAAATCCGGATCGAAAAGAATTTGTCTTTGCAGCCATTTGCTCTGCCAGACGATTTGATGAGCTTAAAGAGATGCTCAGGCCGTCCTCCGGCATCAGGTTGGTCAGATATTCACCAGCCCGGGCAATCCGGCGAAAGGTTTCTGCCGCATGGATTGAAAGGGATTACCGCCACAGACATAGGCATATCATCAGACTATTAACAGCAGGAATTCCGGTCCTGGCGGAAGCTCCCTACAACGAAGGAATTTCAGCCTTTGACACCCTCCAAAAGACGGTCTCAGCGGTTTCTGTACCTGCAGGTATTGCCTATTATCACCGGTTTCTGCCCGCCTGTCTATCCGCCCGTGAACTTTTATTATCTGACCGTATCGGGAAAATTGTTTCCATCCAATTACAAATTAATCAAGCCGAAAACGATCCTCTGCTACCGGCTTATTCATCTAGTCCGGAAGCATCAATACTCACCCTTGCGAACCTTATGCAATGGCTGTTGTCACAACCACTTCTGGCTATACGGGTTAGCAGGAAAGAAACAGAAGTTCCTGCTTCTGCCATAAGCAGCAGCATTATACTTGGAGCAATGGAAGACCTCCCCGTACGAATTGCAACTATCCCGAATTTTTACGATAAAAACGGAGCATGGAGTATTCTGATTACCGGTGAAAAAGGACAGATCCGGCTCGGAGCCAACAACCTGCTCGAAATCTTTGATGAATCGGGCAAATGGCAAAACATGTCAAAAGAAGACCCCAATAAGGCGTCTCTGTCAGTGCGCATGTGTTTTGAAGATTTTACCCTGGCTGTAAAAGAAAAAAAACAACCGGAAGGGAAAACTACCGACATGCTTTCTGATAGTTTGTTATACAGCGGAATCCTTCAAAGTCTGCAATCAGGTAAAGGAGAATTACTAATAGAACTTCCATTTGGAAAAGCTGTTCGGTTATGAATAATGAAAAAGAGAGCCTGCTACACGCTGTTGAAGTGGTTTTCCAGAGAACCGCAAGGAAAGATTATAAACCGGCAACTCTTGCAAATGATCTGTTCCTTGAAAGCCTGTTAAGCTGTTCGGAGGCATTTCAGCGGAATGTCTATCAGGAATATGTTCTTAATACCATAGCCAACAGAGAAAAACAAGGCACTATCCGCTTCAACCGTAAGCAGTTCTTTACTTGTCTTCCATACAATTTATGGATAAGCACCGGAGAGGAAAGATACCTTGAAGGTTTTGTAAAGTTTGCTACCGAATTAAGAGATAGTATAGGACGCGACAAAGATGGTGCTGTGGTTGCACCGGATGACGGTCGCAAATGCAGGATTTCCATAATGATTCTTCAGGGATATGCCACCTGGATGGCAAGAGCCGGCGCAATAACAGGAGATACCGGCTGGTTTGATGAAGCGGTTAGCCAGTATACTATTCACAGAAAAATTCTATGGGGCGAACAGACCGGCTTATGGCATCACGGAAGGGGGTGGGCAGATGACCCCTCGTTTTTGTCACCCGGGTATTGGAGCCAGGCTCAGGCATGGTGTCTTAGAGGTATTTCGGAAGTGCTTGACTGTTTTTCTCCTTCCTATTCAGGATATGAAAAGATGGCATCGCTGATTAATGAAACAGCTCTAAGTCTCCTTCGTTTCCAGGATAAAGACGGCATGTGGCACCAGTTAACCAATGCATTGGATTCCTATCCTGAAACCGGTGGAACTGCTCTCATTAGCTTTTATCTTCTAAAAGCCGTAAAGAAAAGGTGGCTCCCGGAACAACCGTTTACTGAAGCTGCAATGAAAGCCATATCGGCAGTTCTTAAGTATCTGAATCGTGATGGTTCGGTATCCAATGTCAGTTATTTCACTGAGCCACTACGGACGGAAGAAGGATATCGTCATCTTCCGGCATTTTCAGGAAATACACTGGGTGCTGCTTATTTCCTTCTGGCATGTGCTGCTCCATTTATTCCCTCCTGAAACAAACAACAGAAAATCTGATAGACCATGGCTGAATTGAGCAATGAAATTCTGGAAGTCATCCGAAGAGCACAGAAAAATGAAATTACGGAATATCTTGTATATTCCATGCTGGCGCGACATGTAAAAGATACCGGGAATGCTGCAGTACTCCGGAACATTGCTGAGGATGAAAAGAAGCATCACGATTTCTGGATGCGCTATACCGGCAATACCCAGTCTCCTTCCCGAATTTCTGTTCTAAAATATTACTGGATTGCACGGATTTTTGGAATCACTTTCGGCATAAAGCTTATGGAAAAGAATGAAAAAAAAGCCGAAGAAGTGTATGGCAAAGTGGCCGAAATAATTCCGGAGGCAATGACTATTGCTGCTGAAGAAGATGCACATGAACATCAGCTGATTGCACTCATCAGAGAAGAAAAGCTTCAGTATGTAGGTTCCGTTGTGTTGGGGCTGAATGACGCCCTGGTTGAACTTACTGGCTCGTTGGCCGGATTTACCTTTGCCCTTCAGAACAACAGGATCATTGCTCTGGCAGGCCTGATTACGGGTATTGCGGCGGCTTTTTCCATGGCCGCATCAGAGTACCTTTCGAACAAGGCAGAAAATGCGGGTGAAAAGGCTGGCAAAGCTTCGATATATACAGGTATTGCCTACATTCTGACGGTGCTTTTGCTCATCCTTCCCTTTCTTCTGCTAACAACGCCTATAATCAGCCTGATAATAACCCTTGCAACAGCGGTTATTATCATCTGGTTGTTTAACTATTATTTGTCCGTAGCAACTGATGTTCCTTTCAAAAAACGTTTCTGGGAAATGACGTTTGTCAGTCTGGGTGTTGCAGCTCTTTCCTTCGGCATTGGATTTGCATTAAAATCACTTATGGGAATTGATATCTGATGCGTTATGCCGGTGTCCATTCTTCATCTTAGCGACCTGCATGGAAATAAAAATTTCCTAAATCTGTTGGAGAAAAACTCCCTGCGACCTGATTTGGTTCTGTTGACAGGCGACATAACCCACTTCGGGGAAGAAAAGGAAGCAAAAGAAATTATTGATGCTGTCAGAGCCTTGTTTCCGGAAGTTCTTGCCTTGCACGGAAACTGTGACAAACCGGGAGTCGAGCAATTTCTGGCAGGACACAAACTAAGCCTCCACAGGAGCTTCCGGGTTTTGCACGATCTAACGTTCCTTGGTGTAGGTGGCTCACTTGCCTGTCCGGGAAAAACTCCCTCCGAATATAGCGAAGACTTATACAAATACTGGCTCAAGGAAACATACGAAATTGCCGGCAAACCAACTGAGTTTATTCTGGTAACCCACCAACCACCCTATGGAACCCTTACCGATAAGGCAATGAAACTCATGCACACAGGCAGTCATTCCATCAGAGAGTTTATTGAACATACCCAGCCACTCCTCTGTTTATGCGGACACATTCATGAATCAGCCGGTACCGACAGAATCGGAAAAACCATCATCGTCAACCCCGGCCCTTTCAGACAGGGTCATTTTGCTCAGATCACGTTAAATAATGAGCAAATTGATGTTGTAATAAAATGAAAAAGTTTTTTCTACAATGGATAGCTCTCCTGAGCATTTTGCTGCCAAGTATAAACTTTCACTCTTCTTTGATGGCACAGGATAGGAACGGTGTAATTATTGATGACCTTATTTTCAAAAGCAAAATTCTTAGATCGGAAATTTCCTATGCTATTTATCTTCCTCCCAATTTCCCGTCTTCAGAAAAACAGTATCCGGTTTTGTATCTTTTTCATGGCTTTGGGAGCCATCACCGAACATGGATTAGGGAAGGCAATCTCAAAGAATCTGTTGATTATTCAATAAGGAACGGACTTCTCCCTCCTATGGTTATAGTGTTACCCGATGCCGGAACATCCTGGAACATTAATGATTGCAGAGGAAAGTACAGGTGGGAAGACATGTTTCTTATGGAATTCATTCCTTTTATTGAAGCACAGTATCATATTAGCCGTAATCCCAGTTACAGAGCCATCGGAGGACTATCTATGGGCGGCTACGGAGCAATAGTGCTTGCCCTCAAACATCCGGATATATTCCGCGTTGTACTTGCATTGAGCGCTGCCCTTAGAACCGATGATGATCTACTTAAAACTGATGAAACACAATGGAAAAACAACCTGAAACCCGTATTTTCCTGCCGCACCGATGTTCCCAACCAACGGATAACAGAACACTGGCAGGCAAATAATCCTTTTCTGCTGGTAAATCAGATCCCGGAAGATACTTTAAAACAGCTGTTTTTTTATCTCGATTGTGGTAAAGATGATTATTTTTACCTATCGAACAAATTGTTTGCTTCCATGCTTGAGAAGCACAATGTTCCTTGCCAGATGGAAGTTATGGAAGGCACCCATTCCTGGTTATACTGGCGGTACGCATTGAGAAGAGCCTTGCAATATGCCGGAAAAATTTGGATCCTTCAAATGAAGCCAGAATCATTAAACCAATAAACAACAACTTTTCAACGTAACATCTAAACGAAACGCATTAAGAATTATAAGAACTTAAACCTAGAACTAACCAAAAGATTACGACCTATGAAAAAACTGATGCTGATTATTTCCTGTGCGTTTGCTTTTGTTCTCCTTTCCAGCGGGCAAGATGTATCTCATGGAAAAGTTCTGGAAAATCAGTCGATGCCCAGCAAAATCCTGAACAGTGCTGTAAACTTTGCAGTTTATCTGCCTCCTGATTATCAGTTTTCGGAGCGTCGCTATCCGGTGGTTTATCTGCTTCACGGATATTCTGATAAAGAATGGGGATGGATTCAGTTTGGCGAAGTGCAGCATGCTGCCGACAAGGCCATCGCAGATGGAACCATCCCGCCGATGATTATTGTCATGCCCGATGGAAAAATCACGTGGTATATAAATGATTTTCAGGGAAAGGACCGATACGAAGATATGATTTTCAATGAATTTATACCATACATCGATGCTACATTCCGTACACGGCCCGTAAAAGAGTTCCGAGGTGTTGCAGGCCTTTCCATGGGAGGATACGGCAGCCTGATCTGGAGTCTTCATCATCCGGAAACATTTGCCGCCTGCGCTGCATTGAGTGCCGGAGTTATGACCGATGAAGAAATAAAAAATATGCCTGAAGAAGAATACAAAAGTATTTTCACAAACCGGTATACCTCAACGCCTTCCGACAGGCTTACCCAACACTGGTACAAAAACAGCGTTATTGCCCTGTTCAGTCAATTACCGGACGACAAAAAAAAGGATGTCCGTTACTGGATTGACTGCGGCGATGACGATTTCCTCTACAAAGGAAATTCAACTCTTCATATCCTTCTGAGAGATCGAAATATACCGCACGAATACAGGGTGAGAAACGGTGGTCATAGCTGGGAATATTGGAGAACAGGGATTACTGATGCACTGAAATTCATCGGAGAAAGTTTTCACAGGTAACCTTATAGGGCCATGATCCGTCAATTGCTTTTGCATCAGAACTGGCTATTCAGAAAGAAGGGCGACAAAGAATGGCTGTCCGCCACAGTACCCGGGTCAGTTCACACGGATCTTCTCAGCAACGGAAAAATTCCTGATCCTTTTTTTCGTAAACAATTTCTCGAGTCGCAGTGGGTAGAAAATGAGGATTGGGAATACACCTGCCGTTTTCTGGTCGATAAGGATATGCTGGAAAGGGATCAGGTTGAATTGGTTTTCGAGGGGCTTGATACATTTGCTGATGTATCTATCAACAACATCCCCGTGCTTCATGCATGCAATATGTACAGGCGGTGGAAAGCGGAAGTCAAACAGCATCTGAGAGAGGGAGAAAATATTCTTCTGGTCCAATTTCAGTCGCCCATTAAAACAGGAGCAAAATTTCTCCAGATGGCTCAATTAAACTACCCGGCTAATAATGAACAAAGCGAAATAAAAGTAAGTCCTTTTGTTCGCCGCGCACCTTATACTTTCGGATGGGATTGGTGTCCGCGGCTTGTGGGTTGCGGCATCTGGAGGCCAGTTTATCTTTATGGATGGAATACAGCAACAATTGAAAATGTTCATATTCGACCCACGAATGTTTCTGAAGAAAGAGCTTTAATAAATGCCGAAATCATATTAAGGGGAGCTTACCGCAACCGTTGTTTTCTCTCAATATGGCTAAACGACACAGTACTTGCCGGAAGTGAAGTAATTTTGAGAAAAGGAGAACAAACTGAAGAAATTGAATTTGTTATAGAAAGGCCTAAGCTGTGGTGGCCCAATGGACTTGGTCGGGCGCACCTGTACGAGATATCGGTAGTTCTTGAAGACGAAACCCGACGGGTGCAAAAAAAGACCATAAAAACAGGCATCCGCACTATTGAGCTTGTCCAGGAGCAGGATGCAAAAGGAGTCACATTCTACTTCAGGGTAAATGGAATCCCCGTATTTATGAAAGGAGCCAATTGGGTTCCTCCTGATTTTTTTCCGCACAGAATTAACCGGCAACAGTACAAACAACTTATAGATTCTTGCAGAGAAGCAAACATGAATATGCTGCGGGTGTGGGGCGGAGCTTATTATGAAGACGATTACTTTTATGAGCTTTGCGATGAAGCCGGTATTCTGGTATGGCAGGATTTTATGTTTGCATGTGCCATGTATCCGGCCGACAGGGAATTCCTTCAGAATGTGAAGGAAGAAGTGAAGGAAAATGTTGTCCGTTTGCGGAATCATCCATGCATTGCAATCTGGTGCGGAAACAATGAGATTCTGGAAGGATTTCATTATTGGGGATGGCAGGAAGCAATTGGAAAACCCTTTGTCAAGAAGGCTTTTGATGAGTATAAGAAACTGTTTCATGAAACCATTCCGTCAGTACTGGAAAAATACGATCCCGAACGTCCTTATTGGCCATCTTCCCCTTCAAGCTTCCTGAACGGTCCGCCGGAACTGAATTCAGGAGATTTTCATTACTGGGAAATTATAAAGAAGGATATTCCTATAGGTTCATATGCATCAAATGTTGGTCGTTTTATGAGCGAATATGGCTTCAAAAGTTATCCGGCCATGGAAACCTTAAAACAATATGCACTACAGGAGGATTTTGATATCCGTTCTGATGTAATGGAAGCCCATCAGGGATGGCCCGGAGGAAGGGAACTAGTAGAACGCCATATGCTGCAAGAATTCCGCCAGCCAAAAGATTTTGAATCGTTTGTATATCTGAGTCAGTTACTGCAGTCCATGGCCCTGCAAATTGCTATTGAGGCTCACAGGAAGGCCAAACCATCCTGCATGGGTTCATTATACTGGCAACTTGACGACTGCTGGCCCTGTGCAAGCTGGTCGGGTATTGATTATTACGGGAATTATAAAGCTGTACAATATCACCTGAAAAATTACTTTGCTCCTGTGTTGATAGTTCCTTCTGCAGATAAGAAAAAAATTGAGCTAACCATTGTTTCAGATTTACCTCATACCATATCGGCAACCCTTCAGGTTCAACTGATAGATTTTGATGGAATTATCAAAAAATCATACCGTTCCCAGTTGCGTCTTGGTCCCGGTGTTTCGCGCAGTTGCTTCCAGCAGCCCATGTTGGAATGGACCAGGGATATTGATTTACGATACACGGTACTGCATATTGAGCTAACAGAAAAACTAAGACTTCTTGCTGAAAAACTTTACTTTTTTGTTCCGGTTAAACAATTAGAACTGCCCGATCCAAAAATGCGAATTGAATTTGAAACAGTATCTTCAGGGACTCGCATTATAATAAGCACTTCCAATTTTGCCAAAAATGTCTGGATTATCAGTTCGCTTCCCCAGACACGTTTTTCTGACAACTTTTTCGATATGCTCCCTGGTGAGGAAAAAGAAGTGCTGGCATTTCACAACCATGTTTCCGAAGCGCCGGAAACAGCATTCAGGATACTCACCGTAAGAGACACTTACTGAAGTTAACCTGAATAAATTTCTTTCTGCGGGAAACATCCGTCAATCAAAAGCATGCATTCATGGAAAAGCCTGGCAGGGAAATCACACGCTGACAAGTATTTTGTTAACTTTGTTGCCTGTTCTCAGCGAAGTTCCAAAATATAAATACATAATGAACCGTTCAGAGATTAACAGATTCATTGAGGAAGCTATTTCTTTTTTCGACAAGTTCTATTTCCGTTTGCCGCCGTGGGCGTATTTTAGCCCGGATGAATGGAAAACTAAAGGAAAGGAGTATCTGGAAATAAAAGAAAATATGCTGGGATGGGATTTAACCGATTTTGGCAGTGGAAATTTTGAGAAAACGGGGTTGCTGCTGTTCACCCTCCGCAACGGGAAACCAGGTCATCCGGTTTTCCGGAAAACTTATGCTGAAAAAATCATGATTGTCCGTGACCGGCAAATTACCCCAACCCATTTTCACTGGCAAAAAATGGAAGATATTATTAACCGTGGCGGGGGACGCCTTTGCATTCAGTTATGGAAATCGGCCAAAGATGAAACTCTGAGCAATGAATCCTTCACGGTGCAAATTGACGGAGTTACGCACCAGGTGAATGCCGGTGATATAGTACGCCTTAAACCAGGGGAGAGTATCTGCCTCGAACCATATGTCTATCATAAATTCTGGGCTGAAAACGGCATGACCATGGTCGGTGAAGTGTCGATGGTCAACAACGACGTAAATGATAACCGTTTTCTTGAACCGGTCGGACGTTTCCCTGAAATCACGGAAGATGAGCCTGCTCAGTATCTTCTTTGTACAGAGTACCCCGATTTAGGTTAATTCACCATGTATGGAATTACTCATTTCCCCATAAATTTTTGTCATATCCTTTGCTCTTTCTCCACGCATCGCGCCATTTATGGATATCGTAGGGCTGAATAAACGGCCTTGGGGCGCGTTCATCTTTTCCCGGCATAGGCGGAAGAATCTGTAAAGGAGGTTGCTGATACCAGTAAGCTACGGTGGCCAGATCAAGGGTCAGGCAGTTATTGTGTCCGTGTTCAATGGTGACCTTCAACGATTTGTCGAAATAAACCGGATCAGCGATATGAAACCGATACACATGTGTGCGTCCGATCCAGCCCATATCATTATTGACCTTCCCAAAACCATAATAAGGATGTGAAAACTGGGTTTTCGGGCACCACGACATATTAAAATAGTCTTCGGTTCCCGTACCGTAAAGAGTGCGCGCACTATCACCATCAATATAAATCATATCATCCCCTTCTCCATACCACATAGGTCCGGGTGAATGTACATAATAGTTCACGCCAACATAATGACCTTTTCCTTTTATATCGGCAATAAGGTAATTATTCTTGCCATTCGTATTTTTCCCCTGTGGCCCGAGGCTTCCCCATTCATTTTCACCATCCGGATTTGCATCCGTAAGTTCGTGATTGTACCAGGCACAGAATCTTCCCTGATCAGGTGGAAGTTTATCCATCTGCACGTAATCAATAGCAAAATAAAAGGCATCAATTTTCCGGTTTGACTGGTTTTCGATTTCAATCCTTGCTCCGTTTGCAAAAGGCATTGGCCAATAAGAAACAAGTCCCTTCCCTTCAACAGGTCCGGCAGCCAGCGGCAAACTGACAAAATCATAACTCTCGTCCCATCCCTGTCCAAAAAAGGGACCTATAGGTGATTCAACCGAAGGAAATGGATTTCCGTCCCAGTACATGCGCAGAACAATATCATTCCGGCTCAATTCAGGAGGTCCTGGTGCAATAGTAATCCAGATATGGGTGATCATGCCGGCACCTTTTACATCAAAAATGGTTTTCCTTGTGCCAGGTTCAATACCTGACAGACAATCCCCGTTTCCCCCCGAACGGTCATACGAACTAATACGGGCGGAACGTACCCCCTGTCTGATTCGTGACAAATCGCCCAGATCGGAAATATTCTGGGCTATGAGATATTCCGTTATAAAAAATCCTGAGACAATAAAAAGACCAATAAAAAAGCAAAAGCGTTTCATATCAGGTTGTTTTAGTTTGGTTTGAAAATGCAAGGTAAAAAAGAATCTTTATCTGTTTTGATATACAATAAAAATTTTTCAATCAACCTAGTGTTTATGAAGGAAAA